>JASGTU010000035.1 GCA_030058085.1 Chloroflexota bacterium
TCACGGCAACCTCTCTACCGCCGCCCTGTTGCACCCGTCCTTCGGGGCGGGTGAGGATTGAAACCTGCAAACGGGTGAACTGGACTGCCGCGGCTTACGCCAGGTTGCACCCGTCCTTCGGGGCGGGTGAGGATTGAAACCCATCTCGCCCCCCTACGGCCTATGCTCCACCACAAGTTGCACCCGTCCTTCGGGGCGGGTGAGGATTGAAACGCACCCGTCGCCATCTGGCTGATGATGTACCGCTGGTTGCACCCGTCCTTCGGGGCGGGTGAGGATTGAAACCAGCATCGTCATCGGGGCAGGCGCGTCGTATGAGGAGTTGCACCCGTCCTTCGGGGCGGGTGAGGATTGAAACGCCTACGGTGGATGTACGCGTGGACAAAAACACGGGTTGCACCCGTCCTTCGGGGCGGGTGAGGATTGAAACGCTCCTCGCGCGCGATGTCGTATGCACGCCCGGTCTGCCACTCCCCGGGAGCAGCGGACATGGGTATTTTTGACTAAACCCGGCAATAGTGGATACACTGAAGGCGTTTGCTTTTGCGGCTTCGATTTGTTTTCGGCCTTTTAAGCCGCGGGTTCTGGGTTCGAGTCCCAGGGGGCTCATCTGGCAACCGCCTTGAACGCAGGTTGAAGGCGGTTTTTTGTGGGGTCGGTCAGGATGCCGGGTGCTTTGCGGCGTGTGGCGATGAAAAAGCAGGTCATGCACTACTTGTGGCTTATTCTCCTATCGGTGTCGGCCGGCGTGGCAGGGCAAACAGCGCTTAAGCTGGGCGTCAGCCAACCCGGCGCGGAAAACGCGGCCGCTAATTTGGCCTCGTTGCTGACGATGATCGTCCGCTCTCCGCTAGTGCTGCTCGGGCTGGTGCTGTATGGCGTGGGCGCGTTGGCCTGGATCGCCGTGCTGACGAAGTTGGATTTGAGCGTGGCGTATCCGTTCCTGGCCCTGAACTTTGTCCTCGTGGCGCTCACCTCGAAACTCGTGCTTGGCGAGAGCGTCCCGCTGCTGCGCTGGGTGGGCATCGCCGTGATCTGCGTGGGCATTTTGGTTGTCTCGCGCAGCAACCCGTAGCGCAGGCCGAGCCGGCGTCCCTCTTTTGTTAACGCATCCCTAACACATTCGGCGTATACTGGCGCACAAGGCGCTAGGCTGTCGCCGCGATTTGTGCGCGGTCCCTATCGCGTAGATACTCAGGGTAGGCGCATGGCCGCGCCCGCCTCGTCGAGCGCACATCTGCTCTGTGTTTGCAGTTGGCTGTTACTAGATCGGGATGATGAACCGATGACCCACAAGGTGCTTGTCGTAGAAGACGAACCGGCGTTGGTCGATACGCTGGAATACAACTTGCTAAAGCAAGGCTACGAAGTCGTCATTGCCATGGACGGCGCCAAGGCGCTGGACATGGCTCGCCGCGAGCGCCCCGATGTGGTGGTGCTCGATATCATGTTGCCCGTGATGGACGGCTTCGAAGTGTGCCGCATCCTGCGGCAGGAGACTAATGTCCCCATCCTCATGCTGACGGCTCGCACCGACGAGGTGGACAAGATCGTCGGGCTGGAAGTGGGGGCCGACGATTACCTGAGCAAGCCCTTTAGCATGCGCGAACTGATGGCGCGCGTCAAGGCGTTGCTGCGTCGCGTGCGCCTGGCGCGCGAGGAAGCGAACGAGCAGGCCGCGGAGAAGCGGGACGCAGCCTTGCGGCAGGAAACGCTTGTGTTCGGGGATTTGACCATTGACCTGAACCGCCGCGAGGTGTCGTGCAAAGGACAGGCGCAGCACCTGAAGCCCAAGGAGTTCGATCTGCTGGTCTTTTTGGCTCGCAACCGCGGCATCGTGTTGAGCCGCGATCTGGTGCTGGAGCGCGTGTGGGGCTGGGATTATGACGGCGGCAGTCGCACGGTCGATGTGCATGTGCGATGGCTGCGCGAGAAGATCGAACAGGACCCGTCGAGACCAGTGCGCATCGTCACCGTGCGCGGGGTCGGCTACCGTTTTGAGGGGTGATAGCAGGCGTCGCCCGTTTCAGACGGGCAAGCGCTGCGTGGGCGTGGCCGGCGCGGTCCGGGAGGCAATTCGCTGATGGAGCAGAAGACAAGCAATGGGGCGGCAACGTCTTTGCAAGAGATGCTGAGCAGGCTTTGGCTGAGGACGCCGGCGCGCTTATCGCTATGGCCCGCGCTGGCTGTTCTGGCGATTATGGCGGTCACGACCGCCCTTCTGTGGATGCGCCTCGGTCTATTCTATCGCGAACGGATCGATGTGCATTACGTGCAACAGGTCGAGCGCATCGCCGTGCAGGATGCCTTCCTCCGCGCCTGGTCGCAGGACGACGGCGCGTTGGGCGAGACGTTGCGCCAGTTAGCCCAGGTAACCGACGCCAGGCTGACCGCCCTCGACAGCCAGGGGGCTGTGTTGGCGGACTCGCTCGGCAGCGCCGCGCCTGTTGTAGGGGACGGCATGCCCGAAGAGGTGCGCGCCGCGCTGGCGGGCAACATTGAGACGCATCGCCGCGAGGCCGGCGGTGAGCCGATGATGTTTGTGGCCGCTCCGGTGGTTCTTGACGGCGAGATCGCCGGCGCCGTACGGTTGGCGGCTTCCAACCAGGAGCTCGAGGCGACGCTTGCGCAGGCGCGCAACCATCTGCTCGCCATTTGTGCTGCGGCTAGCCTTCTCATCCTCCTGATCCTAGCCGTGACCGCCGGCGGGACGAGCCGCTCGCTGCGCAAGCTGGCGGAGATGATCGAGCGCATCACCGGCGGCGATTTGGACGCACGCGTGATCATGTTGCGCCGAGATGAGCTTGGCCGGCTGGGGAATGCGCTGAATGAGATGGCGGACAAGCTCCAGCGCCAGATGAAGAAGCGCGCCAGGGAGAAGGATCGCCTCAACACCGTGATGCATGTGATGACGGACGGGGTGATGATCCTGGACCAGATGGGCGACGTGCGCCTGGTGAATCCGGCGGCGGCGCGCCTGCTGAAGACGACCCGGGCGCAGGCGTTGCGCCGTTCGTTTGTGCAGGTCACGCGCGATCACCGCGTGGCGGAGGTGTGGGCGCGTTGCCGCGAGTCTGGGGCCGAGCAGTCGGCGACTGTCGAGATGGCGAACGGCCAGTTCATCCGCGTGATCGTCACGCCCTTGCTCAAGCGCTCCCGGCGCGGCTATCTGGTGCTGCTGCAGGACCTGACGCAACTGCGGCGGCTGCAGACTGTGCGCCAGGACTTCGTGAGCAATGTGTCGCACGAATTGCGTACGCCGTTGGCTTCTCTGCATGCCCTGGTCGAAACTCTGCGCGACGGCGCTATCGACGATCCGCCAGCCGCGGCGCGTTTCCTGGACCGCATGGAAGTGGAAGTGGACGCACTCACGCAGATGGTCGAGGAACTGCTGGAGCTATCACGCATCGAATCGGGGCAGGCGCCGCTGGTTCTCAGCCCGATGTCTCTGCGCGATGTCGTCTTGCCGGCAGTCGAACGCTTGCAGCCCCAGGCCGAACGCGCCCATGTCTTGCTCGACGTGCAGATTGCAGAGGATCTGCCGCCGGTCTTGGTGGACTGCGAGCGGATGCAGCAGGTGTTCACGAACCTCTTGCACAACGCCATCAAGTTCTCTCCCGGCGGCGGCGATGTCACCGTGCGGACAGACGCCGCGTCGCCCTACGTTGAGGTGATCGTGCGCGATGCGGGCATCGGCATTCCCCGCAGCGAATTGACGCGCGTCTTTGAGCGATTCTATAAGACGGATCGTTCGCGCGCCTTCGGCGGCACCGGGCTTGGTCTGGCCATCTCCAAGCACATTGTCCAGGCCCACGGCGGTGAGATTTGGGCGGACAGCGTGGAGGGAGAGTGGAGCGAGTTCCACTTTACCCTGCTGATCGCAGAGCCGGCGGAGCAGCCTGCGGATGAAACATCGGACGCGCAAGCTGAGAAGACAGACGCGCCGTAGCGTTAACATTGCAATCGGGCCGTCCATTGCAGCGCAACTCCTGAGCCATCCCCAATATCGATCCTCACAGAACGTTAACTAACGCTTAACGTTCTCTTTGTCTTTCGCCTCTCGTTTGTTAATCGCACTCACATACACTCGAGCCGTGGCCGGTTGCTGGATGTGTTGGCGGCGGCCAATTGGCTTGTGTGCAGGTCATCTGCACCCCGGATTGATTGCGAACATGGATTGCGAACTACACAAGGAGCAAGACTCTATGCGTCAATTGAGTTGGTTGATAGCGGCTGTGCTGGCAGTTCTCGTCTTGGCGGCCTGTGGCGGCGCCGCACCGGCTGCTGCGCCTGCGGCTGAAGCGGTTGTCACAGAGGCCCCCGCTGAAGAGGCGGTGGAGGCTCCGTCCCCGGCGGAAGGCGAGTTGCCGATGGTGGACCCGCTGACCGTGACCGGCGACATCGTGACCGCGGGCAGTTCGACGGTGTACCCGCTGAGCGAGGCCATGGCCGAACGCTTTATCAACGAGGGCTACAGCGGCAATATCACGATTGACAGCATCGGTTCCGGCGCCGGCTTCGAGCGCTTCTGCGCGTCCGGCGAGACCGACATCTCCAACGCCAGCCGTCCGATCAAGGAGTCCGAGATCGAAGACTGCGCCGCCATCGGCCGCGCGCCCATCGAGATCCGCGTAGGGACGGACGCGCTGGCGGTCGTTGTCAATCCGGAAAATGACTGGCTGCCCGAAGGCGTGACGATGGAGCAGCTTGCTCAGATCTTCAGCGCCGATGTGGTCAACTGGTCGGACGTGCATGCAACTTGGCCTGCGGAGCCGATCCAGCGTTTCTCCCCCGGCACGGACAGTGGCACGTATGACTTCTTCATCGAAGCCGTCGTGGAGCCCGTTTTTGGCGAGGAGGCCGAGACCAAATTCCTGGACGCGGCCAATCTCCAGTTGAGCGAGGATGATAACGTCTTGGTGCAGGGTATTGCCGGCAGCAAGTACGGCATCGGCTATTTCGGCTATGCGTACTACGCCGAGAACGAAGGCGTCATCGACATTCTTTCGATTGACGGCGTCGACGCCACGCCTGAATCTGTGGACGCCAACAGCTATCCGTTGGCCCGCCCGCTGTTCATCTATACCGATGCGGGCATCATGCAGAGCAAGCCGCAGGTTGCCGCTTTCGTCAACTTCTATCTGACGTACGTCAACGAGGAAGTTGAGCGGGTCGGTTACTTCCCCGCCAGTGATGAGGCGCTCGACGGGGCGCGGGCGGCCTGGTTGGCGGCGGTAGGGCAGTAAAGCCGTCGCGGCGAGAGAATCGCCGCGGCGTTTGGTGAACGTCAACGCGGATGGGGAGAGGTTGCAGCCTGCTCTCCATCCGCCTGGTTTTGCCGGCGACGATGAGGAGCGTGGCAATGCACAGAGAGATATCCGCCCGTTCGCCGCAACTCGGCGCGCCGCAACGGTTGGCGGGCGCACACATCGATTTGACGAGGCAGCGGCGGCCGGGCGAGATGGTCGTTCAGGCGTTTCTGTATCTGTGCGCGGCTGTTTCGATCTTCACGACGATCGGCATTGTCGTGGTGCTGGTGAACACAGCCGTGCATTTCTTCGCACGGCCCGAAGTCACCTTCTTGGACTTTCTTACAGGCATCTCCTGGCAGCCGCGCATCAATGCCTTCGGCATCTGGCCCTTGTTGCTGATGACGCTGCTCATCAGTTTCATCGGCATGTTGATCGCCTTGCCGGTGGGGTTGATGATCGCCATCTATCTGAGCGAGTATGCGCCGCCGAAGGTGCGCAGCGCGCTGAAGCCGATTTTGGAGATCCTAGCCGGCGTGCCGACGGTGGTATACGGCTACTTCGCGCTGACGTTTATGACGCCGCTGCTGCGCAGCCTGATCGGCGCGGACGTGGTGCAGATCTACAACGTTGCGTCGGCGGGCTTGGTCGTGGGCATCCTCATCCTGCCGCTGGTAACGTCCATGAGCGAGGATGCGCTGCGCGCTGTTCCGATGTCCTTGCGCGAGGCGGCCTATGGCGTGGGGGCGACCAAACTGGAGACGTCCGTCAGCATCGTGCTGCCGGCTGCGCTGTCAGGGCTGGCGGCAGCGGTGATCGTGGCGATCTCGCGGGCCATTGGCGAGACGATGGTCGTCGCCATCGCCGCGGGCGCCGGCCCCCGCAACTTCGCAAGTTGGGGAGACGCCATCAACAACATGGCGCTGGTCAATCCGTTTACGGCCGGCGAGACCATGACCGGGTATATGGTGCGCATCAGCGGCGGCGACATCAGCTATAACTCGGTGGACTACGACAGCCTTTTCGCCGTCGGCCTGGTACTCTTTGCGATGACGCTCGGCCTGAATATCGTCAGCCGTCGCATCGTGCGCCGTTTCCGCGAAGTGTACGAATGAGGTATGCGAATAGCGAGGTGCATGGATCATGACGATCAAGCGAAGTAAAGGGGCCGAGGACGGCGCATTTCCTGCCGGCGCCGCGCTGCGTAGATTCGACGAATGGCGGCACCGGCGCGGGAGACTGTTCGGCATCCTATTGATGGCTTCGACGTTGGTCGGCATCGTGGCGCTGACAGCCTTGATTGTGTCGATCGTCAACGACTCGTTCGGTTATGTCGCCGTTCAGAATGAGCGCGATCCGCAATCCCTGGTTGCGGAGGTTGTGGGACAGGGCGCGTCCGTCAGCCCCGAGGCGACCTTGGCCGATCTGGACAAGGATGCCCTGGTGCGCATCCTTGCTTCCGGCGTTTCTGCGGGCCGCATGCGCGCGCTGGAGGCGTGGCAGCCGATGGCCGAACGGACGCGCGAAGACGTGTTGGACCTGGTTGTGGCCGAAGTTGTGCGGCCTACAATCGTGCGTTCGTGGTCTTTTTCTGATTCGTTGTTCCGCAAGGCGGACATCGAGACGGCTGTGGCAGATATGGCGGGCGCCGAACTGGAGTGGCGCAACTGGGTGTCGTGGGATTTCGTCACTTCGCCGCAAAGCTCCAACCCGGCGGTAGCCGGTGTGCGTACGGCTATCCTGGGCTCGTTGTGGGTTGTCATCATCTGCATGCTTTTCGCGGCGCCGCTGGGTATCGGTACAGCGGTGTATCTGGAGGAGTATTCAAACCGAAATTGGTTCAGCAGCCTGGTGGACACCAACATCAACAACCTGGCCGGCGTGCCGTCGATCATTTACGGCTTGTTGGGGCTGGCGATTTTTGTGCGAGCCCTGGAACCGCTAACCAGCGGGGCCGTGATCGGTGCATCTGACCCGACGACGGCGAACGGACGCACTACGCTCTCCGCCGGGCTGACGCTGGGGTTGTTGACCCTGCCGCTGATCATCATCAACGCGCGTGAGGCGATCCGCGCCGTGCCGCCGTCGTTGCGCGAGGCCAGCTACGGCCTGGGCGCCACGCGCTGGCAAACGGTGTGGAGCCACGTGCTGCCCAACGCCATCGGCGGCATTCTGACCGGTTCGATCCTGGCGGTCTCGCGTGCCATCGGCGAGACCGCCCCGCTGGTTGTGGTGGGCGCGTCGACCTTCATCACGCTGGATCCGAGCGGGCCTTTCTCGAAGTTCACAGTGCTGCCGGCGCAGATCTACCAGTGGACCGCGCGCCCGCAGGCGGAGTTCCGCAACTTGGCCGCGGCGGCAAGCCTGACGCTCCTGCTCATGTTGATTGTCATGAACTCCGTTGCCGTCTACCTGCGCAATCGCTATAGCAGCCAGAGGATGTGATGATGCTCAAACTGGATTCGACGGTGATGAAGGCGGACCAATCCGCCAATGGGACCCCGCCGGACGGCGAGTTGTCGATTGTCGCTCGGGACCTGAACGTCTACTACGGGAACTTTCGCGCCGTGAAAGACGTCAATCTGGCGATCCCGCGCAAACAGATCACGGCGATGATCGGCCCTTCCGGCTGCGGAAAGAGCACCGTCCTGCGCTCCTTCAACCGCATGAACGACCTCATTCCCAGCGCACGCGTCGAGGGCGAGGTGATCTTTAACCGCCAAAATATCTATGCGCCGGAGATCGACCCGGTGGAGTTGCGCCGGCGTGTGGGCATGGTCTTTCAGAAGCCGAACCCTTTTCCCAAGAGCATCTACGACAACATCGCTTGGGGCGCCAAGATCAACGGGTTTCACGGCGATATGGACGACCTGGTCGAGGCGTCGCTGCGCAATGCGGCGCTGTGGGACGAGGTGAAGGACAAGCTCGACCAGAGCGCGCTGGGCCTTTCTGGCGGGCAACAGCAGCGGCTGTGCATTGCGCGTGCGATCGCCGTCCGCCCCGACATCATCCTGATGGACGAGCCGTGTTCGGCGTTGGACCCGATCGCCACGCTGCGCATCGAGGACTTGATGCACGAGTTGACGAAAACGTATACGATTATCATCGTGACGCACAACATGCAGCAGGCCGCGCGCGTGTCTGACTATACGGCGTTCTACATGGTCGACGACAGCCGCACCGGTAGCCTGGCTGAGTTCGGGCCGACTGAACAGATCTTCACGCGGCCCAAGAACAAAGCCACAGAGGACTACATAACGGGGCGCTTCGGATAAAGCGATAGCGGGGCAGCCGATAGGGGCGCGCCACAATGCCGCAACCCCGGGCTGCGCGCCGGTCGGGCTGCGATTGCGCTCAACCCCGGCTCAGGCTACAATAGCATGAACTCCGCAAGATTGCCGCTGATTGGCGCAGCGAATTGGAAGGGACGGCTGTTCAATGGTGACACGCATCCACTTCACGCGTGAACTGCAACGATTGCAGGACGAGATGATCATGTTGGGCAGCATGGTCGCCGAAGCGATCCAGGACGCGGTGCGCTCCTTGCGCGAGCGCGACCTGGAGACGGCGAAGCGTCTGATCAAGTATGACCGCACGCTCAACGCGCGCCGCTTCGAGATCGAGCGAGACACGCTCGTGCTGCTCGCCACACAACAGCCGATGGCGGGCGATCTGCGCTTGCTTGCCGCCATCCTGGAGATCTCCACAGAACTGGAGCGCATGGGCGACTATGCCAAGGGCATCGCGCGCATCACCCTTATGCTGGGCTTGGAGCCGATGGTGAAGCCCACGCCCGAAATACAGGTCATGGCGGACCGTGGCACGGATATGATGCGCCGCGCGCTGGATGCATTTGTCAACCGCGACCTGGAAGCGGCAAAGGCGATCCCGCTAGAGGACGACGAGATCGACGCCATGTACAACAAGGTGAACCGGGAGTTGGTCACGACGATGATGGCGCACCCGGACCGCAGCGACCAGGCCAACTATATGTCCTGGGCGGCGCATAACCTGGAGCGCTTCGCCGACCGTGTGACCAATATCTGCGAACGCATCATGTACACGATCACCGGCGAATTTATGGAGTTCGATGCGGAAGAGCCGGGGATGAGCGGCATCCACTAGCGCACTTAAGCAGGTTGAACCGACGGCGTGGCGGGGGCGCGGCCCTCGTCACGCTTTTCTTATTGGCCATTTCCCCGTACTGCAAGTCCAACTCAGCCTCTGAATGAACCGAAAAGCCCCGGAAAACCCCTCTGCTGGCCGATCTGACTGCTTTGCAGCCCGCGAGTCACAAAGATACTTGACATTATTCGTACCTAAATGGGCATATTATCGTCAACTATTAGTGAGAAGTGAATGTCGAGCTGCAATCCAAAATTAGGGAACTGCGTTTGGAAGAAGGACAGAATCTGGTCGGCAACCCGTATATCGTCGGCCGTTGGGTGCGGGGTGCGGATCACTACGACCGTAAAAGCCTCATCGAGTACTTGCTCGACGCCCAGGACACCGCTTTTTGGGTAGTCGGCACGCGGCGCATGGGCAAGACATCGCTCCTGCGCCAGTTGGAATACCTTACCGACGACGAAAAGTCCCCTTACGTACCGCTGTTCTGGGACTTGCAGGGGTGCAGCACGCCGCAGGACCTTTCCGGCGAGCTATACCTGGCGATTGAGGACGTGGCGGAGCGTTTTGCGCGCCTGGACGTGGACACAACGTGTCTGCGAGACGATGACGCCGCCAATATTCTGCGCCGGCTGGGGCGCGAGACCATGCGCCACGGTCGCGAGCTGCTTCTGCTCGTGGACGAGGCCGAGGTGCTGATCGAGATTGGGCAGACGGAATCGGCCTGGTTGGCGCGCCTGCGCAAGGCGATGCAGGAAGGCAACCTGCGCGCCGTCATCGCCTCCACGCGGCTGTTGACGCAGCTCACCGACCAGAGCGGAAGCTGGATGACCAGCCCCTTCTTGTTCGGCTTCCACATGGTCAATTTGTGGACGCTGCACCGCGAGGGGGCGAAGGCGCTGGTGCGCCAAGCCCAGTCAGCGCAGCCCGTGCAGGCGGATGAGGCGTTAGTCGAGGAGATCTTGGACTACACCAACAGCCACCCCTACCTGGTGCAGTATCTGTGCCAGCGGCTGTTTGCGCCCGACGCGAAAGACGGGCGTCTGCGGGCTGTCCAGGAAGACGACCTGGAAGTGGACCAGATGCTGGCGAGCTTTTTCCGGCTGGACTTCCACCGCTTGAGCGTGACCGAACGCCGTATTTTGCTGGCGGTCGCCGAGGCGGGCGCGCTGGACGAGGACGGTATCCGCGCTCGATTGGCGGACTGTGCGGACGTGCGCCTGATCTCGCTGCTCCATGCGCTGGAGGAACTGGGTCATCTGCGTCGTTGCGACGAGGGATGGGCCGCGGGCAGCGAGTTCTTGCTGCGTTGGCTGCAGGACAACAGCCGTCAGCTAGCCGAGGAGCTGCGCAATGAGGATACACCGGCGGCGGGCGGCAACGACGGCGCAGCGGACATGGAGGCGCTGGCGCGTACGCTGGGCATCTCCCCGGAGCGCATCCAGGCGTTGGCCGGTCAGCGCATCACGTCCGACGGCGAGTTTTTCGAGGCGATCAAGCGCTTCTTCTACGAGATCCGCTACCTGGTCGAGCAGGACGACGGCCATAAACTGCTGGTCACGACGACGGCAGACGGCGCGCCGGTCCTGCGCAGCGAAGAGGACGTGCAAATCGCGCTGAAGCATTGGCTGCGACCCATGTGCCGCGCACTAAACATCCACATGGACCGCGAGGCGTTGACCGGGCGCGGCTTTCTCGACTTCAAGTTTTCCATCGGGCACGACTTCCGCTGTCTGGCCGAGGTGAAGCTGTTCCACAGCGCTCGGCTCGAAGACGGCATCGGCATTCAGTTGCCCACCTATATGATCGCGGATCGCGCCAGGTACGGCATCTACGTGCCGATCTTCCTGGATCCGTCGGGCTACCTCGAAGCGGTCGCCAAGCTGGAGCAACTGGCGGGCGAGCGCGCGCAGAGTCACGGCGTCGAGATCGGCGTGGTCGACATACGCGCCTGGAAACCGGCGCCTGCATCTAGGGCCGGCGAGATCGAAGAGCGCAACCGCTACTACCCGGATGGCCTGGCAGTGCGCCGGTCAACAGAGACGGCAGGGCATGGCGAACCGGAACAAGAGAAGGAGGCCTAAGGCATGACGACCCCACGGCTGACCAAGACCAAATATCTCAGCGGGCGACAGTGCCTCAAGCGCCTGTGGTACGAAATATGGCGACCGCACCAGGTGTCGCCGCCTACCCTGAGCCAGCGCAGGATCATGGACCAGGGCACGGACGTGGGTGAGCTGGCGCGGGAGCGCTTCCCCGGCGGCGTGCTGATCAGTTCGTTCCGGCGCAAGTCGTTGGACGAGACCGATGAGGCGCTGCGCAACGGCGCGACGTGTCTGTTCGAGCCGGCCTTCCTCTACGACGACATCCTCGTGCGCTGCGACATTCTGCACAAGCGCGACGACGGCGCCTGGGATATCATCGAGGTCAAGTCCTCGACCCAGGTCAAGCCCTATCACGTCGAAGACCTGTCCGTCCAGCGGTACGTACTGGAGGGCAGCGGCATGCGCATCGGCGCGGTCAAGCTGATGCACATCAACAGCCGCGAATGCGTCTATCCCGACCTGAGCAACCTCTTCGCCATCGAGGATGTAACGGACAAAGTCGACGCGGCCGCGGCGCAGTTGGGCGACAACCTCAAGGCCATGCGCGACGCGTTGCGCCGCAAACAGGAACCGGCCATCTTCATTGGGACGCGCTGCGATAAGCCCTTTCCCTGCCCGCTCAAGCGGCTGTGCTGGCGGCATGTGCCGCGTGAGTCTATCTTCACCATCCCGCGGCTGAGCGATGACAAGATCGATGATCTGGCGGCGCGCAACATCTTGCATGTCTGCGACGTGCCCGCAGACTTCCCCCTTACGCCGGCTCAGCGGGACTATGTGGAGATGCAGCGCGGGGGCCAGCCGGTCATCCGCCTGGAAGGCATCCGCCATCTGCTGGCGAAGTTGGAACGGCCAATCCACTTCCTCGACTTCGAGACCCTGGCTTATGCGGTGCCGTGTTTCGACGGCATGCGCCCCTATCAGGCGATGCCGTTCCAGTTTAGCTGCCATGTGTTGCACCGCAACGGGCGGCTGGGGCACCGTGAGTATCTGCACGAGGACGAGAGCGACCCGCGGCCCGCGGTGGCGCGCGCCCTGGTCAAGCACGTCGGGATGACGGGCTCGGTGGTGGCCTACAATGCCGGTTTCGAGCGCAGGGTGCTGACCGACCTGGCGGAAGCCGTGCCGGCGTATGCCGCCGAGCTGCACTCGATTGCGGCGCGGCTGTGGGATCAGCGTGACGTGTTCCGCCTCTTTTATGACCACCCCGCCTTCCTCGGTTCCACTTCTATCAAGAACGTGCTGCCTGTGGTCGTGCCCGGCTTGTCCTATGCGGACTTGGCAATCCAGCACGGCGACGACGCTCAGTCGGTCTGGACAGAGATGATTGCCTGCCAGGATGAGACGGCTAAAGCCAAGCTTGCCGCCGACCTGCGCGACTACTGCCAGTTGGATACCTACGCCATGGTCGAGATCCAGCGCGCGCTGGAGAAGCTGACGGCTAGCTGAACCCGGCGACAAGCCTTTCCCCCGCCTTCATCGTGATTGTTCTTTCCCATCTGTGATGAAAGCTCTCTATGCGTATACGAGAAGTGCGTATTTCCGGTTTTCGTTCCATCCCGTTCTGCGCCGATATCGAGACGCCCGACGGCGCCGGCGTGCGGACGGCCAAGGCGGTGCGCATACAGTGGCGCCGCGACGCGTTTCGCTTTCAACTGCCTACGAGACGCAGCGGCGGACGCTCCATGTTGAGCGCCATCATCGGGGCTAACAGCGCGGGCAAGTCCACCATATTGCTGGCGCTGGACATGGCCTTCGGCAACACGGCCAAGCTGGACGAGGCAATGTTCAACGGCAAGCAGACGGACGAGCCGGTGATCGTGGAGGTGACGGTGCAGGGCGAGATCGAGCGCCCTAGCCAGTGGCACGCCGAAAACTGCACGCTCAACGGCAAGACGTATGCGCTGACCGTCGCTGCGGTGTGGACAGCGGCAGGCCGTACGCGCTTCATCCGTCGCGGCGACGGCCTCTATGCCAAACAGACGGCGCGTGACCGCGAACAGCTCGCCGTACTGCTGCCCGAATTCCGTATTATCTGGGCGGATAGCCGTCTCAACGACGAGGCAAACCTTGAGAAGAAGAACCTGATCAGCGACTTGATCGACGCCCTGCTGGAGCAAGGACAGGCGCAAGAGCTGTCGATCGTCCATCGTATCGACGGGCTGATGCGCGAGTTGCAGGCGCTGGTCGGTCGCGACAACCCGGCGGAGCCGCACTTGTGGCAGCCGGTCGAGGAGCTGGAGGCAAGCCTGTCGCGTGGCCTGGTGTCGATCACGCCGCAGCGCAGTCGCGTGCGCCTCAATTTGGACCAGAATATCCCGTCGCTGCGCAGTATCTTCACCCGGGGCGTCATGTCGATCGACAACGGCGTGGAGTTGGCCTTTGACCAGCACGGCCTAGGCTTGCAGCGCTCGTTCGTGGTGTCGACGCTGCGCACTTGGTGCGATCTGATCCGCGATGCACAGAAGGATTATGTCTTCGCCATCGAGGAGCCGGAGATCTATCTGCATCCCCATGCCACGCGTGTGCTGCTGAACACGCTGGAGGAGTTGGGGCGGCATGACCAGGTGATCTTCACGACGCACTCCAGCGAGTTCGTCAACCGGGCGCCGCTGGGCAACGTGCTGACCGTGCAGCGCTGCGACTGCGACAACCGCGTCGCCAGCCGCGTCACGCGGCCGAGTTTGGGCGGCCTGCGCGCCGACGACCTCGCCAAGGTGCAGCGTTATCTGCAGGAGGACCGCAGCGACATGCTCTTTGCGCGGGCGGCGCTGCTGGTGGAGGGACAAGCTGAGTTGTTCGCCCTGCCCAACTTCGCGCGCACGTTGGGGCTGGACCTGGACGGCAATGGGGTGTCGGTGGTCTTTGTAAACGGGCTGGGCAACTTCTACACGTATCACCACATCCTGCGCGCCTTCAACATCCCCCACGTGATCCTGGTCGACGGCGACGGCAAGCCGCGCGAGCGTCTGCAGGAATACCGCGAGGCGGCGGATGCGGTCTACGTGCTGCCGCAGGATTTCGAGCAGGCCTTGGCGGATGCGCTCTCGCGCGAGCGGCTGCTCGAGTTGATGAACGAGTGCCTGCGGCGCAGGGGCAAGCCGGAGCGAGCGACCGCGCCGGTGGGCAAGCGAGCCGCGTCCGAATTGGCCGCGCTGGGCAAGCCGCTGGTGGGTCGCGTGGCGGGCGATATGCTGACGCGCGCCGAGGTGGAGCAAATGGCCGAGATCGTGGGCGCGCTGACCGAAACCGCGAAGGCCGCAGCGCTAGGCACAGTGGGGAACACGGATCGTTAATTGAATCCTAACAAGGCCAACACGCTGTATTAACGCGTCCGGCCTATTATGGGCCTAAGCGAATCAGGAAGGACGACCCACAAGGGAGCGGGCCGGATGGTTTGCCCGCACAGACTGTAACACGGAGAGGCCGCATGGCATAGGAAGATTGCTGTGCGGCCTCTCTGTTTCCTTGTCCGGCTGCCAGGCCTAGATATGCGCCAGCGCTTCGCCAAGCAGACGCCGGTTGTCGTGCGCCACGAACGTTCGGTACGCCGCGGGGAACTCGGCCTGAAGGCGCGTGGCCGTGTCGGAGAGGTCCTGCAGACGAGCGCGGATGAGCTTCTCGTCCAGCCCGTCCTTTTGCCAGGCGAGCAGGCGGCCTCGCTCGACGAAGGTGTCGTTGAATGCGCCGAGGTGATCTTGCATGCGCTTAAGTTGGTCGACCAGCGCCTCTCCCTCCTTGCCCAGGAGGTGGCGGCTGAACTCCAGGCTGTAGCGCAGGTACTTGCACTCGATGCGCAGGGCGTGCATCTGCTCTGCCGGCGCTTCGCTCTCCGTTTCGACGAGCGGTTCGTAGGCGCGCACACGGGCGAAGCGCGCCATGATCACGCCGGGCATGACGTGGCGCACCTGCAAAGGCGCCGGCGCGGCCAGCTTCGCCACAGACCGTTTGACGCCCTTGCCGGGCGAGCGCGTGAACTTGATGAAGGCGGTAAGGGTTGCCGCATGTTGCGGCCCGTCCAGCCATTCCAACAGCGCCTGGCGCGCGGCGGCGCGGCGCGCCTGTACGAATTCCTCCAGTTTGCACACGTCGGCTTGTTCCGCTTCGGGCAGGCCGGCGCGGAATTCGCCCAGGTTTTCCAGCGCCACATCCAGATCGCGCACGGCGCCGAGTCGCCTGCCCAGACGTCGCAGGTCGGCGAAGGCCGGTTCGATGGCGGAACGCCGGAAATAGTGGCCGAACAACTCTTGAGCGGTGCGCGCCCTGCGGATGGCGACGCGCATCTCGTGGACGTACTCCGGGTCGTCGCCGATGCGGGCGCCGTACTCCTGCAGAACGACCTGCATGATTTGTCGCCGCCAGATCAGACGGCAGGCTTCGGCCATGTGCATGGCGGGCTGGATGTCCGGATTGGCGACGTCTGCGCCGGGCGCCATCTCCGAGATCGCTTCCAGGGCGGCTTCCAGTTTGGAGGCGGAGCGACGCCGCAGGCCGGCGCGCTTGCCGAGCCGGTCTGCGAGCCTCTCTAGCTTGGCGACGTCTCCGTCCGGCAGCAATTCCAGTTCCAACTCGCGGAAGCGCGCGGCGGGGGGAGAGCCGTCGGCGTTGGCGCCGCGTTCATAGACGCGCACGTCGTCCAAGCTCAATTCGGCCAAGGGCGCGTTTTGCTTGGTGGCTTTGCGTTTGCCTGCGGCTTGTTGCACGAGCCGTTGGAGCCGCGTTTGGCGCAAGGTGACGACCGGGCGCAACTTCCGACTGTCCGGGTTATGCGCGGCGACAAGGCCGCTTAGATCGGCGGAGCAGTGCGCCAGATAGGGCGGCTTGCCCGTCGCAGCGTCTACCGATTCCTCGCGCTCGATGCGGTCGTAGAGCGATGTGTTGCGGCGCGCTTCCAGGCTTTTGGCCGTGACGAGTAGGCGTTCGCCTGACCGGCGTGTGCGCAACGCCAGGCCGCGACGGATCAGGTCGAAGGAAGGCGTATCAAAGTAAACGTCGACGGTCTCGGCCGTGTGCGGCGACAGGAGTTGATAGCCGGGGGCGAGCGTTGCGCTGACGGCAAAGCGGTCGACGGTTTTCTGGTTGAGAATGGCGAATTTCGCTTCAGTCTCGTGCGGGTCTGGTAGGGGCATGGCGATTGGCCTCGATGCGCGCCGGGATAACCAAGCGCTAAGAATCTTGCCGCGTAACGGGAGAACGGGACAGAGTAAGCGACTGCAGGGCGTCGTCATCCGGCGCTTTGGGCAGCAAAACGTCGAAGCGCGTGCCCTTGTCGATCTCGCTGCTCACAGTAATCTTGCCGCCGTGGATGTCGACGATCTCTTTGACAATCGCCAGGCCGAGACCGGTGCCGGGGATATCGTCCGGCTGGCGATGGTTGCCGCGATAGAAGCGCTCGAAAAGATGGGGCAGATCTTCGGGCAGGATGCCGATGCCGCTGTCTTCCACGGTGAAACGCACCATGTCTGCGCGATCGGTCTGAGCCGTGCTGACGCGCACATATCCGGCGCGCGTGTAGTGCAAGGCATTGGCTACGAGGTTGGTGACTAGCTGCGAAAGCTGGTTGATGTCGCCGTTGACTAGGGGCAATTGCGGGTCAGGCGAAAATGCCAGTTGAATACCGGCTGACTCGGCCTGCGGCTGGTGCAAGGCGACGATCTGGGCGGAGACGGCGTTGAGGTCGGTGGGTTCGACCGTCAACGCCTGGCGCTGCGCAATCTCGATGCGCGAGAGATTGAGGATGTCGTCGACCAGTTGGCCAAGACGCTCGACGCTGATCTGGAGCATGGATTCGTATTGAGCGCGCTTGTCGGCTTTGCCGCGCTGCAGCAAGTGCATGTAGAGCTTGAGGTTGCTGATGGGCGTGCGCAATTCGTGCGAGACATTCGAGACAAATTTGGATTTCAGCTGGTCGAGTTCAAGCAGCCGTTTATTCGCTTCGGCCAGTTCTCGGGTGCGTTCGGCCACGCGCAGTTCCAGGTCTGCGGCATAGCGTTGGATCTCGGTGTAGAGGTCGGCGCGGTGGATGGCGTTGGCGGCCATATCCGCCATGGCGAGGAGGGTGCCGAGCGCCCGATCTGTGATCGGCTCGTCCCGGCCGATCCAGAGCACGCCGACGCAGCGGTGTTGGGCCATGAGGGGGACAGCGGCAACTGCGGTGGCATCGCCCAGGAAGCGCGTCAGGTAGTGCCGGTTGTCCTCGCGCACGAAATTGTTGACATAAGTGGAGCCACTTTCGATGACATAGGCGGCGGCTTGTTCGGGCGTTAGGCGGCGGCCCGTCATGTAGGCGTGTTCGCCTGCAGCCAGTTCGACGGTGACTTCGCCGCTGTCTGCATCGGTAGTCAGGCAGAGGGCGCCTGTCAGGTTGAGCGCCGACATGATCTGGTCGAGGACGATGGGCAACATCTCGGCACGTGTAGCGGCTTTGCGCAGAGAAGCGGCGACGCTGAGCAGCGCCTCGCGCTCGCTTTCGACGCGACGACGCTCGGTGATGTCGCGCTGCATGACGGCGTAGTTGATGATAGCGCCGCTGCGGTCGCGGATGGGAAAGACACTGATCTCTATCTCGCACTGCATGCCGGATCGACAGCGACAGCGCGTCAAACCCGACCAGGGGATGCCCGCCGCAATCAGAGAGCGATAGTGGTTGCAGAAGTCGTCGGTGTAGATGGCGCGCAGGTCGGGCAGGGATTGCCCGAGGATATCCGCCGCGCGACAGCCGGTCATCGCCTCGAATGCGGCGTTGGCGTAGACGATGAGCCCGTGTGTATCGGTGATGAGAACGGTTTCCACGGCCTGTTCCACCACGGTGGCAAGACGGGCGATCTCCTGTTCGGCGTGCACGCGGTCGGTGAAGTCGCGCGACACGGCAAGGACGGAGCGAATGACGCCGTCGGCGTCGAATTCGGGCACGAGATGGGCATCGAAGCTGCGCATTTCCTCGTAGAAGGGCAGGTCATACTCGATGCGCACAGCCTCGCCTTTCTCGAAGACCTGTGCCAACGAGCGACGCCAGAAGTCCATCAACTCATGCGGAAAAGGCGCCTGGTCGATGGGCGCACCCAGGTATGCTTCGGGCGTTCCGCCGGTGATGCGCTGGACGGAGCGGTTGGTGTAGATGTAGCGCAGGTCGCGATCGAAGCGGCTGATCATGTCGGGCGAGTTTTCGGCCAGCGTACGGAACATGACCTCGCTCGCCTGTAGGGCGAGTTGGGTGCGACGCAGGCGCGCGGCCACCTGGATGCGCGCCAGTAGTTCACGGCGGCCTACCGGTTTGACAACATAATCGTCGGCGCCGGCTTCCAGCCCGCTGACGCGGTCGTCTTCGCTCGTCTTCAAGGCCGAGAGCATAACCACATACGATGTGGCAAACTCCGGCTGCTCTTTGATGCTCCGGCAGATGTCGCCGCCGTCCATGTCTGGGAGGACGCGGTCGAGCAAAACGATGTCGGGCCTTTGGTCCCAGAGGATTTGCAGGGCGGCTCGTCCTGTCGCGGCTTCGAGAATGCGGTAGCCTGCTTGGCTCAGGATGTGGCTATAGAGGCGCAGCAAGCTGGGCGAGTCCTCGACGATCAAAATGGAGATGGGCGCATCATCTGCGCCGGATGGTGAGTTCATAAGGCGGCTGTCGATTTCCGAATGCGAAGACGCACGAGATGGTTCCATGCCAGTTCAGTATCTCGGGCCGCCGCTATGCGGCCGAAACAGGGATGAGCGCACGAGCGCGGCTAATCTGCAATGTTGCTGCGCTGTCCCGCATGGCGGGGGTACACATGGTCGCGATGCCCAATTGCTGCAGCAACGCGAGCCCATCGAACAATCCTAACATATCATCGAAAGGCCTTTGCTGCAACACGTCCCGCGAAATCGCGACATGAGGCGCAACCACGCGCCAGAGGGCGCGCCGGTAGGTTGGCGAGCGTCTGCCACGGCATGATATGATTGGGCCGCGGCTCCGCCTGCGGAAGGCTTCTTACTTGCGAGATAGGCTGGCGATAGGGGAGCCCCTGGAAGCGGGTGGGTGATGAGCCAGACCGGGAAATTGCGCATCGCGTACTTCTTGGAAGGGATGCCGGCAAGCGGCGTGGAGACGAGCACGAGCCTGACGGCGCATGCCTTGGCGAAGGCCGGACACGCCGTCACTGTGTTTACGCCGTGGGTGCGCAGCGACCGCGCCGCTCGCGCCGACGACGATGACGGACGCGTCGAATTCTTTCGCCTGCCCAGGTTTCGCTTGCCCAGCGACCAGGAAGTCTATTGGAGTATGCCGGTCAGCGTGAGCGTGACGACGAAATTCGGGCGCGCGCACTATGACGTCATCCATGTCCATGCTTCGACGGTAGTATGTGCGCTGGCTTGGCAGCTTTCACGGCTGTTCAGTGTGCCGGTGGTCTATACCTACCATACGATGTCGAAGGAGTATACCCACTACTATCGCCGCTTTTTCGGGCCGGCTGATCTGTGGCTGGAATCGGTTGTGGAGCATTATGACCGGCTGATCTGCAACCGGGCGCGGGCTGTAGTAGCGCCTTCGCACAAAGCCGCCGCGTACCTGGAGCGCCTGGCGATTGAGCCGCCGGTGTTTGTCATTCCCAACGGCGTCGACGAGCGGCGGTTCTATCCGGGGCAATCCGATTACTTGCGCGAGCGGTTCTTCCTTCCGGACACAGCGCGCATCCTGCTCTTTGTGGGCAGGCTTAACCAGGAGAAGCGGCCGGATGCCGTCTACGCAGTCTTCCGGCGTCTCGCCCGTTGGCGCCCTGAGCTGCATCTGGTGATGGCCGGCGCGGGGCCGATGGAGGCCGCGTTGCGCGCACAAGCCGCCCGTGAAGGGCTGGCATCGCGGGTACATTTTTCCGGCGTTGTTCCCTACGCGATGATGCCGGAGGTCTACCGGTCGGCCGATCTGTGGCTGTCGGCGTCGACAAGCGAGGTGCACCCGATGGCGGCGCTGGAGGCCGTGGCGTCGGGGCTGCCTGTGGCGGCGCTGGCGGATGACGCGCTGCGCGGCGTGGTGGAGCATGGCGTCAACGGCTTTGCTGTACAGGATATCGACGCGTTGGTTCAGGTCGCGGGCGAATTGCTGGATGATACGCAACTGCGCGCGGGGATGGCCGCTGCGTCGGCGGAACTAGGCCGCCGGTATCGCGTCGACGCGACCGCCGCGCGTCTGGCGGAACTATATGGCGACGTGCGACGATGGGCCAAACTGAGGCCAGAACTCGCCGCGTAGCAGCGATCTGCGCGGGTACGTTGCCGCACACAACAGGAGCATTACTCATGATCGAAACGCCTGTCGCCCCGAGCCTCTCCGGCGTGATGCCATCCCAGATTCGCGAACTGGCCGATGTCGCCTTCGGCATGGAAGGCGTGCTGAAGCTGCACTTCGGCGAGTCCAACATGCCGACGCCCGACTACATCAAGCAGGCGGCAAGCCAGGCGCTCGCTGACGGCTACACCTACTACTCCGAGAACGGCGGCATCCCGCCGCTGCGCGCCAAGATCGCAGAGAAGACCGCAGCGCTGCACGGCGTGCAACTTGACCCAGACGCCGAGATTGTGGTGACGGCGTCGGGCACGCAGGCGCTTAATGTGGGCATCCGCTGCGCCATCGACCCGGGGACGGAGGCGATTGTGCTGACGCCCAACTGGCCGAACGGAGCGGAGATCGTGCGCATGTTCGGGGCGACGCCGGTCGAGGTCCCCTTTGCGTACGACGGTAAGCGCTTCAGCGTCGACATGGACGCGGTGGCGGCTGCGCTCACCGACAAGACGCGGCTGCTGCTCTATACATCGCCGTCCAACCCGCTAGGGTGGGTGGCGACACAGGCGGAGCAGCAGGCGCTGCTGGACTTCTGCAGGCGGCATGGCTTGTGGCTGTTGGCCGACGAGGTCTACGAGCGGCTCTATTACCAGGGCGAGGTCGCTCCGTCGATCTTGCGCCTGTGCACGCGTGACGATGCGGTGATCGTCGTGCAGTCGTTTTCCAAGACCTACTGCATGACGGGCTGGCGGCTGGGCTGGCTGGTCTCGCGGCGCGACCTGGTGCACAAGGCCACGCAGTTGAACGAGTTCATCGTCTCGCACGCGCCCACCATGATTCAGCGGGCGGGCATTGTCGCGTTGGAGCAGGGCGAGGATGACGTGAACGCCATGGCGGAGCTGCTGGCGGAACGCATGTCGTTCTGTTACGACGCGCTTACGTCGTCGAGCCGCGTGTCGCTGCCCAAGCCGGCCGGAGCCTTCTACCTCTTCCCGCGCATCGAAGGGGTGAGCCGCTCGTTCGACTTCGCTGTGCAACTTCTGAAGGAGACGAAGGTGTCCGTAGCGCCGGGCGCAGCCTTCGGTTACGGCGGTGAAGGCGCGTTGCGCGTCTGTTTCGCCTCGGATATGTCCATCCTAGAGCCGGCCATGGAGCGCATGGTGCGGTTCATCGAACGTTATTGAGCAAACCGAGAAAGGTGCTGAGATGGCCCAAGTTTCCTCTCCCAACCGCGTCCTGCGGCACGTCGTCCTCTTTTCCTTCAAGCACGATGCCACGCCCGAACAGATCCGCCAGGTCGAGGAGGCCTTTTGCGCGCTGCCGGGCCAGATCGACGCCATCCATGACTTTGAGTGGGGGACCGATGTCAGCGTCGAGAACATTGCGCATGGCTTCACCCATTGCTTCCTCGTGACGTTTCTCTCGGAGGCGGACCGGGCGGTCTATCTGCCGCATCCGGCGCACAAGGCGTTCGGCGCGCTGCTGGCCCCCATCAAGGAGAACGTGCTTGTGATCGACTACTGGACGGAGAGATAGCCATGCCCAAGGTGGTGATGTTGACAACGCTCGCCCCGACCACGGCGCAGCGGCTCGTGGAAGTTGCTCCGCCCGGTTATGAGGTCGAGGTTCACTCGGCAAAGCTGCCGGTCGAGGCGCAGCGGGACGCGGTGGCGGACGCCGATTTTCTGATCCTGTTCCCGCCTAGCCTGGACAACGCCGTGTTGGCCGGGGCCAAGCGGCTGAAGCTGATCCAGTTGGTCAGCGCGGGCTTCGACCAGATCGACATCGACCTGTGCCGCCGCATGGGGATTCCGGTCGCCAACAACGGCGGGGCCAACGCGCTGGATGTGGCGGAACACACGTTGACCCTGCTGCTCGCCTTCTACCGGCGGCTGCGCGAGATGGACGCCAACGTGCGCCAAGGCCGCTGGGCCGCCATCGATTCGGGCGCGACTACGTATACGATCCAGGGCAAGACGGTTGGCATTGCCGGCCTGGGCAACATCGGCCGGCATGTGGCGCGGCTGCTGCGGGCCTTCGGCGCCACGCTGCTCTACGCCGACGCCGAACCGGCCCCGCTTGGCGTGGAGCAGGAACTCGGCATCGTGCGCGTTGAACTCGACGACTTGCTGCAGCGCGCCGACGCGGTGACCTTGCATGTGCCCCTGAACGCGTCGACGCGCGGGCTGATCGGCGCTCGCGAACTGGCCCTGATGAAGCCGTCAGCCGTGCTGATCAATACGTGCCGCGGGCCGGTCGTCGACGAGCAGGCGCTGGCCGCGGCCCTGCGCGACGGCGTGATCGCCGGCGCGGCTCTGGATGTGTTTGCCCAGGAGCCGCCCGACCCGGAGAATCCGCTCTTCGAGTTGGACAACGTACTGCTCACGCCGCACAGCGCAGGCGTGACGGTCGATACCTGGGCGCGGCGCGGCAGGTTCGTGTTCGAGAACTTGCAACGCGTGTGGAACGGCGAGCCGCCGCTGGCGGTCGTGTCTTGAGGGGAGTTGTCAAGCCCGGTGCGAGATTGAGGCATTCACGCAGTGCAAGCGGAGGGCGTAGGCCATGCACATGAGTTGCCTGCCCGTGTCGCTCTATGCGGCATTGAGCGCGGGCGAGATGACGTTGGTCGGGTGGCTTCGGCTCGCCGCAGAGCTGGGCTTGGACGGGGCGGACGTCAGTGTAATGCATCTGGCGG
Organism: Chloroflexota bacterium; assembly: GCA_030058085.1. GTDB lineage: Bacteria > Chloroflexota > Anaerolineae > Caldilineales > Caldilineaceae > JASGTU01. The sequence goes on from JASGTU010000035.1 coordinate 23,434, forward strand.
ACCACACGCCGGCGATGCTGGCGGCAGTACGTCGCCAGGCGGAGGAGTGCGGGCTGCGCATCGCCATGCTGGTGGCGTATTCGGACTTCACGCAGACGGATGCCAAGGAGCGTGCGCGGCAGCGCCAAACGCTAGAGCGGCACATCGCGACGGCGGCCGCGCTCGGCGCGCCCTTTTTGCGCGTCACCGCAGGGCAGGCGCACCCCGGCGTGAGCAGGGAGGACGGGATCGCCTGGGCTGTCGAGGGGCTGACCGCGTGCTTGGATGCGGCGCAGGCAGCAGGCGTCACGCTCGTGTACGAGAACCACACGCGCGGCTACGGCTGGGCGCACAATGACTTCTCGCAACCTGCCGAGGTGTTCCTAGAGATCGTGCGGCGCACGCAGGATACCGGCCTGCGCGTGCTGTTCGACACGGCCAACACGCTGGCGCACGGCGATGACCCGCTGGCGGTCGTGCGCAGCGTGCTGCCGCGCGTGGCCGCGGTGCATGTCAACGACATACGCCGGGCCGGTCACTTCGAGCCGGTGATCGCGGGCACGGGCGTGGCGCCGATAACCGAGCTTCTGCGCGAATTGGTCCGATCGGGCTTCGACGGCTGGGTCAGCGTGGAAGAGGCCAGCAACCAAGGCGAGGCCGGCTTCCGCCAGGCCATCCCCTACGTGGAACGGATCTGGGCGGAGGCGGGCGGAGCGGCGAGAATGCGGCAGTAGGGTTTGCCGGAAGGGTCAAGGAATAAAGAGAGCCGGTCCCGTAATGGGGCCGGCTCCTTTTGTGTGCGGTAGGCGGCGAAGTAGAAGCTCCATGACCATCGAGTCATCTTGTTATGCTGAGCGTAGCGTAAGCATCCCGACGACGCCTCGTCCGAGATTCCTCGCTAACGCTCGGAATGACCAATCTAGTGCAAGCACTTACTCAGGGTAGGGGCGCGGTGTAGAAGAGGCGATCCATGCCCATGCCGACGAAGAGCAGCGCCAGGTAGAGCAGGCTGTACTTGTAGAGCCGCCAGATGTTGGCGTTGGTCGGGCGGCGGTAGATGTCGAGCGCTTGCTGCAGAAACACGCCGTTAAGCGCCAGCGAAATGAGCAGGTAGACCGGCCCGAAGTAGCCGAGGAAGACCGGGATCGTGCTGATGAGCGTGAGCAGGACGCTGTAGATCAAAATCTGCCGGTGCGTCTCGCGTTGGCCGGCGATGACGGGCAGCATGGGCACGCCGGCTGCGCCGTATTCCTTCTGGCGCAGCAGGGCCAGCGCCCAGAAGTGTGGCGGCGTCCAGAAGAAGACGATCATAAAGAGAAAGACGGCAAGCAGCGAGATTTCGCCGGAGACCGCGGCCCAGCCCACCAGAGGCGGCACTGCGCCGGCCGCGCCGCCGATCACGATGTTCTGCGTGCTGCTGCGTTTGAGGTGCGCAGTATAGACGAAGACATAGAAGAGGATGCCGATCAGCGCCAGGACTGCGGAAAGCAGGTTGACCGTCCACCACAGTTGGAAGAAGCTGACCGCGCTGAGCAGGATGCCGAAGATCAACACCTGGTTGGGCGTCATGCGACCGGCGGGCAGCGGGCGCAAGCGGGTGCGCACCATGACGTGATCGATATCGCGGTCGACGTACTGGTTGATGGTATTGGCGCCGCCGGCGGCGAGGAAGCCGCCGAGCAACGTCCACAAAATCAGAGCGGCGCTAGGGGCGCTGGGCCCGGCTAGGAACATGGGCGCCAGCGTTACGACCAGCAGCAGCGAGATGATGCGCGGCTTGGTCAGCGCGACGTAATCGCTGATGGCGAGTCGCACCAGGGCTTGTTCTTTGGATAACGGCTGGCCGCTCGTGTCGGCGCTGCGTACATTGTCCAGCGTGCTCGATTGAAGCTGCATAGCTGCCAAGTTGCTCCTCTGCTGAAGGCGTCGTCAAGCGCCCAGGCTGTTAGCGGTCACGCGTGGCCGGAATGGCGGGAAAGGTCCGCCACGGCTGCACCGGCTTCTTGAACATCCGGCTGATCGCCGTCCTCCGGCGGCTGTGCGGCTAAGCGCGCCAGCCGTTTCTCCTGCTGCTGTATGAGAAAGAGATAACCGATGCCCAGGATGGCGGCGAACATGAACCACTGTATGGCGTAGCTGAAATGGCTGCCCTCGTCCAGGCGCAACGGCTCCTCGCGATAGGGCAGATCGGTATAGGCCCGGCCTTCTTCGGGCAGTTGCAGGATGAAGACCGGCAGCAATTCGTAGGGCATCTGCGGCTGCACCGCGTCGACGTTGAGCGAGAACCATTCGATCTGCGGTTCGTCGGGTATGGTCGGCGCCTTGCCGGACGGCAGGAGTTGCGACTCCTGGAGCAGGCCGATGACGGGTGCACCGGCAGGCTCTTCGAACTGGGGCCAGTGCTCCGGCGTCGATTGGTTGTAGGGAACCCAGCCGCGCGCCACGAGGATGGCGCGCTCGTCTTCCAGGACAAGCGGCGTCACCAAGACCACGCCGGGCACGTCGCCGCGCGGGCGTTCCTTGAGGAGGATCTGGTTGGCGTAGTCGAACTCGCCCCGCGCCTCGACGCGCCGGAATTCCAGTTCGGCCAGGTCGGCGGGCAGCCCCTCGACGACGAGGTCAAAGGGGGCTTCTTGCCAGCGCTCGGCCACGGTGGCGTTGTAGGCGCGGCGTTGTTCGAGCCGGTCCAGTTGCCAGAAGCCAAGCCGGATGAGCAGGGCTACGCCGGCGATGATGAGCAGCGTGGCCCACCACCAGCGCCGATTGAAAAGCTTCGTCAGGACCACCGGATGCCACCCCCGCTTTCCAGGCTTGCACTGAGTTGTTGAGACGGGCGGGCGGCGCGTTGCGAGCGGCGCGGCCGCGTCGTCTTGGGCGTCTGTTTAGACGCGCGTGCAGCGATCAGCCCCAACACCCCCAGAAGCAGTATGCCGCCGATTCCTATCAGCGTCCAGTTGAGTTGGCGAGCCGCTTCCACAGCCACAGCAAAATCGCCCTGCCCGCCGCCGTCTGGGCCTTCGACGGCAATGGAGATGCGCCAATCGCCTTCGCTGGGCAAGACCGTGTCGGTTTCGTAATAGACGTCGCCTAACGCCTGCTGTGTGACGGCGGGCGCTTCAATTGCCGGCCCGGACCCGTCCAGCGGGGTGAAGGTGACCAGCACGCTTGCGCCGCTCACAGGCGTTTCGATCTGTCCGGGCTGCGCGTCGGCGCCGGCTGGCTGCGTGACGGCGATGGTGACGTGCGCATCGCCCACGCGCAGCGGTTCCGGTTCCGTCCATGCGTAGAGCCGGTAGGGGCCGATGGCTTGGTTGGTGAGGCGAGGCGTGCCGCCGCCATGCGCCTGCGCCGTTTGAGCGGGCAGAGCGAGCGGCAAAAGCGCTCCCAGGATCAGCAGGCCCAGCGTTCGGAATGCCGAAGCGGGCGCGAGGCGAACCATGCGCACACTCATGCCGAGTCCGCACCGTGCGAATTGGCGGCTTTAAGCTGCTTCCAGCGGTTCTGCACCACGCGATGCTCCAGGCCTGGCGCAATGAACTTGTCGTCTGCGTCCCAGCCTTCGGGTCTGACGGGCAGCGGCTCCTTGGACATGAACATGCGTGCCAGGATGATCAGCGCGGCCAGGAGGAACATCATGCTGCCGGGGATCCACATGATGGCGCCGCTGATCATCTGATCCTGCAGCGCGGTGAAGCCCCAGATGCGCGGGGCCGACAAATAGTAGGTGTAGATGACATTGGGCGCGAAGGCGATAGTCACTGCCACGGCCATATTGGGCGGGATGACGCCGATCAGATAGGCCATGCTCGCCCAGCCGGAGCGCTTGCCGTGGATGCGGGGCGCGGCGCCGATCACGTGCCACCAGAAGAGCATGGCCGCACCGAAAAACGTGATGTGCTGGATGTCGTGGACCCAGTCTTGGCGCAGGGCTAGATCGTAGAGCGAGGCGTCGTGCCAACCCAGGTAGACAGTTAGGAAGATGAGCCAGACGATGAAAGGCCGGGTGACGGCAGCCAGGCCGCGACGAAAGCCGGACGGCTGCGAAAAGAGGCTCGCCACGCGCATTCGCAAAGCCGCGGGCAGCGCCCATACCATAAACGGGAAGGGATTCGCCAGCAGCAACAGCGGCGCAGCCAGCATGATCGAGAGCATGTGCTGAAGCATATGCATGAAGAAGAGCTGCCCGCCCAGCCGGTCGATGGGCGAGAGCAGCGAAACAGCCAGGATCGCCAGCCCGGCGTAGTAGGAAAGCAAGCGCGGCCAATTGGCAAGCTGACCGCGCTTGCTTTGCCTGCGCAGCCTGAACCAACCCAGCGTATAGAGCGCGCCCAACGTAAGCAGGACGGCGACTATTTCGAGGCGCCACTCCCAAGAAGAGAGCAGCGCCTTTACCAGCGGATGCATGACCGAGCCTTCCTCTGCGTCAGGACGTAACCGCTCCAGCAGCTAACGATGTCCCTACGCCATACCTATCGAGAAGTTCGTTACTCCCCTATAGTATAATCACATGCCGCGCAGCTTGGCGGTGTGTTTGCCCACTATCTGTCATTCTGAAGCGAGCGCTAGTGAGCTGAAGAATCGCGTCGTACCAGCGGTCGGGATGCTTCGCTCGGGAACCCTCTGGGTGCAGCATGACATAGTCGTATTTAGTGAACAAACCGCTTAATGCGCCACGGTTCCAATCAGATACAACGCCGGGTAGAAGAAAATCCACACGACGTCGACATAATGCCAGTAGATGGCGCACGACTCAACGCCCCAATGCCGTTCGGGCGAGAAGCCGCCTTTGCGGCCCAAGTTCCACACGATGGCGATGAAGATGATGCCGCTGATGACGTGCAGGGCGTGCATGCCGGTCATGGCGAAGACGACAGCCCCATAGACGTTGTCGCCCGGTTTGAGATGGCCTTCGTAGATGGCGGGGAACAAGCCCCACTCGAAGACCATCACGCCGATCAGGAAGACCAGGCCCAGGACGGCAGTCACAGCCAGGCCGCCCAGGAATGTGCGGCGATCGCCGTGCTCGATGGCCGTTTCCGCCATATTCATGGAGAAGCTGCTGAGCAGCAGTACGCCGGTGACGATCAGGCCGATGGTCTGGTCGAGTTCGGGCCGGGTGTTGCCCCATAGGTAAAAACGCGTGACGAGCAGCCCGCCGAACAGAAACGCCTCCGAGATGAAGAAGAGCCAGAGGCCCATGCGGTTGTTGCGAAGCTGCTGGGTATAGCCTTCCAGCGCAGCGGTTACGGTTGTCATGGGTTAGTGTTCTCCCTCCGGCGACCACAGCCGCGAGACGTGCATGTATGCCTGGACTACGATGACGGCCTTGAACAGGGCGATCAACATCAGGAAGATGGCGCTGTCCAGGCTGATGGCAACATAGAACTCGATGATGGTGAGTACGGCGAGCGTCAGCGCGATCATGGCTGAGCGACCGTAGGCCTTTGTGCGGGCAGAGTTGTTCACGTGCGGTTCCCTTTCTCCGTGTTGAGTCGAGCGCCAAGCTAGGCTGCTGGTTAGTCGTCTGCCGCCGCAAGCGGGGCCATGTGCACATAGGTCGAATTGGGAATGCCATAGTCGTACGGCTCGCCGACGACCGTGATCGGGCTGGCGTAGCTGTGTTCGGGCGCGGGCGACGGGATCTGCCATTCGGGCGAGCGCGAGCGCCACGGGTTGTTACCGGCGACGCGTCCGGTTTCGGCGCTGTGCAACAGGTTGTAGATCATCAGCAGCACGGAGAAGGCGATGGTGAACCCGGCAATGGTGACAAGCACGTGGCCGAACTCGACGCCCAGCGCCGGGTCATAATCGGCGATGCGCCGGCGCATGCCCATGACGCCGACGGACATCTGCCCGAGGCTCATGGTCCAGAAGGCGGGCGTCATCAGCCAGAAGTGAATCTTGCCCAGGGTCTCGTCATACATGCGGCCTGTGATCTTGGGATACCAGAAGTAGATGGCGGCGAAGAACGGGAATACGAAGCCGCCGAAAATGGTGGCATGGAAGTGGCCCACCACGAAGTAGGTGTCGTGCAGGAAGAGATCGGTTGCGGTCGTCGCTAGGATGGGCCCGCTCAGGCCGCCGATTAGGAAGACGGAAATCGCCCCCAGCACAAAGAGCATGGGCGTGGGGAAGCTCAGCTTGCCGCCCCACATTGTCCCCAGCCAACTGAAGAATTTTACGCCGGTCGGGACCGCCACCAGCAACGTGGAGATCATGAACGGCACGCGCAAGTATTCACCGTAGCCGGAGGTGAACATGTGGTGGCCCCAGACCAGGAAGCCGACCAATGCGATGGCGATGCTCGACAGCGCGATCCAACGATAGCCGAAAAGCGGCTTGCGCGAGAAGACGGGCAGAATCTCGCTGATGATGCCCAGGCCGGGCAGCACGAAGATATAGACTGCCGGATGTGAATAGAACCAGAAAAGGTGCTGGAACAGAATGGGCGCGCCGCCCTTGTCCGGGTCGAAGAAGCCCATGCCCAACAGACGCTCGAAGGAGAGCATCAGGAACGCCTGACCGATGAACTGCGTAGCCGTAAGCTGGATCAGGCTGGTGGCAAATACCGCCCACACAAAGATCGGCATACGGAACAGGCTCATGCCCGGCGGACGCATGCGCAAGATGGTGACGATCAGGTTGAGCGACCCCAGGATCGACGAGAGGCCGATCAAAAAGACGGCCCAGAAGGTGAACTGGTAACCGACGGGGCCAAGCACGCTCAGCGGCGGGTAGACGGTCCAGCCGCCGTCCCAGCCGTAGTTGAGGCTCATGAGCAGAGTAATGATGCCGGGAACGTTGATCCAGAAGGCGAAGGCGTTGAGGCGGGGGAAGGCCATGTCCTCGGCGCCGATCATGAGCGGTACCAGGTAGTTCGCCATGCCGCCGATGCCCAGCAGGATCGCCGCCAGCGCGGCCCAGCCGTGCATGCTCAAATAGGTGTTGTAGTTGGACGGGTTGAGGAACTGGAAGCCGCTGGCGGCCAACTCGGTGCGGAAGATGACGGCGAACATGCCGCCGATGCCGAGCAGGATGATGCCGGTGACGCCGTACTGAATGCCGATGACCTTGTGGTTGTAATCGACGCCGAAGTAGCGCGTCCAGGCGGGCCGTCCGTGCGGCGGGCCGTGGTGCAGCGGCGTCTCGATGCCGCGCATCCACTTGAACCAGTCGGTCAGTGCGCCCACGCCGATCAGGAAGCCGATAGAGCCGATGATGATGCCGCCCACCAGCGCCGGCTCTTGGTTCCAGACCGGATCGAAGCCGAACAGCAGCCTCGAGGCGATCACCAGCGCCATGCCTGCAGCAAAGCCCACGATTTGCCCAACAACCCCGCGTACGAGGCCTAGTGACCAGAGCGTCATGTGTTGTATTCCTCCTCCGTAGTTCCTATGCCGTCTAGTTGGACTGGGCGTCTGCGTCAGTTTCGACGTCAGTATCAGCGTCAGTTTCGTCACCGGTTTGGGCGAGTGCGGGCGCTGTGCCGGCTGTTCGTTCGGCAAGCCATTGCTCGTATTCCGCCTGTTCGACAATGCGCACGGGCGCCACCATGCTGTAGTGACTTAGGCCGCATAACTCGGCGCAATCGACCGTGTATTCGCCCGTCACCGAGGGCGTAAAGCGCAGCGTAGTTGTCATGCCGGGCACGAGGTCCTGTTTCACCCGCATTTCAGGGATCCAGAACGAATGGATAACATCGCGCGATGTCATGTCCATTCGCGCCGCTCGGTCGACGGGCAGCACCAACTCGTTCGATGCGACGCCGCTGTCGGGATACTCAAAGAGCCAGGACCACTGGAAGCCGGTGACGTTGACCGTGATTTCGTCCGGCGCGGCGCGTGTGACGTCCGACAGCGCACGGACGCCGAAAAAGCCGAAGACGAAAACCACGATAAGCGGGATGACCGTCCAGGCGATCTCCAGGACGGTGTTGCCTTCGAAGTGCGCGCCTTCGCTTTCGTCGCCGTCCTTCTTGCGGAAGACGAACAGGCTGTAGAGCATGATCACGACGACCAGCGAGAAAAGGAAGGCGATCAGCGTGAGATGCCAACTGGTCAACTGGTCGATGACCTGCGCCTGATGGCTGCCTTGTACGGGCATAGGCAGTATGGCTTTGAGCAGCAGATCCAACAGCACCGTCGTAATCGCCACAAGTACGCCGGCGATGATAAAATGGCGAATGTCGGTTGCGGACTTTGGCATAGCGGCTACCTTCTTCTGCTTGTTGTTTCTGGTCAATCGCGATCCGAATACGATGCCAACTGGTTAGACCGACCTACGCCGGTCGGTGAGCCAGTGTACACCCGCCGCGGCTGGCGTGGACATGAGCTATGTTCCAATCTTGCCCGCATTTTTCAACAAGCTTCATAAAAATGCGGCGAAAAGGCGCGTTAGGTAAGAGCTCGCGTTAGGACTGCCATTCCGAGCAGTAGCGAGGAATCTCGGGTGAGGCGTCGCCGTGACGCTCCGCTATGAGACGCTTCGCTGCGTTCGGCATGACTGACGGTCAAAGAGCCATTCGCTTAGGCGAAGGACGCAACGGCCAATAGCACGACCAGGGCGATAGGCAGGGCGGTCAGGACGACCTCTCGGCCTACGTCAAGGGCAAACGGACGGTTTGGCGCAGCGCCCGCCTGTCTGCGATATTGGCGCACCGATGCCACGGTAGTTTGGACAAGCCAGATTTGGAGCGCCACGAACACGACAAAGCCGGTGAAGGCCAGGGCGGGGAACGCTTGCCCGGACCAGGCATGCGGAAAGCGCAGTTGGGGCAGCGCGACCGCAGGCAGATAGCTGAGCGTCACCCATGCGATGACGCCCGCCAAGATGAGGATGGAGCCGATTCTGCGCAGTTGTTTTCCCATTTTCCCAGTCCCTCTCTCTCCTGAAGCGACGGGCGTGGATTGTACCAGCCTTGATCAGGCGTGTCAAACGAGATCGGGTCTACCGGACATTTTGGAGGCGAGCGAGGGATGGCATGGGCGCGGATGCTGATAGGCTGAACGCGGCGCGACGCGTTTTGACAGAAACATCGGGACGCGCTAGAATGTCGGCTGTTGTTTAGAATCGTTCTAGATTTCGTCATGCGAGAAATGTGAACGATTCGGTTGTAGGAAGGATGGGGTCAACAAGGTGGCGAAGACGGATATCTTTCTCAGCGCCTTAAAGCTGTCTGGCAGGCGCATCACCGAGCAGCGGCGCATCATCTGCGATTACCTGGCGAACTGCCGCACGCACCCGACGGCATCGCGCATTTACGCCGAACTGGCTGCGGCGCACCCCGAGATCAGCCGGGCCACGGTGTATAACACCCTCAATACGCTGCAAGAACTCGGCGCGCTGGTCGAAATCAGCTTTGGCGATGGACATACGCACTACGAGACCAATCCGGCGCCGCACGTTAACCTAGTCTGTTTGCGCTGTCACCGCATCATCGACGTTCCGGTCGCCTCGCCGCTTGAGGGCGTAGAGGCGGAACGGTGGCATGAGGCCGGTTTCTGGCCAATCGCAGTGAAGATGGAGGTTTACGGCTTTTGTTCCGAATGCCGTAAGCGCAAGAAAGAGGAAATCCGGGACCAATGGCGACAAAGCCATGAGCAAATGCTGGCAAGCAGGCCTGATGAGGCGGAGGACGAGTAGATGACGATGGAGACCGCGCAGTCCGCGGTGCAATCTGGAGGGAAGCCGTCCGGCGGCGCGCCGAGCCTGTTCGTGTTCGCGCTGTGGCGCGATAACGTCGAGTTGACGTTGGCTGCGATCACGCTGGTCGCGCTGCTCATCGGCTGGATTGGCGGGTCGGTGACCGGCTTGCTGCCGCAATGGGCGGTGACCGTTTTTGCGGTGATCGCTTTCGGCGCGGGGGGCTATTCCGGTTTGAAAGGCGCTATCGAGGAGGCCAAGGAAGGCCGCCTCGACATCGACTTCCTGATGATCGCGGCGGCCCTGGGCGCGGCTTTGATCGGCGAGTGGGAAGAAGGGGCGTTGCTGCTCTTCCTCTTCACGCTGAGCGGCGCGCTCGAGGAGTTCGCCATGGACCGTACGCGCAAGGCCATCGAGGCGCTGGGCAATCTGCGCCCGGAAGTGGCGCTGGTACGCCGCAACGGCGCGGAGGTCTCAGTGCCGGTGGAGGACTTGCGTGTCTCGGAGATCGTCCTTGTTCGCCCCGGTGAGCGGCTGCCCGTAGACGGTGCAGTTGTCAAGGGCTCAAGTTCGATTGACCAAAGCCCCATCACGGGCGAGAGCGTGCCGGTGCTTAAGGAGATCAGCGATCCGGTCTACGCCGGCACGATCAACGGCGGCGGCGCGTTGGAGATCGAAGTCAGCAAGCCGGCGTCGGAAAGCACCTTGAGCAAGATCATCAAACTGGTGGCGGATGCGCAGAAGGACGCCGCGCCGACACAGCAGTTCATCGACCGTTTCAGCCAGCCCTATACCTATGCTGTGATCGCGGCCACGCTGTTGGCGATCGCTATCCCGTGGTTCTTCGTCAATGAGCCGTTCGGCGACACGCTCTACCGCGCCATGACGCTCTTGGTGGTGGCAAGCCCCTGCGCGCTGATCATCAGCACGCCTGCCAGCATCCTCAGCGCCATCGCCGCCGGTGCGCGCAATGGGGTGCTCTTCAAGGGCGGCGCCTACCTCGAAAAGGCGGCTGCGATACGCGCCGTGGCCTTCGACAAGACCGGCACCTTGACCCACGGCAGGCCGGTTGTGACCAACGTGCATCCGCTCAGCGGCTACCAGCGCGCCGACTTACTGCGCATGGCGGGCAGCGCCGAGATGCGCAGCGAACACCACATCGGACGGGCGATCGTCGAGGAAGCGCAGAAGGACGGCATTGAGTTGGAAGAGCCGCTGGAATTCTGCGCCGTCGCCGGGCACGGCATTGAAGCCAAGTTCCAGCGCGATGGCCATGTCGAGACAATCTTCATTGGCAACGACAAGCTGTTCATGAACGAGGAGATGGAATTCTCGCCCGCCATCCGCTTGATCGGCGACGCGCTGCAGAAGCAAGGCAAGACGGCCATGCTCGTGGTGCGGCGCAGCACCGTAGAGGATACGCTCGGCTCCGTGCGCGACTGGGAAGTGGTCGGTTATCTGGCGGTGGCAGACTCCGTGCGGCCTGAATCTAGGGCGGCGGTAGAGAGTCTGCGCGCCCTCGGCGTGGAGCGCATCGCCATGCTGACGGGCGACAATAAGGAGGTCGCGGACGCCATTGCGAGCGAGGTCGGCATTACCGAGGTGTACAGCGGCTTGTTGCCGGAGGAAAAGGTCGAGGTGATCGAGCGGCTGGTCGGTGAGACAGACGTGGCGATGGTGGGCGACGGCGTCAACGACGCTCCGGCGCTGGCGACCGCCTCAATCGGCATTGCCATGGGGGCCGGCGGCACAGACGTGGCGCTGGAAACCGCCGACGTGGTGCTGATGTCATCCGACCTGTCGAAGCTCCCCTTTATGCTGCGTCTGGGCCGGGAGGCGGAACGCATCGTACGCCAGAACGTGATCTTCTCGGTGGGCGTGATCTTGACGCTGGTGACGCTGACGATCCTCGTGCCGATATTTGTGAAGGGGTTCTCGCTGCCGCTGCCGTTGGGCGTCGTCGGTCACGAGGGCAGCACGCTGATCGTCGTGACCAACGGCTTGCGCATGTTGGCGATGCGGCCAAAATAGAGACGCACTCCGTTACATTACACCAATAAAAAGGCGGCGGCCTCGAACAAGGCCGCCGCTTTTATTTTGTTTTGGCAAACGCGCCTACGGCCGCGCCGGCGAGCCGTCCGGCCAGCGCGTCTGCGTCCAGAACTCCACTTCGTCGACGGGCGGGTATTGCGCAGCTAGCTCCTCGTCGATGTCGATGCCCAGGCCGGGCTTGTCGTTGGGATACATGTAGCCGTCACGCACTTCGGGCAGGCCGGGGAACATATCATAGACCAGGGCGGGGAAACGACACCATTCCTGGATGCCGAAGTTGGGCGCCCACAGGTCGAGATGCAGGTTAGCGGCATGGCCCACCGGCGAGGTGTCGCCCGGCCCGTGCCACGCGGTGCGAACGCCGTACATATGTGCGAAGTCAGCGACGGCTCGCGCAGGCGTGATGCCGCCCATCTGGCTGACGTGCATGCGGATGAAGTCGATCAGCTTGCCCGCGATGAGGGGCTGCCACTCGCGCGGGTTGTTGAACAACTCGCCCATAGCGAGGGGCGTGGCGCACTGCTCGCGGATGCGGTCGAACCACTCGATGTCTTCGGGGGCTAGCGCATCTTCGAGAAAGAAGAGCTTGTACGGCTCGACGTCCTTGGCGAACTGCACGGCGTCGATGGGCTGCAGGCGCTCGTGGATGTCGTGCAGCAGTTCCACTTCGTCGCCCAATTCGGCGCGCACATGGTCGATCATGTCGAGCATGTTACGCATGTAGGCGCGCGGGTCGTAGTAATGGCCGTCCGGCGAGCCGTCGGGTCGCGGCGGCATGTCCGACCTGCCGCCGTAGCCGCCCATCTGCACGCGGATGTAGTGATAGCCCTCCGCCATAAAGCGGCGCACATTGTCCTCGACTTCATAGGCGTCGCGGCCGTCGGCATGGACATAGACCGCGGCGGCCTCGCGGCACTTGCCGCCGAGCAGGTCGTAGAGCGGCATGTTCGCCTTTTTACCCTTGATGTCCCACAAGGCCTGGTCGATGCCGGAGATAGCGTTGTTGAGGACGGGGCCGTTGCGCCAGTAGCTATGCACCGTCGCCATGCGGTACAACTCCTCGATGCGCGAGACGTCGCGGCCGAGGACGAAGGGCTTGAGGTGCTTTTCGACGGCAGCGACCACAGGGTGATAGCGCTGCGTGAAGGTGGCGCAGCCCAGCCCATACAGCCCCGGCTCGGAGGTGACGACCTTGACGATGACAAGGCGAGAGCCGGCCGGCTGGGTGACGATGACCTGAACATCCTGAATGGTGACGGGCATGGGGCTACTCCGATCTGGCTTGGGTGTTGGAATCGCCGTTGCGCCTGGCGGGCATGAAGATCTCGTAACCGACCGGATCGCCGTAGCCGTCGATCTCTTCGGGAGCGACGCCCGGACTTTCCAGCGCGGCGATCACGATGCGTTTGTTGAAGATGCCGACGTACTCGCTTGCCAGGTATTCGTCTACGGGCATCCAGCGCGATTCTTCGATCTCGCTCTGCTGGATGGTGATCTCCTGGCTAAGAGGCGAGAGCCGGCAGATGAAATAGATATCGGACTTGTTCCAGCGATAGCCGTGCCAGTGGCGGAAACAAACGAGTGAGTCGAATTTGGCGCGTACGCCGGTTTCCTCGAACACCTCGCGGATGACGGCGTTGACCAGGTGCTCGCCGGGTTGCAGCGCGCCGCCGGGGAGTTTGTAGTAAGGACGGCTGAGGTCGCGGCGATGCAGTTCATTCACGACCAGCAGTTCCTGCCGTTCGTTCAGGACGACGGCCCCTGCACCGATGAAGTGCGTGGCAAAGGACGGCACGAGCGCATCGGGCTTGAGGCGGCAGACCAGGCTGAGGCTGTCTTCCGCGGCGTGGTGATAGGTGAAACCGGCCTCGGTCGCCGGCGGGACGAGCGCGGCGCGGGGGATAGGCAGTTCCAACCAGACCACACCGCGGCCCTCTTGCCGCCAGACACCCAGGGAGAAATCCAGGCGGCGGCGAAACTCAGCCGGATCGGCGGGTAGCCGATCTGCGGTTACTTCGACGCCGTTGAAGCGATTGACTACATGGTCCAAGATCTGCATATCCAACTTCCGTTTAGAACTCGACCTGCTTGTTGACGACACTCGCCGTTCGCTGCGGCATTGCGCCTCACACTGCGTCTTTCAGCCAGCGCTCGAACCAGTTGAAAGCCTCGGCTTGCATGTCGGGCTCGAATTTGTGGGGGCCGGGGTAGAAGGTGCAGCGGTAGCGTTCGGAGGCCCCGGCTTTGCCGTAGATGCCGGCTAACATGCGGTCTGCCCGCTGCATCTCCGGCAGCGTGAAGAGCGGGTCCGCTTCGTTGTTGAGCACGAGGGTGGGCAGCGGGACGCGCAGGCCGAGAATCTCCGGGTAGTCCAGTTCGGGCGGCAGCAGCGGCACGTAACACATCCAGGTATGCGTGTGGCTGCGGTTAAGGAGGTAGTCGCGCCAGGTGGTCATCATGCCGGCGCAGACGGCGCAGCGAATGCGCGGGTCAAGGCCGGCGAGGAAGACCGTGCGCAATCCGCCGCCGGACAGCCCGCCGCAGCCCACGCGCGAGGCGTCTACGTCCGGGCGCGCGCACAGCACGTCCAGTGCGCGCTGGTCTTCGGCGGAGAAGACGCCAGGCCAGGTCGTGCCGGCGGAGAAGAGCGACTTGGCCAGGATCGACTCGTGCATGGCTGCCCATTGGTTGTAGGCGGCGATGTTCTGCGGGTTTTCGGGGTCGTCGTCACTTAGCCCGTCACGGATGGCTTCGGGCACATCGGCTAGGCGGACGCGGCGGCTGGCGAAGGCGAAGGCGTCGGGGACGAGCACGGCATAGCCGCGTTTGGCAAGCTCATTGGCCCAGGCCGTGCTGCCATAGGATTCGGCCTGGTGCTCCTGCACGACAGGGTGCAGTTCTTGCGATGTGCGCGTGATCTTGCGGCAGCCGAGGTATTTGTTGCCGCCGTGGTCATGCAGGGCGACGACGCCCGGCAGTTTGCCCGTCGCGCCGGCCGGCTTGAGGAAGATGGCGGCAGTAGGCGGGCCGTAGGGCAGTTGCCAGGACAGTTCTTCGATATGGAGGCCGTCAAATTCGTATTGCGCCTGCACGGTAGCTGCCGGCGCGCCGCCCGTATCCGGCTGGGCTAGCCGGGCAAGCAACTGGGCGCGGGCTTCCTCTCGCCACGCATCCAGGTTTGTGACTTCTGCGCGGCGAAATGAGTATCTGCCCGGCTGGTCCGGAGTGAGCAAGGCGGCCCATGCGCCATAGGCGCCGATCATCGTGGTGGCATTGCCGGCGTGATGTGTGTTGCCTGCCATGGAGCGTTCCTTTGGGGTGTTACAGAGGTTTGCCGCGCTGCACAAGTTGCAACGGCTCGTGCCACGGCGTGCGCAGGAAGGCGAGCTTGTCGCCGGCAGCCGTGCTGGTGATCTCGCCGACGGGCGTTGCCCCGGCCTCGATCAGTCTCCGGCGATCCGCCTCGATATCGGTGGCGGCGAAGGCGAAATGCAGCAGATACGGGCTCATGGCGGCGTAATCGGGGATTGGCGCAGATGTGTTGTGGTACAACTCGATCATGCTGCCGGACGCGTCTGCCACGAAGTGCATGTATGGGGCTTCGACGGATGACAGGACGATGCGCATTCCAAAGTTGTCGACCAGCCATTGGGCGAGTAAGGCCGGTTCGCTGACGTTGACGGCGATGTGTTCAAGCTTCATGTAGGTCTCCTCTGCGGGTGAAGGGCGGCGCGCCCTCCGGCGTGTGTTATACCGCTGGCCGACCGCGCTGAAAAGCCTTCTCGGGGACGCCTGGCAAGACGAGCGCGTGGCCGGCCTCGTTCCGGCGTTGAGAACCCGTCCATTGTAGATCAGGAATTGGAAATTCGTCATATTGCCTGGCCGCGCTGCGGCGCAGCAACGACACCGCTCTTCTTACCTGGTAGGATCGGACTGATAGTATAATGGTAAGGATGCGCGGGTCCCTAAACGACGTTGGTAGGTTTGTCGAACGGGCCCTGCCGGACACATCAAGAAATACTGACATAGACACTGCATCCCCCCTTCAAAGGCGGGATCAGGACGACGGTGAAAAAAGGCATCTATGAAGAGTGTAGAGGCGGCGGAACTGATTCGCCAAATGGAGAATTCGGGATTCGATATGGTCGCTCGCCCGCACCCGCGCAGCCCAGGGTATGGCGCGCTGCTCGTGGCGATGCGGCGGATCCCCACCGAAAGACACTTTGACCCAGAGGCAATTCAACTTTTTGTGAGCGAGGGGCGGGGATACCCTGCCGCGGCGACGTTGCATATTGCTAGCGAGTTGGGTGACCGCAACCGGGTATGCCCAGGACAGATCGAGATCGTAGACCGGCTCAACAAGCGACTGGGATTTTTTACCTTCGGCGGTGAGATCGACGTGGCAGTGGGGCCGCAAGTCAGCGTATTCTCGATCCGGTCTCAGGCGCCGGTATTGCATTTGTCCAATGGCTTCACCGATGAGATGGCTGATCAGCTTGCATCGGGGACCGAGGCGCTGTGGGCCAGGCTGCGCGTGCGGTGGGGCGTGAATGACAGCGCGTTTATGCGCCGGCTGGCCTCAATCCACCCGTTGGAATTGTACGCCGCCACATTGGAGTCGCTGCACGTCTCATATCAAGATTCGCCCATCTTGCGCCAGACCTTCCCCGAATTCTACGGCATGTTGCGCCGCGAGTTACAGTGGGTGGAAAGCCCCGACGTCTTGGGGAAGAAGCATCTGGCCCTGAGCGACCTAATGGTTCCGGCGGAGAGCGACTGGGGTTGACAGGCAGCGGGGACAGCCCTATACTGGACCCGCCGAACTAAAGCTAGGCCCTTTCGACTGGCGAAGGCGCGCACCGATCACATTGATTCACATTGATCGGCGCCGCGTGGAAATGACCACGAGGGAGAGGGGGCCGGCCGATTCTGACAGCCGTTCGCCTGGGCTGGGCAGTCGAACCTGAAGACGGTTCGGCTGCCCTTTTTATTTCTCGCCATCCGGCGCATAGCGACTCGATCCGCAATGTGTTGCGGTACACGATCCGACCCGACAAGAAAGGAAATGAGTCATGTCCGCGTTCCGAGCGCTGCTTTCTGTATCCGATAAATCCGGTCTGGCGGAATTCGCCCAGAGGCTGCACGAGGCCAGCGGCGAGATGATCGCCTCCGGCGGCACCGCCCGCAAGATCAGCGACACGGGCTTGCCTGTGCGGGCTGTTGAGGAAGTCACCGGTTTTCCGGAGATCCTAGGCGGGCGCGTCAAGACGCTGCACCCAGCCATCCACGGCGGGATTCTGGCGCGGCGAACGTCTTCCCACTTGGACGAGCTGAGCGAGCACGGCATCGGCCAAATTGACCTGGTCGTGGTGAATCTGTACCCGTTCCAGGAAACGGTGGCGCAGGCCAATGTCACGCTGGCGACCGCGGTCGAAGAGATCGACATCGGCGGCGTGGCGCTGCTGCGCGCCGCGGCCAAGAACCACGAATCCGTGACCGTGGTCTGCGATCCGGCGGACTATGATTGGGTGGCGGAGGCTTTTGCGCGCGGCGGAACGAGCGCCACCGAGCGGAAGCAACTGGCGCTCAAGGCGTTCCGTCATACTGCCGAGTATGACACGGCCATTGCCGCCTACCTCGCCGGGCAGGTGGGTGAGGAGGACAGCGCACCGTTGCCGGAGCATCTGCGCCTGGACCTCGTACGCGTGCAGTTGAATCGTTACGGCGAAAACCCGCACCAAGCCGGCGCGCTCTACGCCTATGCCGGGGAGGAGGCGCCCTTTACGGTGCTGCACGGCAAGGAAATGAGCTATAACAACTGGCTTGATCTGGACGGAAGCTGGCAGGCCGCACAGGATTTCCGCGAGCCGACCGTGGCCATTATCAAGCACGGCAACCCATGCGGGCTGGCCTGCGCTGATACGCTGGCGCAGGCTTACGAAAAAGCGTTGGCAAGCGACCCGGACAGCGCTTTCGGCGGCATCATCTCCGTCAATCGCCCCCTGGATGTAGCGACCGCTAAGCTCATGGCTGAGTTATTCGCCGAGGTCATCGCGGCGCCGGCCTTTGACGAAGACGCGCTCGCCGTGTTGACGAAAAAGAAGAACCTGCGCCTGACAGCCCCGACAGGCGTCAAGCCGCGGCCGTTGAGCCTGCGCAGTGTGAATGGCGGCATCCTCGTCCAGGAACTGGACCGCAGCGAGTTGGACATGAACCCGGAAGGATGGCGCATCGTCAGCCGGCGACAGCCAACCGCAGAGCAACTGGCTGACCTGGCCTTTGCCTGGCGCGTGGCGCGCCACGTCAAGAGCAACGCCATCGTCTTCGTCAAGGACCGGGCTACCGTGGGCGTCGGCGCGGGCCAGATGAGCCGCGTCGACTCTGTCATGCTGGCGGGCTATAAAGCCGGCGAGCGCGCCCGCGACGCCGTGATGGCGTCCGACGCCTTCTTCCCGTTCGCCGACGGTATCGTAGCCGCGGCCAAGCACGGCATTACGGCTGTTGTGCAGCCGGGCGGCTCGGTGCGCGACGAAGAGGTGATCGCCGCTGCGGATGAACTGGGGCTGGCGATGGCCTTTACGGGCGCGCGGCACTTTCGCCACTAAGCACGCGAGCCCGCCTCCGTACCTGCGTCTGCCGTTTCCCGGTCAAAGAGGGGACAGATGTCACGTGACATGCTTGTCTGCACGCGCTATACTGGGGGCAGTCCGGTTGCCGGTGCGTCGCGTAGGCGTAGACCGCCTGTCGAGAAGGAGATACGGCCGTGAAGATCGTCATGGATCGAAACTACTGTGATGCCGCCCTGTCCTTTTGTGCGCGCTGTTCCGCCGCCTATTTCCGTAGACCGTTGGGCACGGATCGACCGTGCATTGTCGACGTGATCGACGACGGCGATGAGGAGATGCTGCATTTCGTCTTGCTGACGGACGGTCGCGAGCTGGAGTTTGACCTAACCGACGAAATCCAGGAGGGGCTTGCCGCCGAGGGCTGGGAGTTCTTGGCTGATTTTGACCCGGGCTTCTTCCGAGCAGGTGCAGCGCAACGCTGGCGCGAACTGTCGCATTTGCCGGCGACCCACGATTAGCTCGACCGTGCGCTTGAAGAGAGCCGGCGCGCGGCGGCAGCTTTCGAGTGATGATGATGCGGAAACATGACCGGCGCGGGGGGCTGGGGACTGAGCGCGAAAGCGGCGGCTCCGGCCCCCCGGCCGCGTCTTCGCGCGGCGTCGATGCGCTGATCGCCGGCGTGAGCGCCAATGCTCTGCAGGCGTTGCGCGACGCGCGTCCGGCGGACTGGTTTGTGCGTACGCTCGCCGAGCAGTATGCCTATATCAAACTGGGGGACCTGCATCGCCCGTGGCGGTTCCTGCGCCAGATGGCGGGCGCCCCGCCGGTGCAGCTCGGCGTCGAAGGCTTCCGGCAGGATTTGGTGGACGACTACAACCCGGCGCGGCACTACATGGCCTTCGTATTTATCGGCTTCTATCTGCCGGGCTTCAGCGCCACGCTGATGCTCTGGCTGTGGGAGATCGCCAGCTTTGTGCGTTATCGCGGGGAATGGAGTTGGCCGGACATGGCGAGCGGGCGGATCGGCATTGCGCATGGCCGGCTGGTCAGGCGCTATGGCCCCGTTGTATTGCCGGGGCTGATCGCGGGCGAGTTAGCCGAGCGGTAGCCCCGGCTGCTCTGCGGGCGGTTGCTCCGGCTCGTCAAGATCGACCGGGTCGTTGGCATCGGCGTTGCGCGCCGCCTCATTGGCGAGCGTGTCGGCGCGTTCGTTCATTTCTTGTCCGGCGTGCCCTTTGAGCCATTCCCAAGACACCCCGCCGGCGGGCTGGTGCCGCTCAATGGCGTCGAGCAATCGCTGCCATAGATCGCGGTTCTTCACCGGTTGTTTGGTTGAGGTTCGCCAGCCTTTACGCTGCCAGTTATGTACCCACTTCGTGATGCCGTCACGCAGATAGGCGCTGTCCGTGTAGATGACCACGCGACAGGGGCGTGTGAGCGCTTCCAGCGCTTCGATGGCGGCGCGCATCTCCATGCGGTTGTT
The DNA here is from genome assembly GCA_030058085.1 of Chloroflexota bacterium. Taxonomy (GTDB): domain Bacteria; phylum Chloroflexota; class Anaerolineae; order Caldilineales; family Caldilineaceae; genus JASGTU01. The sequence continues at coordinate 43,156 of JASGTU010000035.1, forward strand.
GGTGGTGTGGCTGGCGCGCCCGACGAGTTCCTTGCTGTGCTCGCCGAATTGCAGAATGGCTGCCCAGCCGCCCGGGCCGGGATTGCCGATGCAACCGCCGTCTGTGTGGATGATGACGTGTTCGCTCATGAGATTATTGCTGGGTGCGGACTTCGATAAAGGTGGTCTCGCCGGCCTTGACCTCGAATTCGGCGCGAACGCTTTCGCCGTTCACGTTGCCGATCAGGTAGTAGTAACCGGCGGGCACGTCGCCCATCGCCCCGTTCTCGCCCCACGCCGGGTCAGGGCCGATGTTCTCCGTGTCGAGGTATGTCTCGATTTGGCGCGCCCAGACGGCTTTGCCGCCTTCGAAACGGGCGATGCTGATTTTGGCCCCGGCCCACGTTCGCCCGTCTCCGGTGAGCAGGCGCACGGCAACCACGCCGCGGCCGACCGCCGGCTTCATCCACAGATACGGATTGACGTTGTTGGCGTAGGTGTTGGCGCCTAGCCTCACCTCAACGTGCAGGTGCGGCCCGATGGCGATGCCCGTCATGCCTACGAGGCCGACGATATCCGTAGGCTGGACGCGCTGGCCTACGCTGGCGAGCGTTTCATTGAGGTGCCCATAGAGTACGAACACGTCGAGATGCCCGCCCGCCACAGGCAGACGCTGATCTAGGCGGATGACGACAGTCCCTCCATAGAAGTTATTGTAGGGCCCCAGGAGGACGGGGTCATCCGGTCCGGCATGGATGACCTCGCCGGTAACGCCTGCCTGAACGGGCGTCCCCAGCGGGTTCGAGATGTCTATGCCGTGGTGAGGCCGGTAGCGGTTGCCCGCTGTGGAGCCAAACTGGTAGTTCGGGCTGGCCATCGTGTTGGGCACCGCTTCGGAGAACGGGTTATCCACCCAGAAATGGTCGTTGCGGTCAGCCGGCAACGGCGCAAAAGAAGACCACAGTCGTCCAGGCCCCGTACTGGATGCAACCCAGGCGGGCGTAGGCTGCGGCAGCGGGGTGGGCGTCGGCGTGGGCGGCGGCAGCGGAGTCGGCGTAAAGCGCACGCCGACGGCCGGCACGATCTCAACCTTAGGTATGCTGCTCTCGGCGATGGCGGTGTTCACCTCGGCAGCGCTGAGAAGATCGGGCGTCGCCGTTGCGGTGGGAAGCAGCATGACCTGCGGAAAGGCGGATGCTCTGCCCGCAGAGGGGCGCACCACTTCCTCGGAAAATGGCCTGACGGCCGGCTCAGCATCGGGGACTGGCGCCGGTATCTCAAGCGCGATTACCAGCGGCGTCGGGTTGATCTGGTCCTCTAGAAGCGGCGCCAGCATCTCGGAGATGGCGTCGCTGTCCTCATCACCGTTGGCGCGCAGTTCGACTGCGGGCATTTCTTGTCCGTTGGCTGAAAGTGGGGCGTCAGCGGGCGTGGCCGCGGCGTCTTCTAAGACAATGCCGCCCGGTGTGGCGTCGTCGTCGTCGATGGCGGGTATGAGCGTAGGCGCAGCCGTAGGGTTAACACCGGGTTCCTGCGCCACCGTCGGCGTCACCACTTCGATAGCGGCGAAGGGGCTGGCTTGCGCCGGCTCCACGGACAGGCCGGCGTTGTCCGATTCGGCGGTGCGAGTGGCGGTTTCGTTGGCCGGATTGACGACGGCAAGGGATCGCTCCTGACTCGAAGGGCCTTGAGCGGAAGGGCGTTGGGCGTTGGATGCAGAAAATAGGGACAGGGCCGTGTCGGAGCCTGCCGCGCGCGGCCACGACCACCACATGACCACGACGACGAGGCCCAAAAGACCAAAGCGCGCGGTCAGCGAACTCAGCTTACGTTTGCCTGCCGCCGGAGAGTGCTGCGCGTCTTTCGCTTCGGCAGGCGCATACAGGTCAGGATTCTGTGTAAAAAGTGCACCCTGTGCTAGAATTTCTTGCTGTTCGGCGTCGTCAGGGCCGGAAGGGTCCTGATTTGGAGACCGGCGCAACCACCGTGTGAGACGAGAATCTGCCATGAGTTCGGAGAATTTCCCCATATCGACTGCCTTACCGGTCCGCCACTTCGACATCTTCACGCTGTTCCCGGCGATGTTCTGCGGCCCGATGTCCGAGAGCATCATCCGCCGCGCCCAGGATAATGGGCTGGTCAGCGTTGCGCTGCATGATATTCGTTCCTACACCACAGACAAGCACCATGTCTGCGATGACTCGCCCTATGGCGGCGGCGGCGGCATGGTCATGAAGCCGGAGCCGATCGTGCGTGCAGTCGAGACGGTTCTCGCCCGGCCTGCCGGTTGGACGCTGCCCGAGGCGGACGCTTACGTCAATCTGCCGCCATGGGACATCGAACAACCCTTACAAAAGCCGCCGCAAACAGCCGTCATCTTGCTTTCGCCGCAAGGCCGCCTGCTCAATCAGAGCGTTGTAGCCGAGTTGGGCGCATACCGTCGTCTCGCCCTAATCTGCGGACGCTATGAGGGCGTAGATGAACGGGTGCGCACCCAATTGGTAACAGACGAGATCAGCATCGGCGACTACGTACTGAGCGGCGGTGAACTGGCGGCGATGGTCATCGTCGATGCCATGACCCGCGTCATTCCCGGAGCGCTCGGCGACGCCTTCGGCGCTCATCGCGACAGCCATTCGCCCGGTCTGGGCGGGCTGCTAGAGGGGCCGCAATATACGCGGCCGCCCGTATTTCGCAATGAGGCGGCGCCCGACGTGCTCTTGAGCGGGCACCACGGCCAGATTGAACAATGGCGGCGAGAGCAAGCTCTGCTGCGCACGTATCAACGGCGGCCGGAACTGCTCGATTCGTTGCCGCTCTCTGCTGATGATCGCGGATTTCTCAGGAAGCTTGGGTGGCGAGCGGAGGAAGTGGAAGATTGAGTCGCAGCAACACTGCTGGCGACAAGATAAGGTGATAATGCCCCCGGACGATCCGTTCGCCTACCGCACATCCGCGCTTGTTCTGTTGGGGCAATTATAGCGTCGATCGGCGCGCCGACAAAATCGGCAACGTCGATTCCGGGTCAAAATTTTGGCGGATGGCCGCAGTCGAGCCGTGGGAAGACAGTCAGAAACAACGGTTATGCTGCTTTGAGCAGAATGAGTTTTGGCGCAGGTCGGCCACTTGTGATAAACTGCGAAGGTTGTGAACTTAAGACACCAGACGTTACTGCCGATGTCGGCAGTCTGATTGCATAAAGGATCGGTGACGTCATGACGAATGCACTCATGGCTTCTCTGCAGCCAGAACTGAACGCCGAGATGCCGGATATTAGTCCGGGCGATACGGTGCGTGTCCACCAGCGGATCACCGAGGGGCGCAACGAGCGCGTGCAGGTGTTCCAGGGCGTGGTGATTGCCCAGCACGGCGGCAAATCGGCCGGCGCGACCTATACGGTGCGGCGCACAGGCGCGCATGGCGTCGGCGTCGAGCGCACGTTCCCGCTGTACAGCAAGGCTGTAGAGCGCGTGGAGGTGTTGCGCAAGGCGAAGGTGCGGCGGGCGCAGCTTTACTACCTGCGCGAGCGCCAGGGCAAGGCTGCACGCCTGCGCGAGAAGCGTTTCCTCAGGACATAACGAGGGCCAAGCGCTGCGTATTTTGTCGCGCTGAAGGAAATAGGCTATTAGGACGCCGGCCAAGCTTTGGCCGGCGTTTTGTCTTTGGGGCGCCGCTGTTTTGTGTCGGGCAAGGCGGTATGCTACTTTGTGGGTATGGGAAAATCGGCGCCGATTCCTGATCTATTGCTTGAGGGCGCGCTCTGGCACGCCGGCGCGCGCGTGGTGGCGGGCGTCGACGAGGCCGGGCGCGGCGCGTTGGCAGGGCCGGTGGCAGCGGCTGCGGTGGTTGTGCCGGCGCACGACACGTCTGCCGGCGTGTGGAGCCGGGTGCGCGACAGCAAGCTGCTGACCGCACGAGCGCGCGCTGCGTTGGAGGCGGAGATCCAGCAGGCTGCACAGGCGTGGGCGGTGGGCGTCAGTTCCGCCGCAGAGGTCGACGAGGCGGGTGTGGCGGTCGCCACGCGGTTGGCGATGATCCGCGCCATCGAGGCGTTGTCGCTGCCTCCGGATCACCTGCTGATCGACTGGGTGAGGCTGCCGCAACTCAACATCGCCCAGACCAGTTTTTCCAAGGCCGATCAGCGCTCTGTATCGGTCGCGGCGGCGTCGATCCTGGCAAAGGTGCATCGGGACCGCTTGATGGCGGCCTTGCATGGCGACTACCCGGACTACGGCTTTGCCGCCAATAAGGGCTACGGCGCGCCGCAGCATCTGGCGGCTATCGAGCGTCTAGGTCCTTGCCCGCAGCACCGGCTCTCGTTTGCGCCGCTGGCGCAGAGGTCGACCTTGTTCGACGCGGGCCCGCCTTCCGGGAGTACGCCATGACGCGAGCGGTAAGGCGCGCGCCAGATGGACGGCGACAGCTTGGACAGCGCGGCGAGGAGCTTGCGGTGCACTCGCTGGCAGAGGCCGGGTTGGAGATCGTCGAGCGCAACTGGCGCTGCCGCCAGGGCGAGATCGATATCGTGGCGCGCGATGTGGGTCCGGACTATGTGCGCGGCATTCAAGATGCGGCCTGGCTTGTACTGGTGGAGGTGCGCACGCGTCGCGGCGAAACCTACGGCTCGGCGCGCGAGTCGGTGAACTGGCGCAAGCAGGCCAAGCTGCGCACGGTGGCAGAGGCTTACGTCCAGCAGGCGGCGTGGACAGGGCCGTGGCGCATCGACGTCGTGGCGGTGCAGGTCGACGGTTCCGGGCGCGTGGTCTCCCTCGAACACATCCGCAACGCGGTCAGAGGCGTCTGATCCATGCAGCCTGCGACGAGGCCTGAACGTCAGGCCGCTCCCAAGCAGCCTCTCATCGTCCTACTTGGGCCGACCGCGGTCGGCAAGACCGAACTCAGCCTCCAGCTTTGCGAGCGCATCGACGGCGAGATCGTCGGCGCGGACAGCCGGCAGATCTACCGCGGCATGGCGATCGGTACGGCTTTGGTCGGCGACGCCGAACGGGCGCGCGTGCCGCACCATCTGCTCGATTTCTGCGCTCCTGACGAGACGTTGACGGTCGCCGCCTATCAGCGCATGGCCTACGCCGTGATCGACGACATCCACCGGCGCGGCGCTGTGCCGGTCTTGACGGGCGGCACAGCGCTATACGTGCGCGCCGTGACGGAGGGGCTGCGCATACCGGAGGTCCCGCCCAATCCGGCGCTGCGCGCTGAGTTGGAGGAAACCCTGCGTCGCGAGGGGCGCGAGGCGCTGTTTGAGCGGCTGCGCAGCCTCGATCCGGCGACGGCTGCGGTGATCGACGGCAACAACCCGCGGCGCGTGATGCGCGCGCTGGAGATCGTGATCAGCACAGGCAAGTCGAAAGTAGAACTGGAAGGGGCGATGCCGCCTCCTTACCAGACGCTGTTGATTGGGCTGGACCGGCCGCGCGATGAGTTGTACGCGCGCATCGACCGCCGCGTAGATGAGATGGTGGAGATTGGATTGATCGACGAGACGCGGCGGCTGCTCGCCGCGGGCTATGACACGCGCCTGCCGTCGATGACGGGCCTCGGCTATCGCGAAATGACGGCCTACCTGAGCGGCGGACTGGCTTTGGATGAAGCCGTGGCGCGCATCAAGACCGAGACGCATCGCTACGTGCGGGATCAGTACACCTGGTTCCGCCGCATGGCAGGCGTGCAGTGGTTCGACATGCAGGCCGGGGACAGCCCGCAGCGCATCATGGCGCTGGCGGAGGCTTTTCTGTCTGGGGAGTTACGCTGAGCCTGAGGGAGATGGGAGGAGAGTTATGCGGCTTGAGGGCAAGACGGCCATTATCACGGGCGGGGCGGGCGCGATTGGCCGGGCGACCGCCATGCTTTTTGCGCAAGAGGGCGCGGCGGTCGTGCTGGCGGACGTCGACGACGGAGCCGGCGAACAGGCCGCGACCGCCATCCGCGAGCAAGGTGGCGCGGCGCTCTATGTTCACGCCGGCGTCACGCGCTTGGCCGACTGCGAGGCGATGGTGCGCGCGGCCGAGACTGAATTCGGCCGGCTGGACATCCTCTTCAACAACGCCGGCATCATGTTGAGCGCCGACGGTGACGCGCTCAATACAGACGAGGACGTCTGGGATCGAACGTTGGCGGTCAACTTGAAGGGCGTGTTTTTGGGGTGCAAGGCGGGCATACCGGCGCTGCGCCGTGCGGGCGGCGGGTCGATCATCAATACGGCTTCGTTTGTCGCCAAGGTGGGCGCGGCTACGCCGCAATTGGCGTATACGGCGAGCAAGGGAGGCGTGCTGGCAATGACGCGCGAACTGGCTGTCATCCACGCCCGCGAGAACATCCGCGTCAACGCGCTGTGTCCGGGACCGCTGCGCACGGAATTGCTGATGAAGTTTCTGGATACGGAGCAGAAGCGGCAGAGGCGCCTGGTGCATATCCCCGCGGGGCGATTTGGCGAGGCGCGCGAGATGGCCTATGCCGCCCTCTTTCTCGCATCCGACGAGTCATCCTATATGACGGGCGCGGAGTTTGTGGTGGACGGCGGCATCACTGCGGCCTATGTGACGCCGGAATAAGCGGGAACGGCCTGCGAAAAAAAACATCCGCCGGCATCGACCGGCGGACGTCAAGACTGCGGGCCGGCTGCGTCTGCGTCGGTTAGCTGCCGGGGATGATCAACTCCTGGCCCTCGAAGAGGGCGTCGGGGTCGGTTAGTCCGTTGAACTCGAGAATCTCCTCGACGGTGACGCCGTAGCGGATGGCGATGCCGAGCAGGCTTTCGCCGCTCTGTACGACATGCACGGCGCCCTGGCGGACAAGAACGTCGCGTTGGGTGACGCCGGGGATGATCAACTCCTGTCCGACGCGCAGCAGGTTGCTGTCGACGAGGTTGTTCGCCTGGATGATGGCGTCGGCGCTAACCCCGTAGATGCCGGCGATCTCGAAGAGGCCCTGGCCTGCCTGGACAACATGCACGACGTTTGCGCCTGGGACTGCCGGTGAGACCGCGTCACCCGGCTCCGCGCCGGCTTCACCTGCCTCGGCGGGCGGCTGGTAGTTGGGGATGATGATCTCCATGCCGACGGTCAGGTTATTGCGATCTAGTAGGTTGTTGAACTCCATGATCGTGTTGGGGTTGATCCCAAAGCGCAGCGCGATGCCGTTGAGGGTATCGCCCGGCTGGATGGTGTAGGCGAAGGGGCCGGGGGTGGGGGTGGGCATGCCTTCGGCGGTCATGCCTTCGACATAGGGTACGTAGAGCGGTTGGCCGACGTAGAGGTTGTCGCCCTCCAGCGCATTGAGGTCGCGCAGGGTTTCCAGGTCGGTGTCGAACTTAAAGGCGATGGATGAGAGCGTTTCGCCGGGCTGCACTGCGTATTGGAACGTCTCGGGGCGGAGCACTGCGGTCGGCGTTGCCTCCGCCTCCGGCGTGCCCGTGCTCAACGGCTCCACTTCGGGCTCGGCGTTGGGTGCACTCTGGGCGGATTCTTGGATCTGAATAGGCGTAGGCGGTACGTTGGCCAGCGCCGAGGTCGCGGTAGGCTCCGGCGTGGGGCGTTCCCGGGTGCAGGCTGCTAACAGCAAGGCCAGCGCCAGCACAATTACAGCTTTACGGTACGCGGCATCCACGACATTCCCTCCGATGTGTTGACAGCGGCTCTATGACAGAGATAATAGCACGGCGGCAGGCGAAGTGCAAGCGAATTAGCGTAATATCTGGTAGGTGGTGGAGGCGGCTAGGAAGGCAAAGATGAGTAGCGGCAGGTTGAACGGCGAAAAACCGAGGAACAGCGCCGCGCCCATACCGCCAAGCAAGACGCCAAAGACGATGCCGGCTAAGGCGAAGTAACGCAACCGGCGGCTGCGGCGCCGGCTGATCGCCCGGCGGATGATCTGCGCCAAGATTCCGCCCGCGGCGCCACCGACCATGAAGGCGATGATCAGGCTGAAGAACCAGAAAGGGAAAATGCCGAACAGGAAGGCGGCAATAGGCGCGGCGATGGCGGAGACGATCAGCGCCACCACGAACGCGATCAGGTTGTCGTTGGGCGCGGCGTTAAAGTAATTGTCCTGCACGCCGCGGATGCATTCTTTGCAGCGATAGCCTACGTCGGTGAGTTGGGCGCACTTGAGGCAGATCGGCTTGCCGCAGCGATTGCAGCGCAATAGCGTCTCTACGTCGGGATGGTTGGCGCAGTAGAGAACCTCGGCAGGCTGATCGCCGGACGAAGCCTGGCGCATATCGCCATCTGTTCGGCTATCCGTCGTGCTGTCAACTGTCGGCGTCGAGTCGGTCAAGGGTGCGGCTCCTAGCCCTCGGGCCAGCGCAGTTTTTCCATGAGCGCTTCGTAAAAGTAGCTGCGTTCTCGCAGGCGAACAAATCGGGCCAAATTCGGACTGCCCACGACGACAACCTCATCGCCTTCGTAGACCTCGACGACGAACTGGCCGTCGACCGTGAGCATGGACTCGTGGTCGCTGTAGGCCTTCATGCGGATCTCAGTGCCTTCTGCGAGCACAAGCGCCCGGTTCATGCTTAGGTGCGATGCGATCGGGATGACCAGGATGTTGCGCAGTTCCGGCGGCAAGATCGGTCCGCCGGCAGCCAGCGCATAGCCTGTGCTGCCCGTCGCCGTGCTGACGATTAAACCATCGCAGGTGTAGGTCGTCAGGTAGCCTCCATCCAGTTGAGTGCTGATGCGCACGACGCGCGCCAGTCCGCCGCGGCTAAGTACGACGTCGTTGAGTGCGTCGTATTCGCAGATGATGCGGCGACCGCCGTCAGTTTCGCGCGGACGCTCGAGGCGGGCGCGCACCATCAGGCGTTCTTCAGTCCAGCAGTCCCCCGCGAGCATCTGCTGAAGGGGGCGCTGCCAGTCATCCGGGGAAACCTCGGCAAGAAAACCTAGGCGGCCCATCTTCACGCCGAGCATGGGGACGCCGTGGGCTGCGCCCAGGCGGGCGGCGCGCAACAGCGTGCCGTCGCCGCCCAGGGTAATGAGCAAGTCCACGTTTGGCAGATGTTCCATGACGGCTTCGCGTTCCCAGGCGGACTCGAACCAAATGTCTTCGACGCCTTCGGCGCGCAAAAAACGCCCGATTTCGGTTGCCAGTTGGATCGACTCTGGTTTCTTGGGGTGATGCAAGACGCCAACGAAGCGAAACCGCGCCGGTACGGATGAGGCGGTTGCCGTGGCGCCGCTTGCCGGCGCCGGCTCGGATTCGGGAAGGACGCTCAGGGGTGATCCGTCCGGTTCAAGCGCGTTGCGGGCCATGCCATGTGTCCCCGTTTCGGTCACGCCGATGTACGTTTAGCTGCGCGTACAATCCGGCAAAGCCGCTTGCAACGCCAACGAACTGCTGTGTGCCGGTCGACATAGGTGGATGATAGTGTACGGGGCATGATCCGTCAAATTGATGGCTCCGATTGGGCGGCGGCTAGCGTTGTCGCGTACTAGTCGCTCGTACGGCTTCCTTGCCGTCGCTACAGAGCGTTCAGCTAAAACGGGCGAATAGCCCTCCGTTTGGCTGCATGCTAACTCTATGATGCGATCCGCATGCGTTGGAGTCGCACGGCAAATCGCCCTGTGGTATGATACGAAAATCATGCGCGTTCTGGTTTTGTCAGACATCCATGCCAATCTGGTCGCCCTGGAGACGGTGCTGAACGCCGCCCAGGGCAAGTTCGACGCGATCTGGTGCCTAGGCGACGTGGTCGGCTATGGGCCGCGGCCTAACGAGTGTATCGAGATCATCCGCGAGCGGGCGGCGCTGTGCGTGATGGGCAACCACGATTGGGCCGTGCTGGATCGTCCGGGCATCAACGTGGACGACTTCAATCCGCATGCGCGCCAGGCGGTGCTGTGGACGCGGCAGGCGCTGACGCCGGAAAACCTGGCGTACCTCAACCAATTGCCTGATACGCCGATTCACCCTGAAGGCGCCAGCAACGTGCTGGTCACCCATGCCAGCCCGCGTGAGCCGGTGTGGGAATATATCTTGACGCCGAGCATTGCGATGGAGAACTTCGCGTCGTTCGAGGACCCCATTTGCCTGGTCGGGCACACGCACAAGCCGGTTATCTTCCGCTGGTCGCTGCATGCGCGGGTAAACGCCGGGCCCGACGAGTACCGCCCGGCGACGGTGGACATGCTGCAACCGCAGGCGGGAGCGTCGGTTGCGCTTGCCGCCGCGCCGAACTTGCGCCTGATCATCAACCCCGGCAGCGTCGGTCAGCCGCGTGATAATGACGCCCGGGCGTCCTATGCCATCCTGGATTTGGCGGCGATGACCTGGCGGGCAGAACGCATCGCTTATCCGATTGAACTGACGCAAGGGCAAATGCAAGAGGCTGGTCTGCCGCGCCGGCTAATTGACCGGCTGAGTTTCGGCTGGTAGGCCTCGCCCGTGCGGCGTCGAAGACAGTCGTCAGAGCGCATCAGCGCGCATTGCCGTTCGGCTCACCCAGTGTAGAGCCGTCTCCGCCTAAGTCGTCCCCGCCCAACCGATCGTACATCTCAAACCAGTCGGGCAGTTCCTGGGAGCGTTGATGCGCGCGGGTCGCTTCTTGTTGCTGGCGATAGAGCTCGATGCGGCGGCGGATCTCCTCGCTCACCCCACGCGGGTTGGGCACCCAATCGAAGGTGAACATACCCTCTGTGGCCGCGGTTTGCAAGCGTACATTGCCGAAGCCGAAGAGGAAGTTGATCGGGCTGGGCATGCTGACTTCGATATTCTCGATTTCGCCCAGGAGCGCACTGCGCCGGTTTTCGGCAAAGAAGAGCGGCTTCTTCTCGACGTCAGCGAGCTGCTTGTAGTCCACTTCGTAGGTGTCGTTGCGCCAGTCGGCTACGTTCCAGGCGAACCAAGCGGCTGCCCCCAGGCCGAACACAGCCAGGACGATGTCGACGGCGGCGACGACGGCGTTGAGCGATTCGGGCAGGAATCGTTGGCCCGCCAGAAGCAACAGGATGAAGATGAGAATGGTGGTTGGGCTGGCGACCCTGCCCAACAGGATCAGCCAGTGTTTGCGCCAGACAATCAGGTCTAGCGAGGTTGGCTGTGAGGGCTGGGCAGGCCGCAAGCGCTCGAGCGTGCGACGCATCCAGGAGCGTTCCGGCTCCTCTACCACGCGGCCGGCGGTGACGCGTACCGGCATATGGAGACGAAGCCCTAGCCGCTGCTCCAGCAGGTTCTGGATAATCATCTTGCTGGAGGCCTGGTAGTGGAGTTGGCGCAGGCCCTGCTGCTCCAGGATGGTGCGGCGGATGTTATGGGCATTGGGCACAAAGTCAAACCGGATCGAGCCGGCGGCAGCGGCTGTTTGGATATGCAGGTTGCCGTAGTTAAGCAGGTTGCCGAAAAAGGTGAGCTTCACGTCCACACCTCGAATCTGTTCCAGAAAAGCAGCCTGGCGCCACTCGGCGATGAACAGCACCTTTTCCTGGTGGACGAGGCGTTGATTGGTGACGAGAATATAGTCATTCAGGTAGTCGATGATCGACCACAGAAGTTGGCCGGCGGCTACGGCGGTGAACACGCCAAGCACACCGATGTGCCAAAGGGTCGTCCAACCGCGCAGAAGGAAAAGGGTGTAGACAAGAGCCAAAAAGGTAAAGAGGACGAATGAGATGGCTGTCTTGCGCAGCAGGACGATGGCATGGCGGCGCTGCAAGAGAACGAGGTTTTCGCCGGGGGAGAGCCACGAATAGCGACGGCGCGCTTGCGTGCGCCCGAGGAAGCGCTCCGCCGCCGGGCCGAGGTTGAGGCGCTCCATCAGATGCGGCCCGGCGTCGTCCAGGAAGGTGCGGAAGTCCTCATTGTGCAGCCGCAGCCATTGACTGCCCGCCTCGGCCTGTACGGTGGACTCCAGCGGGTGATCCACCTTAAGGGCAAGTTCGCTGAAGAAATTGGGGCCATAGACACGCGCCGGCTGCAGGGCATGGCCGTCTTCCAGAGCGCGCAGCATTGCCTGGCTGCCCGGCATCAGGATCCAAAGGCTGTCGCCTGTCTCGCCCTGTTGCATAAGCAGATGGGGGATGGGCACATGGTAATGGCTCATATAGCCGAGCAGCCGGTGGCGCTGTTCCGGCGTGAAGCCGGCAAAGGGCGCAGTCGCATCAATGGCCTCGATGCGCCGGTCGCGCAGATCGCGTTCGGCGCGCTCCGGGTCGACGTTGGTGAGTTCGACGAGTGTGAGCCGCGGCCATACGAAGACGTCCGCTTCACCCACGGCGTGCGCCCAATGTCCATAGCGTTCGTCTTCGGCGTGGGCGGGGTCGGGCAGCGGCGCATTGAGGACGCCGAAGCCCATGCCGTTGCCGAGCCACATGGCCGCCCCGTCGGGCCATGTCAGCCGGATTTGCCCCTGGTTGACGATAAATATATGATCAGCAATGGCATCCTCGGCGTAAACGGCTTCGTCGGGCTGCAGATGTACCTGGCGAGCCGCCTCGGCGACATAGGCCAGGGTCGTCAGTTCCAGGTTGCGAAAGAGCGGAACCGTACGCAGCCGGCCCATCACGTCGACGGGTGCGATGCGTTTACGCAACTCCGGGAAGGCATAAAGCAGCCGCTCCAGCGCGGTGGCGTCGATGGCGGCATACCGGCAGAATTCGACGGCGCGGGTGCGCGTGCTGTGTTTGCGCCCATAAAGCAGATCGTAGGCGCCGACAAGCTGCCCGGCGCCGACCTCGCGACGCAGCGAGACGCGCCGCCGGCTGCCGGCGGCGGCGCTGATGCGATCTTGGGAGAGGCTGCCGGACGTTAGGAGATAGACGTGCGTTACCGGAGCGTCTTGCTCATACAGAATGGCACGCGGGCGCAGTTCACCGACAGTCACTGCCCCGTAGAGGATGTGCTCCACGTCGTCGCGGCGCAGCCCCCACTGGATCATCAAGGCGATGACCTGGGCTAGCGCCACTGCGGGGTCCGCAGCGACCTCTGCGGCGACCCCTGCCTGGCTTTCGTCTTGGCTTTCGTCGTAGCTGATGTCCATGACGGTTGGGCTACAGATGCTCCTTGACGGCAACCGCTGACCGGCGATCCATGCCCGGTACGGCCAAGAGGTCGTCGAGCGAGGCTTGCCGGATGCGTTCGAGATCGCCGCCGAAATAGGTGAGCAGCGCCTTGCGCCGCGCCGGACCGATGCCCGGCACGTCGTCCAGCTTGGAGCGCGTCTGTTCTTTACGACGCAGATTACGGTGATAGGTGATGGCGAATCGATGGGCCTCGTCGCGAATGCGCTGGACGAGGTGCAGCGCCGAGCTGCCGCGTTTGAGCCACAGGGCTTTGGATTCGCCGGGGCGGAAAATCTCCTCCTCGCGCTTGGCAAGCCCTACGACGGGGATGCGGTCGAGAAGGTCGAACTCGCCGAGCACCTCGACGGCGATGCCCAACTGGCCCTTGCCGCCGTCGACGATCACCAGGTCGGGTACCATGCGCCAGCTCTCGTCGGAGCGGTTTTTCTTGCCGGGGTCGGAAGCGTTGTCCTCGATGATGCGGCGGAAGCGGCGGCGCAACATCTCGCGCATGCTGGCGAAGTCGTCGGGCTCGCCTTGGCTGCCTTTGCCGCGGATCTTGAAACGCTTGTAGGCGTTCTTCTGCGGTACGCCGCGGGCAAAGACGACCATCGAGCCGACGGTGTTCGTTCCCTGCAGCGTGCTGACGTCGAAGCACTCGATGCGCGTGGGGGGGCGTTCCAGCCGCAGCGCTTGTTGCAGGTCGGTGAGGGCTTCGGTCTGGCGGTTGGTGTCGGCGGTCCACTCTGCTTGCTGGAGGCGCAGGTATTCGGCTGCGTTCTTTTCGGCTGTCTCCATCAGGCTGCGCTTGGGGCCGCGCAAGGGTACGCGCAGTTCTGCCTTGCCGCCGCGCCGTTCCGCCAGCCATTCCTCTAGGATAGATTGGTCGTCCGGCATGGCCTGTACCAGAATCAGCCTGGGGATGAAGGCGGCGTTGTCGTAGAAGCGCTGGATGAATGTCCCAACCAGCAAGCCGTGCTGGTTGACGTCAGCCTGCGGAGCTTCTGCGCCTTCGAGGATGAAGTTCTCGCGGCCGATCAAGCGGCCATGACGAACCATGAAGACCTGTACGGCGGTATCGCCGGTGCGGGCGTCTTGGGCCAGCGCCACATAGTCGGCATCCTCGACCTTTGCGGCTACCATCTTCTGTTGATCGGCTATCTGGCGGGCCGACTTGATGCGGTCGCGGTAGAGCGCGGCCAACTCGAAGTTGAGGTTCTCGGCGGCGCGCGCCATCTGCGCTTCCATCCGGGCCAACACGCCCTCTGAGTCGCCGTTCAGGAAATCCATCAGTTGCCGCAAGGTGTCCCGATATTCGCCCCGCGTCTGTGCGCCGATGCAGGGGCCGCCGCACATTTTGATGTGGTAATAGAGACAGGGACGCGGGTCCTGCCCTGTGATAGTGCGTTCGCAGTCGAGATAAGGGAAGACGCGGCGCAGCGCTTCGAGCGTCTGGCGGCAGGCGCGGGCGCTGGTGTAGGGGCCGAAGTAGCGCGCCCCGTCGTGAAGCATATTGCGCACGATTTCGATCTTGGGGAAATCGTCCTGCCAGTTGATCTTGATGTAGGGGAAGGACTTGTCGTCCTTCAGGCGGATGTTGTAGCGCGGTTGAAAACGCTTGATCAACTCGTTTTCGAGGATCAGCGCTTCGAGTTCCGTCTTTGTGACCCACCAGGTGATATCACGAATCTCGTCGACCAGCGCCAGAGTCTTGGGCGTGTGTTGTGCGCTGCTGTGGAAGTAGCTGCGCACGCGGTTGCGCAGCACAAGCGCCTTGCCGACGTAGATGACGTCGCCGCGCTCGTTCAGCATCTGGTAGCAGCCGGGGCTGTCGGGCAGTTGCGCCAGCTTGCGGCTGACAGCTTCGGGCAGTTCACGATTCATGGCGGCATTGTACCACGGCCTTGCCTTCAGAGCATGCGCTGTGCACTACAAAGCGGCGAGACGCATTGCTGTACAGCGGACTGTGTGAGCGCGCCGTACTCTGGTAGAATGGGCTTACTCGCGCTGCGCCTGGGCATCCGATTGGCCGGGAACGCGCGCGGCGCACCTGGCGGAAAAGATAGAGGCGTCGATGTCGAACCATACGCGCACCATCGTCTATTCGGGAGTGTTGGCCGCCGCCTATGTCGTCCTAACATTGGCGCTGGCGCCGATCTCCTTCTTGCAGATACAGTTCCGAGTTTCCGAGATTCTTAAACCGGCAGTGCTGTGGAACCCGGTTTTCGCCGTCGCCTTTGGCATCGGCACGTTCCTTGCCAACCTCACGTCGCCCTTCGGCGCGTGGGATTTCGTGGCGATGGCCCTGGTGGATGCCGTGGCGGCGCTCGTCTGTTGGTGGATGCGCCGGTGGCCTATTGTTGCTGTAGCCGTCCAGGCCGTCTTGATCAGCGCCGGCGTGGCGATTTTCCCGCTGCATTTCGGCGGCGGGCTGCCGATTGTGCTGTCCTTTGTGAGCGTGCTGGCATCGCAGTTGATCCTGCTGGTAGGCGGCTATTACTTGGTCTGGCGCAAGGCCGGCCCAATCTTGTTCAGGGGGACGCGATGAGGGGCGGCAACAAGAAGGAGCTGGTCAGTAAGCTGGCCGCGCTGCGTGACGATCCGCCGGCGCAAGCGGCCTATGCATTGACCTTGCTGGACGCCAAGAATGGGCTGGAAGCGGTGCGCGCCGCGTTGGAGGTGTTGGCGAAACACCCGCAGGATGAGGCGCGGCCCAAGCTGCGCGCGCTGTACGAACACTATGCCGCCCACAACGGCACGCGCGACGTGGGCGCGTACACGCGCAGCGCTATTCTCAAGGCGTTGCGTCGGGTTGCGCGCCCGGCGGACACGGACATCCTACTCACCGCCGTCACGACCTATGAGTTTCCGCCCCCGGCTTTTGCGGAGGAGGCGGGTATGCTGCGCGGCGGGGCGCTGATCGTCCTTAGCGAGGTGGACGAACAAGTGGCGCGCTACTTCGCTACGCGTTTGCTGGCTGACGGCTACACCGAGCGCATGTCGGGCGAGCCGGCGCTGACCGCGGTGCAGGTTTTGGCGACGCAGGAGGAATGGCTGCCGATCTATTTCTGCGCGGTCCAGAGCGCCAATGGCGCACCGGCGGAGGTCGTCGCCGACTGTCTGCGCCAGTTGACCGCGGCGCCTCTGCCTGTGGTGCAGGAACTCGTCAAGCAGTTTGGCGAAGGCGAGAATTTGCCTGCGCTCGTCGGGCTATTCGACCTGCTTTTGCAGCACCGTTCCGGCCCGCAGGGGTTGGACTTCTTGGCGAACTTCCTGCAAACGACGCATGACATGGATCTGTATCGCTACCTGTGTATGGTGATGGCGACATCACCGCACGCGAGCGCGCGTGAAGCGCTTGCCGCGGCGGGTCGCTATGAGTTAGGGCGGGCGAAGCTGGAGGTGCTGCGCGAGGTTTTGGAATTGGCGCCGCCCGATCCGGCATTGGCCGAACTACGCGATCATATTGCCCCGTCGCACGGCGGAAAGCGGGGCTGACGAGAGTATCGTCAGCGTAGGTCGGGTGCATGAAATAGCGGGATTTGTCGGGGGAGGGACCTTGATTTTGTCTTGCCCGAATGCCCGGCAATGTGGTATAGTATAGGTGACTCTGCAGTTTCCGTGATCGGATAGAATGCGGGGCGAGCCAACACCTTAAATACGGGAGCACGATCAAGCGGCGTGGAAGTGTTAGCCTTGGCCTTTTGGCCTCGGCAAGACGGAAGCGCCCAATCGGCGCCCACCTGCGTTAGCAGGTTCGTACCCACTGTCCACACGATCCTGCGGAGTCATGCCCGTCCGTACTATACGGACGGCTTTCTTTTTATGTTGAGTCAATTGACGGGTTGCGCCCTTTGTGGTAGACTGGCGTTCAGGTTGTCATAAAGCATTGCAGCGTTGCGGCTGTGAGCAGCAGCCGCCGGGCCGGGAAGAGAGAGTTTCGAGTGGCTATCATCCGTACGCGCGTCGCCGACGATACGTGGGTTTTTACCAGCGAGCTATATCTAGAGGTAAATGCGGGGCTGGTGGTGACGCCCGAGGGCGGCGTCCTCATCGACACCCTGCCGTTTCCGTCTGAGACGAGACAGATCATCGCCTTTGCACGGCGAGCTTGCCCGAAGGGCATTCGCTACGTCGTCAACACAGTCTCCCATGCCGACCATGTGTACGGGTCGTATCTGTTCCCCGATGCGGTGTTGATCGCGCACGAGCAGTGCCGGCAGATGTTGGAGGAGCACGCCTTTGATGCGCTGGCGCAGGCCAAGGAGCACACGCCGGAACTGCGCGAGGTGCAGATTCGCTTGCCCAAACTGGTCTTTAACGAAGGCATGCTCGTTCGTTTGGGCGGCAAGACGATCCACATTTTCAATACGCCCGGCCCATCGCCCGAGGTGTGCTCTGTGCATGTGCGCGAGGAAAAGGTGCTGTTCGCCAGCGACCTAATGATGCCCGTGCCGGTGATTTCGGGGCCGTTCGCCGACATCGACGTCTATAAGCAGTCGTTGAACAACCTGTACGACTACAATTTGGAAAGCATCGTCCAGGGGCACGGCGAGATTCTGCTGCGCGGCGAGGTGACGAGCAGCATTCAGGCCAGCATCCAGTATATCGACGCAATTCAGGCGACGGTTGAACAACTGATGGACGAGGGCGCCACCAAGCATGACCTGGCACAGTTGGACATCGAGCAGTTCGGGCGCAGCCGCATTCCACTGGGCGGCGTCGTGCAGCAGTTCCATACCGCGAACCTGCTCTATCTTTGGGAGCGGGCGCGACGAGCGCGGCGCGCCCTGCGTCGTGCAGGGATAGCCGGCGTCTCCGCTTGACCTGATCGGACGATTGCATGTCTGAGGATGTTGAAGCACGGCTGTTGAGCATTGTCGAGTCGATCCGCGAATTGCCGCCGTCGCAACGACGGCGGCTGGTGCGCCGGCTGCGCATTAGCGGGCTGTTGGGGCCGATGGAGTGTCTCACCGACCGCGGCCGTTTGCAGATTGCGCCGGCCTTGGCCTATCGTCCGCCGTCCTCACCCGAAGAAGAGGCTGACGTCCCGCCGCCGGCGGCAAGCACATTGGTGCGCCCGGAACCGGACGAGCCGCAAACGCCCGAGGCGGCGATCGCGCCGGCGCAACCCGATTACCGCACGCCGGTGAGCGGCAAAGTCGTTGTCGGCTCGCCTGCAGAGAAATCGCCTGCATCCCCACACGAGATGGCCCCGCTGCCGGGGCAGGCCCCGGAACAACCGATTGTGATCATCTTTGACGGCGGCAGCCGCGGCAACCCCGGCCAAGGATACGGCAGTTATGCGCTGCGCTGGCCCGGCGCGTCGCAGCAGATCGTGCGGCTGCGTTTCGGCGACAAGGTGACCAACAACGAGGCCGAATACGATACCCTGATTGCAGCGCTGGAGGCAGTGTTGCAGCGGCTGGCAGACAACCGGGCCCGGCCCCACACGGCGCGGCTCGACATCCGCGGCGATTCGGCGCTGGTGATCAACCAGGTGTTGGGCGAGTGGGAATGCAAGGAGCCCCGGCTCAAGGTGCGCTGTGAGCGTGTTCGCTCTCTGCTCAAGCGTTTCGGGCAGTGGACGCTAACCCATCATCGCCGCGAGAAGAGCGTGGACGTGTTGGGCCACTAGCCCCGCTGCTGTTCATCCCCTTCATTTCCAGAAGCCACGAGGCGAAGCCCCTCCCTACCGGTTTCGGCGGATCGCGCCGGCGGATGATATACTCGTGGGTAACTACGCCAACCGCAACCTAGGAGGATACCTATCGTGGGCGACATTCAGTCAACGGGCGATATGACCGTAAGCGGTTTTCTCGAAGCGTTAGCCGCCCGATCTTCGACGCCGGGCGGTGGCGGCGCGGCTGCGGTCAGCGGCAGTATGGCCGCGGCGTTGATCAGCATGGTGATCAACTTCACCGCCGGCAGCAAGAAGTACGCAGACGTGGAAGAGGAGATGCGGCGGCATCTGGTCGTGAGCGAAGGGCTGCGCGGCGAACTGCTGGCCCTGGCGGACCGCGATGTGGAAGCCTTCAACGCCGTGTCGGCCTGCTATGGCATGCCCAAAGCAACGGATGAGGAGAAGGCGGCGCGCACCGCTGCACTGCAAGAAGCGCTGAAGGGCGCGACGCGCGTCCCCTACCTGACCGCGGAGAAATGCCTGGCTGTGATCGAACTGGCCGAACCGGTGGGCGCCAAGGGCAACGCCAACGTGGTCAGCGACGCCGCCACTGCGCTGCATTTGGCGACCGCAGCCCTGCACAGCGCGCTGGTCAACGTCAACATCAACCTGAAGTTCATCAAAGACGAGGCATTCGTGGCGGAGTGGTCAGCCAAGCGTGACGATCTGCTGGCGCGACTGGCGGATGTGCATGCGCGGGCTGTCGCTGCCTGCGAACAGACTCTAGGGATGTCGCTATGACCGCTAAGCTGATGGACGGTAACGCCCTTTCTAGGGCGATCAAGGCGCAGATCAAGACGGACGTGGCGGATTTCGCAGGGCAGCGGGGTTATGCGCCTGTGTTGGCCGCGCTGCGTGTGGGCGATGACGATGCCAGCGCAGGCTATGCCCGCGCCATCGGCAAGAACTGTCGCAGCGTAGGCGTCGAGTTCCGCGAGACAGCTTTGCCGGACGGCGCTACGCAGGCCGAGGCGGAGGCCGCTCTGCGAGCGCTTGATGCGGACACATCCGTACATGGCATCATGATTCTTGAGCCGCTACCGCCCCAGATCGACCACGATGCGCTGGTTCTTTCGCTGGATCCGGCGAAGGATGTCGACGGCGTGCATCCGCTCAACGCAGGCCGGTTGCAGCAGCAGCGCCCGCCCTTTTTCGTGCCCGCCACGCCCGCAGGCGGCATCCGTCTTCTGGAGGAGGCAGGCGTCAATTTCCGCGGCAGCCATGCGGTGATGGTCGGGCGCAGCGACATTGTCGGCAAGCCTATGGCCTTGCTCATGCTGCACAGGCATTGCACCGTAACGCTGGCGCACAGCCGCACGCAGGATCTGCCCGCGGTCTGTCGCAGCGCCGACATCCTGTGCGTGGCTGTGGGCCGCGCCGAGATGGTGAAAGGCGACTGGGTTAAACCAGGCGCCACGGTGGTGGACTTCGGTACGAACTACACCGGCGACGGGCTGAAGGGCGATTGCGATCAGGCGAGCGTAGCTCAAGTCGCCGCGTTGCTCACGCCGGTTCCGGGCGGCACAGGTCCGATGACCAACGCCATGCTCATGAGCAATGTGCTGGAAGCCGCGAAGCAGGCGGCAATCGGCCAGAGTCGACAATAAGCAGCGAACATCGAGGGCGGCAGGTTTGACCAGGCGAGGACGGAATTTCCGGATTGCACGCAGCCTTCCGGAAGGTGATGCGAAAGGTTTGGTTCACCTGGCCGTCCTGCTCGGCTATTTGG
>JASGTU010000036.1 GCA_030058085.1 Chloroflexota bacterium
CAGGCTAGGCATTAGGCGCTTCATCCAGGGCGGCGGCGTTGTCGACTCTAAGGTCGATGCTCTTGAGCGCGATCACGTTGAACACCAAGTTCGCCACTGCGCCAAGCTGGTAGATTTCGAACTGAAAGAACTGCACGAGGAAGATCGATACCAATAGGGAATAGTGGAAGAAGCGAAGCGCTCTCCTGTGCGAGAAGGGGTAGGAGAGGAGGCCCGCGAAGGCCATGAGGCCGGCGATGAGCGAACTGGCAGTTAGCCCTAACGAGGATACGTCCAGAAGCGATTCCTTGTCCTCGATGCCCAACGCCTCGACGTAGCCCAGCCAGGCGGCGATGATCACCGCTAAGAACAGCAGGGTGGCGAGCGCTGCAAGCGCCATGTAGCCCATGACTACCGGCCAAAACCACTTGTGCCCGCTGATGAAAGTGGCAAGAGAACCGGTGCGTCGCTTGATGCGCATGCGCGCGAGCAACGTCTCTCTTGTCGCTTCTTGGCTTGGCTCGACAGAATTCACGCCCATCATCCTCAGCAACGGCTCGATCTCTCCCTGGTTAGCATTCGCCAAGTATTCCTGGATTCTGTCCCTGGTTTGGGGGAGGAGACCGTGGATCACGCCGTCGGAGACAAGGTGCAGCGCATTCGCCAGATACTCTTCCGGCGAAATCTCCGAGTATTTGATGACGGTGCGCAGTCCCAAATAGAGTAGGATGAGGATCAGGTAGATGAGGGCTATGGTCGGCTGGTAGAAGTAATCGTTGTCCGCCGTGATGAATTTCCCCAACTCGTCGATGAATAGACCAAAGCCTACGCCTCCTATCACCGCTGAGGAGTTGAGGACGCGGCGGTCCAATAGCAAGAGGTTCATGAGCAGGGCGATGACCAGGAGCAGCCCGCCCCAGAGCATATGGGCGATATGCAGCCCGCCCCCGCCCAGTTGCGGATAGCCGGTAAGCTCCAGATACCACCGTGTGGCGAGGATGGCGACGACGGTTGCAATCAGGAAGTTCTCGACGAATTCGGCGCCGTCGATGTCCTGCGTCAGTTTGGGAGACATGCGCTCTTCGATTTCAGTGTGCTGTGATTGGAGCGGCGAGTATCGCGCCAGGTCTGCAATCGCCCCTTGGACGGGGCACAGAGCGCCCGCGTTAACCGAGGCGATGCACAAGGTCGAGATAAGGATGAGCCGGTCGTCTTTCGTGGCTGCGCGCAGGACGCCCCGGCAGCTTAAGTGTGAGGCAGTTCACTAATTCATCAAAAGGCTCAGCGGTGAACTGCGTCACCTGCCTGCAGATGAAGCCCGAGCAAGCTCGGGGTGTCGAACTGTGCTTCACTTAAGTATAGCGACTATGTGTATGGACGGTCAAGGTTGGCGCCTGGCGGTAGTCCCGTTACGTGACGCTCACCCGCCCAATCTCGCCGTCGACCGTGACGGGATACGTCTTCAGCGGCGCCGTAGCCGGCGCACAGAGCGCTGCTCCGTTGGCGACGTCGAAGCATGAACCGTGCAGCAAGCACGTGATGATCTTTCCTTCCAGTTTGCCGGCGCTCAACGGCCCCTGGGCGTGGGTGCAGGCCTCGTCCGTGGCGTAGTACTTGCCGTCCACGTTGTAGACCAGGACGGCGAGGCCGTTCACGGTGAGGGTGAGCATTTGGCCGGCGGCCAGGTCGGCGATGCGGAACTCGTTCGCCTGAAGAGCCGGTTCGCCAGCCTTTTCCTGAAGACCGGCAGGCGGTCCGCTGTCCGGCACGTCGACATAGACGAGTTCGCCCGTCACCGTCACCGCATAGCGATCCAACTCCGCGTCCCGGTCGGTCAGACAACGGCCGGAGCGCAGCTCGTACTGGTAACCATGCCAAGGGCAGGTCAGCACGTCGCCTTCCAGCGCACCGGTCGCGACGGGGCCGCCTTGATGGATGCAGCTGTTGCGGACGGCATACCATGCGCCCTGATGGTGAAAAACCCCGATGGACAGGTCGTCGATCTGGACGATCTTGCGTTGCCCATCAGGGATCTCCGCCGCCGCGGCGACGGCTGCCCGGCGCAGCGGGCGCGCGCCGTTATCGCCATGTTCCGCCGCCACGGCCTGCTCCGCCAGGGCGCGAACCCAGACGCTATCGACCGGAACGGGCTCGCCGTACGCCTCCGGTTCCTGCTCATGCCCATAGGCGTGGGCCAGCATCTCCAGCAGCACCATCATCAGTTTGTCCCACGCTTCCACCGCGCGGAACTCTGTTTCGTCGTCCACGGCCCGCAGTTCGTTGCTGACCGCCCGGCTGATGGCGTGCTGCATCATTCCAACCTGGCCGATCACATAGCGTTCAGGCACATAGATGCTGGGGTCGGCCCCGCGAGAGGTGTGGGCGCGCCCCACGTAGTCCACATAAGCGGCGTACTCGTCGTCATACACGCCTTGCGCCGTCCGCAGCCAGAAATTAGACAGGTGGCGCATGCGCAGGTTCAGGTAGGGTTCGTCGATTGTACCGTCCGGTCGCAAGAAGAGCTTGCGCGTGAGCGGGTAGCGCAGCAGATGGGTATAGAACTCGCTGACGATCTCGGGCAGATACTTGGCGATGATCGGCCGCGTTCGGCGGATGATGCCGGCGTCTGCAGCCGTGAAGCCTACATAGTCCGCCATATAGCGGAAAAACCTGCCGGCTTCCGCAACATCTTCAGCCGTGCGCCTGGCAGAGCGATGGTTTTCCGGCGCGTTCATTCGATCTCCTCCTCGGCATGTGGATAGGCAACCTCGCGTGCGTGCCGCACATCCGGCGGCACGGATGCCGCGGTTACCGGCCGTCTCGAAAGCCGGTGGTGATGTGGCTGCCGTCACAGAACGGCTTGTTGCGCGAGGCGCCGCACCGGCACAGGGTTTGACGATTGCGAACCTCGTAGGTTTCGCCGTCGCCCGATTCCACGGCAATGCCCCCGCGCACCCACAGCGGGCCGCTCACATGCTTGGTCGGATCCTGCACCAGCGCAATCGACGGCGATGCAACAGGCTCCACCGGACGGCCGGTTTCTTTGTCCCAAGCGACCAGCCTGCCCGACGGGCAGTCGCCTACCTGGCGCACGAACTGCGCGCGCACCGCCGGATCATCGGTCCTGCGCACTTGTCGCCATACGGTGCCGTTGAGATGGCAGAAGCGGGCGGCGGCGCATAGGGGCGGCACATCGCTCAGAGCCATTGCCGGCCCGTCTATCAATTGGGCTTGCTGGGCGTAAGGGGCGCGGCTGGCTGTCTCCGTTCCGTCGAAGTTGACCTTGGCGTGCGTCCCGTCACAGAACGGCTTGTTGCCGGAGTTCCCGCAGCGGCAGAGCAGATAGCGCTCCGGAGCCTCTACGACTTCGCCCTCGACCCATGCGTTCGGCTCGCCGTCCGCATCCGTGGCGATGATCTGCACGTTGAGCGGGACGTTGCCGGTGACGAGATACGGGCCATCTTGGGTAATCTTGATGCGCGGTTGTTCAGGCATGAGAGTTCCCCCCTGCTCGTATATTCCCTTTTCGGTTGGGGCGGCTATCATACTGCAATGCGCATCGTCGGGCAAACGCCGAAAGAGGGGGCTAGATTAAGACGAAGGATATTGGATTGAGGCCGGCGTCTTCACCGTCCCTTGCGTAGGGAGGCGGGCAACTCAGGCTGAAGCGATAGCCCTGCTAAGGATGCTTCTGGCAGGCGCCTCGCGCGGGGTGTTCGACCTGTCTGCGCATGCGGCGATGCCATGCCTTGCGGCTCCTTCAACTGAGGGCGCGCGCCGCCGCACGGGCGGCGTTTGCTTTTTCGATGCGGCCTCTGGCTGTAGCCAGCCATTTCTCGTCAGCCGTCATCTCTGTCGCAGCCGCGTCCAGGAGGCGCGCAGTGGCGGAGGGCGCCACCCCTCCCGGCAGCGTGCGGACTGCGACGAAACGCTCGGGGTCCAGCGCCTGGCTCAACTGCTCCTCGGTGAAGGCCACATCGCGGCCCAAGATGTACCGTGCCTCTTCCTGCAGCATGTCCAGCGTGAGGTCTTGCGCCTCCAGGCTGGCGGCGACCGCACTCTGCACAAGCCTCGCCACGATCTGATGCGCTTGGCGGAAAGACAGCCCTGCCTCGCGCACCAGCGCGTCAGCCAACTCGGTGGCGGTCGTGAACCCCCGCGCCGCCCGTTGCCGGAGGTGTTCCCGGTTCAGCTCCAGTGTGTCGAATACGGCTGCGTACAACTGCAAGGACTGCCGCATCGTGTCGACGGCTCCGGCCAGCGGCGGCCAAATCTCATCCTCGATGTCCTGCGTGTCGCCGTAGGGGATGTTATGGCACTGGAGGACGATGCTCTGCGCCGTCCCCAAGGCGCGGCTCAGCCGGGCGCGCAGGTGCTCCAGCACAACCGGATTGCGCTTCTGGGGCATGATGGAACTGATCTGGATGAAGCTGTCGTGGATGCGCAGCGCACCGGATTCCTGTGTGGCTAGGAAAAGCAGGTCGCGCGTCATGCGGCCCAGCCCGACGGCCAAAGACTGAATGGCGCAGGCGACGTCGGTAAGGTGATCGCCCGCGCCGATGCTGTGGTGCGTGCTGGCGATCACGTTGTCGAAGCCGAGCAGGCCGGCTACGCGCACGCGGTCAATCGGGAAGCCGGTCCCTGTGAAGGCCGCCGCGCCCAACGGCGACTCGTTGACGTTGGCGTAGGCGGCGGCGAGCCGCTTCTGGTCCTTAGCCAGAAACGCGAGCACGCCGCCCAGGTAGTGCGCAAAGGTGACGGGCTGCGCCGGCTGCGTGTGCGTGTAGCCGGGCATCAGCGTATCCACGTGCCGGCGCGCCAGGCCAAGGACTGAGCGGCGCAAAGCCAACAGATCGCCGCAGAGGTCGAGCAGCAGATCGCGCAGCGCCATGCGCGCCAGCGCCTGCCCCAGGTCGTTGCGGCTGCGCGCCAACTGGAGATTGCCGCCATAGTCCGGCCCGGCTAGCTCGATGATGCGCGCCTCGATGCGGAAGAAGAGGTCCTCGACGCCCGGCTGGTAGGCGAGAGGGGCTAGCCCTTCGGCGCGCACTTGGCTTATAGCCTGGAGCAAGGCGCGCGCATTGTCCTGCGAGATGACGCCTGTCTCCGCCAGCATGATGGCATGGGCCTCATGGGCCGCCAGCATCGGGTCAAAGAGATAGGTCTGCGCGTCCTCGTAGGCGGGCCGCAGTACGTGCCTGTTGTAGGCAGGGTGGGGAAAGGCGGGCTTGCTCATGCGGGCGATGTCCTGTTGGTTGGAGGAGGGCGGCTGGCGGCAGCGAGGAGGGCCTTCGGTACGGGCTAACCCTTGATGCCGGTCAAGGCGATGCCGCGGATGATCTGGCGTTGGAAGATGATGAAGACGAGCAAGAGCGGCACAGTGGCGAGGCTGGCGCCGGTCATCATCTTTTCCCACTCGGTCACGGCTTCGCCGCGGAAGAAGCTCAGGCCGACGGGCAGGGTGTAGTACTGCCGCCCGCTGGCGACGATGAGGGGCCACAGATAGGCGTTCCAGTTGCCGATGAAGTTGAAGATGCAGAGCGCAGCCACCGCCGGCTTGACCAAGGGCATGGCGATGCGCCACCAGATGCCGAACTCGTTGACGCCGTCGATGCGCGCGGCGTCGATCAACTCATTGGGAACGCCGTCGAAGAACTGGCGCATGAGAAAGATGCCGACGGCCGTAATCACGCCCGGAAAGGCGATCCCCCAGTATTGCATGATGCCGACATGCCAGCCCCAATCCACGCTCATCGTGAACCAGGGGATGATCAGCATCTCGGTCGGGACCATCAGCGTGGCCAGGATGCCCAAGAAGATCAGGTTCTTGCCGGGGAAGTCGAACTTGTTCAGCGTATAGCCGACCAGCGAGTCGAAGAAGGCGACGCTGGTCGTGCTGATGATGGCGACCAGCAGGCTGTTGAAGTACCAGCGCCCGAAGCTGCTGGTCGTCAGCACGGCGACGTAGTTGTCGAGCGTTGGGTTGCGGGGCAGAAACGCGAACTGCACCAGTTCCGGAGCAGGCTTCAGGCTGGTGAGGATCATCCATATGAAGGGGACGACCATGACGACCGCGCCGAGAGAGAGCAGGATGTAGGCTGCCAGGACCGAGAACGACAGGCGGCGAGGGGCGCGCGACGACGGGCCCACGATCCGCTCGGCGAGTTGCAGCGTGCGTTCTGCGTCCGATGTGTACGAGGAAGTGGTCATAGGGCGGATCTCCAGGCTGCCGGCAGGGCTGCGCGCCGCTGCCGAACGGCAGCCGCTAGCCGGGTCAATACTCGACGCGGCGCGTCAACAAACGCAGTTGGATGACCGTGATGACGAGGATCAAAAAGAAAAGGATGACGGTCAGCGCGGCGGCATAACCCATGTTATAGCTGGCGAAACCTTCATTGTAGACCTCAAGCACGACGGTCGTCGTGCTCTTGAGCGGGCCGCCGCGGCCCTGGAAAGTCATGTTCTGCACCAGGTCGAAC
The DNA here is from genome assembly GCA_030058085.1 of Chloroflexota bacterium. Classification (GTDB taxonomy): domain Bacteria; phylum Chloroflexota; class Anaerolineae; order Caldilineales; family Caldilineaceae; genus JASGTU01. The sequence continues at coordinate 6,459 of JASGTU010000036.1, forward strand.
ATGCGCAAGAAGCTGATGGCGCCAAGCACGGCCAAGTAGACGATGACCGAGTTGAGCAGCGGCAGCGTGATGCGCCAGAACATCTGCAAGCGGTTGGCGCCGTCGATCTTGGCCGCTTCGTAATACATCTCCGGGATCTGCTGTAGGCCCGCCAGGAAGATGATAATGGCGAAGCCGAGCCCGCGCCAGACGGCGACAGCCGCAATCGACGGCAGCGCTTGATCCGGGCTGTTCAGGAAGGGCTGCATGGGCAAGCCCACGGCGGCAAGCATCTGGTTGATGAGCCCCGTCTGGGGCGCATACAGCCAGTTCCACACAAAGGCGACGGCGACGAAGGATGTGACAAAGGGAATGAAGTAGACCGCGCGGAAGAAGCCCGAGAAGCGCGTGATCTGGTTGAGCAGCAATGCGACGCCCAACGCCAGCACTAGCTGCGACGGAACGCCGAAAACCACGTAGCGGATGGTGTTCCAGAACGCGGCTCGCACAGCTGAGCGAGGCTTGAACAGGTCTTTCCAGATGTCGGCGTAGTTGTCCAGGCCCACCCACGGTCCGCTGCCCTCGAAGACGTTCCAGTCGCGGAAGCTGATGTTGAAGGCAAGAATGGTGGGATACCAGCGTATGACGACGAAGAACACCAGGCTTACGGCCATGAAGGCGTAAGCCCAGAGTATCTGCCGCTGTCGCAGCGTCAGCCGAACGAGTTTGGGCTTCATGGCAATGCCCCCAGTAGATGCTGCATGATGGACACGCCCGCGGGATCAAAGGAAAGATCAGCCAGCGTCGACGCGACGCCAGCTGATCTGTGCGTCAATCGCCCTTGTGCCACAAACGTGATGAAAGGCTAATGGCTGGCCCAGAACTCGTCCAGCAACTCCTGCACGGTCTCCACCGCGAAATCTAGTTCGGCTGCAGGATCCGCGCCTGTCAGGGTTACGGCGTCATAGGCGTCGAGGATCGCCTGGCGGTCCTTGCTCTCGTCTACGAAGAAGGTGGCGTGCGCATAGGGCAGGCCGGCGATAAAGGCGCCGAGCTCGGGGTCTTCCAGCAGGGCGGGGTCGTTCGCCGCCTCCAGTTGCGCCGGCAACTCGCCGGTGACGTCCACCCAGAGACGACCGGCGTCCGGCGTGGTGATGAACTGCAGGAACTTAACCGCGGCGTCGAAGCGGGCCGGGTCTTCGGCGGCCTTCTTGGTGATGCCGTGCGTCCAGTAGCTGCCGAAGGTGCTCTTGATGCCGTTATGCTCGGGCAGCTCCGTCACGCCGAAGTTCAGGTCCGGGGCGCTGGAGGCGATGGTGCCGAGGCGGAACGAGCCGTCGATGTGGAAGCAGGCGTGACCGTTGAGGAAGAAGTTGGGGTCTTCGTCGAAGAGCCGCCAGTCGCCTGTCTTCAACTCGGTCTCGAACTTAAGGAATTCATTCCAGGCAGCGTAGCCGCCGTCGCTGGCGTTCCAGAGTACCTGGGTTCCGTCATCACTGTAGGGCTGTTGCCCGAATTGGCGCAGCAGCACCTCGCGGAACCAGTGATGCGCCTGTCCGGTCGGCGAGACGGGGAAGCCCATGATTTCATAGGTGCCGTCGTCGTTGAGCACCGTGCAGGCTACTGCCTGCTCTTCCAACTCTTGCAGCGTCGTGGGCGGACTCTCTGGGTCCAGTCCCGCAGCTTCCATCAGGTCCTTGTTATAGAACAGGGCGAGGGTCCGCACGGCGGTAGGCAGCGAGTAGAGTTCGCCTTCCACATAGCCGGCCTGGGCCAAAGGGCTGAACTGATCGGCGACCATGTCCGGAGCGAACACGTCTTCCGGCAGCGGGACGAGGTAGCCGGCGTCGATCCAGGCGGACTGCCAACCGTAGAAGAGCGTCGCTACATCCGGGCCGACGCCCGCGGGCACGCTGGCTGCAATCTTGTTGCGGAAATCATCGTAGGGCACGTCCGAGTTGTGGATCACCTTGATGTTTGGGTTCTCCGCCTCGAATTGCTCGATGAGCTGGTTCATGGCGTCGATGCGTACGTCGAAGTTGTACTGCCAGTACTCGATCTCAACCGTTTCCCCGGCAGCCGGCGCCGCGGCCTCTGCCGGCGCCTCCGCCGGCTGTTCTGCCGGCGCTGCGGCAGGCGCGGCGCAGGCGCCCAGGAGCAGCGACAGGATGACCAGCAGGCCGATAACTAAGCTTGATTTTCGTTCAGCGGTTCGTTTGGTGCGCATGGCTTTGGTCCTCTCGTACTCTTGGATGGTAAAACCTAGGATGGTGAACGCGATGCATGGCGCCGGACCACCCGCCGGCATCCAGATCGCCTAGAGATCTATCTTCAGCAGCCGCGCGGCGTTGCCCGCAAAGATCATCTGAATGTGCTCGTCGGGCATGTTGAGGTCGAGGCAATCGCGCATTTGGTCCTGCAAGTAGCGGAAGGCAAACCCGCGCGGGAACCAGCTTGAGTCGGTGCCGAAGATGATGCGGCTCGGCCCGATGGTTTCGTAGAACTTGCGGTACAGATATTTGACAGTTAGCTCGCCGGGGACCCAGCGGATCCATTGCAGGCTGCCGCTGGTGTCTACGCTGACATTGGGGCAGGACCAGCAGAGTTGCAACGTTTCGCGCTCCCAGGCGCAGCCGAAGTGCGGCACCACGAAGTCCACTTCGGGGAAGAATTTGGCGACGTTGTGCAGCTTGAGCGGGTTGATGTTTTCGTGCCAGGCGATGCCGCCCGAACTGCCCTGGATGCCGAAGTGGATCAGGACGGGGATGCCCAGTTCGGCGCATTTCTCCCAGACGGGAAAGGCAACCGGGTCCTCGATTGGCTCCTCGATCATGGGCGCCAGCAGCTTGTAACCGCGCAGCCCCAGGTTGCGCACGGCGTGGTCGAGCCGTTCGACCGCATCGGGCAGGAAGGGGCTGTGGTGCGCGAAGCCGATGAAGCGATCCGGATGCCAACCGCAGATCTCGGCGAGGTGTTCGTTGCCGCCGCCGGTGACAAAGCCGATGCTGTGGATGCCGTATTTGTCCAGCTCCGCCACCCAGCGTCGCGCCTGCTCGCGGTCGCCCGGGTGCTCCTCTTTCTTCTCCGGCGCGGGAAAGCCCCACATGCGCCGCCAATGCTCGCCGTAAGGACGGCCCTTTTCCTGGATGATCTGGAGACGTCGTTCGCCTACACGCTCGACATAATGCTTCATGGTGTCACCCATATCGGTGAACCACGGCCCCTCGGTGGGGAAATGGGAGTGAAAGTCGACGATCTCGAATCCCTCGTACATGGGCGCACCTCTTTGCGACTTGGCGGCGATCGGACGGCAAGTTATGTAGCGTATGGAATGGCGACGCCGGCGCGACTTCCGGGCGCGATAACGCCGGGTAACCCGTAATGCGATGTCGGGTTCAGCGGCGTCGCCGGAAATGCTCTCTACAAGTCAGGATGTCTGCGGTCGTAACTGCAGTATAGCAGGGCGTACTACTCTGGGCAAGCAATGTGCAACAGGCGGGGCGCTTCCACAGAGCGGTCGCGGCGAGAAGACTGGGAGGGCGGCAGGACAGTCATGAAACGCAAAAGTCCGCCTGCCATGCTCCGGCAAGCTTGGCGAGGGCGGCGCGGCTCTGCTATACTGCGGATAAAATACCAGCCATTCGCCGCCAATGCGCCGCCAGTTGCCAGCCCCTGTACAACCCGAACACTGCCCGCCGCATGAGGCTGATGAGAAATGGCCGGCTGCGGCGGTCAGTCGTTTTGGACCAGTGACGGCGTTTGCTGCAGCATGCCGCTTTGACTAGAGGAAGCATTGCGTATGGCGCCGTCGCGCACGCCGACAACAGCAGTTGCTGAACGCGAGGCGCCGGCCGGCGCCTTCGCCGCGTTGAGCCACCCCAACTTCGCCTGGTTCCTGGCGGGGACCACGCTCTCCAACAGCGCACAGTGGATCCAACAGGTGACCCTTAGCTGGCTGGTCTACGAACTGACCGGCTCGGGCGCCATGCTGGGTACGCTTAACCTGGTGCGCTCCTTTGCCACGCTGGGCCTGGCCCCGATGGCGGGTGTGGCCATCGACCGCTTGCCGCGCCGCAGGCTTCTCTCCGCCGCCAACGGCTGGCTATTCGCCATCAGTTTCGCCTTCGGTCTGGGTATCCTGGCCAATCCAAGCTTGATCTGGCCGCTGTTTCTGTTCGCCCTATTGGGCGGAGCCGGCCAAGCAGTCACCATGCCGCTGACCCAGACCCTGGTCTTTTCGATCGTGCCGCGCCCGCTGGCGCCTGGTGCGGTGGCATTGGTGCAGACCGGGTGGGCGGTCATGCGCTCGATCGGCCCGGCGATCGGCGGCTTCCTGATCCTGTGGGTCGGCCCGGCGGGCAACTTCTTCGTCCAGGCCGGCGCCTATGCACTTGTCTCCATGACGATTATGAAACTCAGCCTGCCGGCCCGGCGCGCGGACGCCAAGACCGGGTCGACGGGCAGCAGCCTGCGCGAGGGGTTGAGCTACATCGCCAAGGAGAAGACGACACGCGCCTTTCTACTCATGGGCTGGGTCCTGCCCCTCTTCGTTATCCCCATCTTCTCGGCGCTGCCGCCCATCTACGCCAAGGATGTGTTCGCCGGGGGGCCCGACACGCTGGGCATGTTGCTTTCGGCAGTAGGGCTAGGGGGCATTGCAGGCGGCTTTGTCTCCGCATCGCTGGGCGGAATTGACCGCCGCGGCTTGGTGCAGCTTGCCTCGCTGCTGTTGCTCGGGCTGTCGCTGATCGGCTTCGCGCTCAGCCCCAGCCTATGGGTGGCGCTCGGTTGGCTGGCATTGGCCGGCTTCTTCGAGATGATCTACCTCACATCCAACCAAACCCTGCTGCAGCTTTCCATCCCCGATGATCTGCGCGGGCGCGTGACCGGCATCGTCAGTCTCAACGCTGGGCTGACGCCAATTGGTGCGCTAATTGGCGGCATCGGATCTGACCTGTTCGGGCCGCGCATGATCACGATCCTGCTCAGCGGGATTACGGTCGCCATTGCCGTGATCGTGTTCTTCGCTTCGCCCACGGTGCGCGGCTACCGGCTCAGCCGGGCATTGGCGAACGAAAGCGCGACGAGTTGATGAGTGGCGTTCCGGCGTCAAATCTCCGCTAACCGGATGCCGTCGTCGCTCCGAACGGCATCCCTCCATTCGGTCCTCCGTCCTCTTATCTGCCTTTACAGCACGTAACAGCATACAACCCCTTATTCGCAGTCGCCATCGGCATTCGCGACGGCAGGATGAGCAAGGCCTTATCCCCTGGCAACGCAGGGGAGCTGTCCGGCGCGCCTGGGCGTACGCGGCTGAAAAGCCTGTGTTAGGACTATGTCTGACCAGCTATGGCTTGACAGACTGGATTGCTGTCTGTGCGCGGAGTTTGGCTCTCTGCCGAAGTTCTGACAGGTTTTTGACAGTGATTTTTGTGGCGTTTGGCCCACACTATGAACCAGACAGAGGACGAATAGTCTGATTCGCACTTTGTTTGCCACTTGATATAGTATGGCGCTCTGCATCGTGAATCAGGCATAGTTGTGACGTGTTATGCGTCTTGCAGCCTGGGTTCCAGAAAGGATTCTAGTGATGATGCTGAACCGTATCACACCTGTCCTCGTTAGGCGGAGGCCGCCATTCATGGCGCTCCTAGTTGTCATGCTTTTGACAATCGCCGTGGCGATTCCGGCGAGCGCAGCCACGCCTCTATTCAAATCGACGAGTACGAATGCTGCCGATGCGGTAGCGAGCCTGACCGTCGACAAGCCTAGCGGCGTCGTCGAGGGAGATCTGCTCTTGGCTCAGATTTCCTTTACGGGCGGGAATACCATCAGCGTTTCAGCTCCGGAGGGCTGGACCCAGGTACGAAGAAGTAATAATCAGGCAATTCTTGGACAGATACTCTTTTCCAAGTTCGCCACTGCCTCCGAACCGGCATCGTATGCCTGGCAGTTCGGCTTGGGCGGAAATCCCGCGTCGGTCTCTGTTAGCGGAGGCATTCTCGCCTACTCGGGCGTCGTGGCTTTCTCCGATGATGTCTTAACCCTATGGTCCAACGGCAACTCCTCCGGCGGAGAACTCGGAACGAGTCTGAACGCGGCCAGCCTGACATTATTGCCGGTCTCGGAAGCCACAGTCATAGCGCTCTACGGCATCACAGGGAACACAAACCTGTCGACGCCGGCAAACATGACCGAGCGTTACCTCGTAAACACCGTCTCCACAGTCTCCATCAAAACAGCCGACCAAGACTGGGTAGGGGTAGGCGCCGGTCCTACCTGGGCGACCAGCAACCGCGTTTCGATTGCCGATGTCGGAGGCCAGTGGATCGCCCAGCTTGTCGCGCTCTATTATGAGACAGCGCCGGTACTCAGCCTGCCGGCAGACATCGTCACCGAGGCGACCGGTCCTGACGGCGCGACGGTAGACTTCACCGCCACGGCGACGGATGTCGTGGACGGCGCAGTGCCGGTCACATGCAATCCCGTTTCGGGCAGCGTCTTCCCGCTCGGCGAGACGACGGTGAACTGCTCAGCCGTTAATTCGGGAGGCACGGAGACCCAGGGCAGCTTTAAGGTGACGGTGACGGATACGACGGCGCCTGTACTAACCTTGCCGGCAGACATCGTCACCGAAGCGACCAGTCTCGACGGTGCAACGGTGGAGTTCACCGCCACGGCGACCGATATCGTGGACGGCGCCGTGCCGGTCACGTGCGTACCGCCTTCGGGCAGCGTCTTCCCGCTCGGCGAGACGACGGTGAATTGCTCGGCTGTCGATGCCGCCGGCAACCCGGCCCAGGGCAGCTTCAAGGTGACGGTGACGGATCCGACGGCGCCGATACTGAGCCTGCCGGCAGACATCGTCGCCGAGGCGACCGGTTCTGGCGGCGCGACGGTAGAATTCACCGCCACGGCGACCGATATCGTGGATGGCGCAGTGCCGGTCACGTGTGCGCCGCCTTCGGGCAGCGTCTTCCCGCTCGGCGAGACGACGGTGAACTGCTCAGCCGTTAATTCGGGAGGCAAGGAGACCCAGGGCAGCTTCAAGGTGACGGTTGTGGATACGACCGCGCCGGCGCTGAGCCTGCCGGCAGACATCGTCACCGCCTCGACCGGTCCTGGCGGCGCGACGGTAGAGTTCACCGCCACGGCGACCGACATCGTGGACGGCGCAGTGCCGGTCACGTGCGCGCCAACCTCGGGCAGCGTCTTCCCGGCCGGCGAGTCGACGGTGAATTGCTCGGCTGTCGATGCCGCCGGCAACCAGGCCCAGGGCAGCTTCAAGGTGACGGTGACGGATACAACCGCGCCTGTGCTGAGCCTGCCGGCAGACATCGTCACCGAGGCGACCGGCCCTGGCGGCGCGACGGT
>JASGTU010000037.1 GCA_030058085.1 Chloroflexota bacterium
CATCGGGCTGACGTTGGCCCGCAGCGCTTGGTTGGCGGCAGCCGTGGCGCTGGCGCTGTTTGCCCTGCTTTGGTACGGGCCGCGGTTGGCGCGCCCCTGGCGTAGGCTGGCATGGAGCGGGATCGCCATATTCTTTTTGAGCGGTCCGCTCGCGGTATTGACGCTGGGCCGGTTCCAGCTTGGATCAACTGCGGCGCGTCTATCCATCTGGCACGCTGCTGTCGACCTGATTGCACAACGACCGCTCCTTGGCTACGGTCCCGAAACGACGGGCATCATGTTCCCGCGCGTCTACCCGCCTGAACTCATCTACCTACAAGGGCGCGACTACTTCGTCGATCGCGCCCACAACCTGGCTCTGGACTGGACCTTGACGGCAGGCATTCCGGGTTTGCTGGCCTACGCTCTGCTCCTGATCACGTTCTGCTTCGTGATCGTCCAAGCATTAGGCCGTCCGCAATCTACACAGCGACGCGCGCTGCTGATCGCGACATTGTCCGCCGTGCTGGGCAACGCGGCCAACAACCTCACCAGCTTCGACGTGACACCTACGGCGACGGCGACATGGCTGCTGATGGGGATGGGCGCAGCGCTGGCCGCGCCGCCATCTCCTTCGCTCGCAGCGGCCCCGGCGCATCGAAACGCTTGGCGTTGGGCCTTCGTCGTCGCGCTGTGCGCGGGCATCGGCGCGGCCATATGGCAGATCAACGTCCGCCCTCTGCAGGCCGACATCGCCGCGCGTGCGTCTCATCTGCATGCCCAGGCCGGCGACTGGGCCAAGGCCGCGGCTGCTGCAGACCGGGCGGCAGCGCATTGGCCGATCGAACCGGCGCACCAACTCCTGCGCAGCCAGGCATATTGGCAGCGTGCCGTCGCCGATCCCGCCGGCGCGCTGCATTGGCTGGCGCAGGCCGAAGATGCCCTGCAGGCAGCCCGCCAACTGCGACCGCTTGACCCGCTTGTGTGGTTGAACACGGCCCAGTTCTACACGTCCGCCGCCCGCCCCTTCGGCAGCGACACAGACAGCCTAGCCGCCGAGGCGTTTGACCGCGCCTTGACATTGTCCCCGAATTCCGCCACCATATACGCCGCTTGGGGACATGCCGCCCTAGAAAGCGGCGATGTGGAGACCGCCGCCGCCATGCTGCGACAGGCTGTCGCGCTCGACGCGACCGGCGGCGAAGCGTATCTCTACCTGGGCGCAGCCGAAGCAGCCTTAGGGCGCCTGGAGATCGCTCTGGCCGCCTATCAGGAGGCCGTACGCCTTCTGCCGGAGTCCGGCGCGGCCCATACCGGCGCAGCGGCTGCCTACTGGCGCTTAGGCCGCTCAGCGGAAGCAAGGGCGGCTGTAGAGAGGGCATTGCAACTAGACCCGAGCAACGCCCAAGCCGCGACGTTGCATCGAGAGATAGGCGACTATATCAAACTGCGCTGAGCGCGAGTCGGCATCACCTATGTGCGACCGTTCGCAAGCGGACTTGCGAACGGCGCGTCTAGTACAAATAGGGAGGCGAGAATCTCGTGAATGTGAGGAGTCTATCCATCGTCGTCACCGGCATCGTCCTGTTGCTTCTGGCCGCCGGCGTGGTCGGCGCATTTACGCAACGGGCTTCTGCGGCAGAAGCCGTCGAAGCAGCCCAAACGCCAAGCACAATCAGCTATCAAGGCCGGTTGACGGACCCAAACGGCCAGCCGCTAGACGGTGACTACACGATGCGCTTCATCGTCTACGACGCAGCCAACGGCGGAACGGCGCTGTGGGACAGCGGCGACCGCAGCATCGCCGTAGATGGCGGGTTGTTCACAACGCAACTTGAGGTGGATCAAGCCAACTTCAACGGGCAGGCGCTGTGGCTGAGCATCGACGTCAACGGGCAGACGTTGTCACCGCGCCAGGAGATCTTGCCCGCCCCCTACGCCCTCAGCCTGCGACCCGGCGCGGACATCGTCGGCGAATCGCTCAATGCAGCCGACGCCGCGCTGGCGGGCTATGCGCCGGCTACTGGCGCAGCCCTGTACGCGTCCGCCGGCGGCGGCGCGGGCCTGCACAGCCAGAGCGCGCAGAGTTACGGCGTCTGGGGAGCAAGCGCCGACAGTTGGGGCGGCTACTTCACCAGCGACAACGGCTACGGACTTCGTGTCCACACAAGCGGCGACGACCACTACGACCACGGGGCCTACGTAACGTCGACCGGCGGTTACGGCGTCTATGCCCAGAGCGGACAGAACCAGGGCGTGCGCGGCGAGGCCGGCAATGTCGAGGGGATAGCGCAGCCGCTCGGCGCCGTGGGCGTGGTCGGCATCGGCGCCAATCGCGGCGTCTACGGCAGCAGTTCCTCCGGTAATGGCCTCTACGGGGTAAGCGACTCCAACTACGGCATATGGGGGCAGAGCGCAAACTACCGCGGCGTCACCGGGCGCACCTCGCGCACGGACAACAACTACGGCTTCTATACGCCGGACAACTTCTACAGCTTCAACGTGCACAGCGCCGGCGCGTTCATGCAGGTCATGCAATACAACGGCTCCGGCACAGTGTCGCCGGGCGATGTCGTGGTCTTCAGCGGCATCGACCGCTCAGCGGCTGTGGTTGACGGCCCCCTCGTACAGGTCACGAAGGCGACTCTCGCCAATAGCACAGCCGTCGCCGGGGTCGTCTACAGCCGCTTCAACATCGCCGCCGTCGATCCGGCGCTAGAATCGCTTGACGGATCGCTGCCGGCGGCCATGACAGACATGGAAGTGACCCCGCCGGGCGACGCCGCCCCGGGCGAATACGTTCTCGTCGTCGTGCAGGGGCCTGCCCTGGTAAAGGCGAGCGCAGTAGACGCCGGCGCCATCCAGCCGGGCGACCTGTTGTCGACAGCCGGTGCAGCCGGGCTTGCAGCAAAGGTACAGATGGCGACCGTCGACGGCTCGCTGACGACCTTGCCCGGGACCGTCTTCGGCAAGGCGCTGGAGCCTCTGGACGGCGCGCAGGATATGATCTACGTCTATGTCACGCTCCAGTAGCCGACGCCCTGCGCCGAAAGCAACCCCAAAGGAGACGCTGATGAACAATCGTCCGGCGATCCTCATCCTAGCCGCGGCACTGACGGCGCTGGCGCTGCTGTCCGGCAGGGCCGGCCTGGCCCAGACATCCACCGGCTATGACCTGTCGTGGCACGTAATTGCCGGCGGCGGACGGCTTTCTGCTTCTGCCGATTACCGCGTCGAGGGCACGACCGGCCAAAGCGCCGCCGGGCCGTCCGGCAGCGCGGACTTCCGCCTGTCGAGCGGCTTCTGGTTTGCCCAACCGGCGCAGGAACGAGTTCACTTGCCCATTATCTTGCGCTAGAGAGAATTCGCGCGCTTTATTGACAGCCGCAGGGCTGTGTGCTACGCTACCGGCATGATGCGCTTCGGCCTATCACAGCGGGAGCGTAGCGGCAACTGAATCAACCATAGTCGAAGACGAAGAACAGGGCGCGCCGCCCTGGTGCACCAGAGAGCTGCCGGACGCTGCGAGGCAGCCCCAGACGGCGACGCCAGCGCCTTCCGAGACCCCGGCAGGAAATGGCCGGGCGGCCCCCACGCCGTTATCGTGTTCGAGGCGGAGGCTCACGCGAGCTTCCGCGAAGTCAGGTGGCACCACGGAGTCCCTTTCGTCCTGAATTGGTTCAGACGAAGGGGGTTTTTATTTTGGCGGACTCTTATCATCGAAAGGCGGAATCATGCTGGATATTCGTTGGATGCGAGAGAATCGCACGGCGCTAGCCGAAGCGATGCGCAAGCTCAACGACGCCGACGCGCCGTGGGAGCAGGCGCTGGACCTGGATGAGCAACGCCGCAGCCTGCTCACCCGCGTGGAGACGCTGCGCGCCGAGCGCAACACCGGCTCCAAAGAGATCGGGCGGCTATTCCAAGAGAAGCGCGCAGACGAAGCCAACGCCCTCAAGGCGCGCATGGCCGAGATCGGCGACGAGATCAACGCGCTGGATGTCGAGCTGCGCAGCGTCGAGGAGCGGTTCCTCGCCGCCATGCTGCGCATCCCCAATCCCCCAGAGGATGACGTGCCGGTCGCGCCCGATGAGTCGGGAAACGTCGTGGTCAAAGAGTCGGGCCAAAAGCCGCGCTTCGACTTCGACCCGCTGCCGCACTGGGACCTGGGCGAGAGGCTGGGCATCATTGACCTGGAGCGCGGCGCACGCCTCTCCGGCAGCCGCTTCTACGTGCTCAAGGGCGGCGCGGCGCAACTGCAGCGCGCACTCGCCAACTGGTTCCTGGATGTGCACGTGGAGGAGCATGGCTTCCAGGAAGTCTACCCGCCCTTCATGGTACGCGAGGAGTGCATGGTCGGCACGGGCAACCTGCCCAAGTTCGGGGACGTGCTCTACCGCGACGCCGAGGAAGACTACTGGTTCATCCCTACAGCCGAGGTGCCGGTGACCAACTTGCACCGCGACGAGATCATCGAAGCGGGCGCCCTGCCTCTCTACTACGTAGCGCACACCCCCTGCTTCCGCCGCGAGAAGGTGTCCGCGGGCAAGGACGTGCGCGGCATCAAGCGCGTCCACCAGTTCGAGAAAGTGGAGATGGTCAAGTTCGTAGAGCCGCAGCATGGCCGCGACGAGCTTGAGTCGCTCACGCGCAGCGCCGAAGTGCTGGTCGAGCGGCTAGGCTTGCCCTGGCGCCGCGTCGCCATCGCCACCGGCGACCTTTCCTTCGTAGCCTGCAAGAAGTACGACATCGAGGTATGGGCCGCGGGCAGCCAGGAGTGGCTGGAGGTGAGCTCCTGCTCGTGGTTCCGCGACTTCCAGGCGCGGCGCGCCAACATCCGCTACCGCAAGGAGGACGGTTCCATCGAGCACGTCCACACGCTCAACGGTTCCGGCCTGGCCCTGCCGCGCATCGTGATCGCCATCCTCGAGAATTACCAGCAGGCCGACGGCAGCATCGTCGTGCCCGAAGTGCTGCGGCCCTACATGGGCGGCCGTACGCGCATCGACTAGGGACGAGGCAACTCGCCAATCGGACGGCGCGCCGCCGCATGAAGGGGGCGCGCCGTTACCCAATAGGGGAATTACGGGCGCGGTGCATTTGACAGGCAAAAGGAGAGAATAGTATACTGCCTACGCTGTTGAGGCGTCTGTTCTGCGCTGAGTTTCACTTGGCGGCGATGGAGGGATGGCCGAGTGGACGAAGGCGGTTGTCTTGAAAACAACTGTGGCAGTGATGTCACCGGGGGTTCGAATCCCTCTCCCTCCGCCTAGCGCTAGACGGATGCAGTGTAAGTCATGTGGGGAGGTCGCATAGCCCGGTCGAGTGCGCCCGCCTGCTAAGTGGGTAGGGGTAGCAATATCCCTCGAGGGTTCAAATCCCTCCCTCCCCGCCACAGACTGCTGTAACATGCTAGCTGAATATGTCCCCGTAGCTCAGTGGATTAGAGCGCTTGGTTGCGGACCAAGAGGTCGGAGGTTCGAGTCCTCCCGGGGATGCCACAATACAGCGGGGGCGACGTGCCAAGAGCGTCGCCCCCGTTTGTTTTTGCTCTGGTCTGATGATGGCCTAGACGTGTCCTAGGCCGGCGTCCAACGCGTGAGATCCCGCCGGCTCGACGGCGCCGCAGCGGTGAAGCAGACTGCACTGCACCTCATCTACCCAACCCTCTCCCGCTCTTGCCGCAGTTCGGCGATCTCCGCCTCCAGCGCAGCCACGCGCGCGCTGAGCGCCTGCAGCAGTTCCATCGTGGCGTCGGGCAGAATGTCATGATGCAGGTCGATGTCGCCCGGGTCGGGCAGCACGGCGTCATGCCCGCGCACGCGGCCCGGCACGCCTACCGCCACCGAGTCCGGCGGCACGTCCTTCACCACCACCGCGTTGGCGCCGATGCGCGAGTGCGCGCCGATGCGGATCGGCCCCAGCACCTGCGCGCCCGCGCCGATCACCACATGATCTTCCACCGTGGGGTGGCGCTTCTCCTTAACCAGGCTCACGCCGCCGAGCGTCACATTGTGGTAGAGGGTCACATCCTCCCCGATCTCGGCTGTTTCGCCTATCACCGTGCCCATGCCGTGATCGATCACCAGCCCGGGGCTGATCTGTGCACCGGGGTGGATCTCGATGCCGGTGAAGAAGCGGCCCACATGCGACACCCAGCGACCGAGCAAGTAGAACCGGCGCACCCACAGCCAATGCGCCAGCCGGTAGAACCACAGCGCGTGCAGCCCCGGATAGCACAACACAACCTCCAGCACGCTGCGCGCCGCAGGGTCGCGGGCAAAAAACGAGTTGACGTCACGCCGCAATGTCGCCCACATAGCCCTATCCCCCAATCAAACTATCAGATACAGTTCACACAGCTTACGCCGATCTCAGGGATTCGCACGGATTTTTCCTCGACAGCGTACGCCATCCGTACAGATCCCTGTCTCAGCGACAATCAGTATCCTAATTCTAGTCCTCCGCATAGAGTGCGGTGCTGAGGTAGCGTTCGCCGTTGGACGGTACGATCACCACAATCAGCTTGCCGGCGTTCTCCGGGCGCTGCGCCACTTTCACCGCAGCGTGAATGGCCGCACCGGACGAGATGCCGGCCAAGAAGCCTTCCTCCCGGCCCACGCGTCGCGCCATGGCGAACGCCTCTTCGTTGCTCACCTGCACGATCTCGTCGATCACATCCCGATTCAGCACAGCGGGCACAAACCCCGCGCCGATGCCCTGAATCTTGTGCGGGCTGGGCTGTCCGCCGGACAGAACCGGCGAAGCGGACGGCTCCACCGCGATCACCTGCAACCCCGGACGCCGCGGCTTCAACGCCTGGGCCACGCCCGTGATCGTGCCGCCCGTGCCTACGCCCGCCACAAAGATATCGATCCGCCCATCGGTATCGCGCCAGATCTCCTCGGCGGTCGTGCGCTGGTGAACGGCTGGGTTGGCCGGGTTCTCGAACTGCTGCGGCACGAAGTAACGCGGGTCAGCGGCAACCAACTCCTCCACCTTACGCAGCGCGCCTTTCATGCCTTCGGCGCCCGGCGTCAGGATCAACTCGGCTCCATAGGCGCGCATGAGCAGACGCCGCTCCACGCTCAGCGTATCGGGCATCACCAACGTGCAGCGATAGCCCTTGGCCGCGCAGACGAAGGCCAGGCCGATGCCCGTGTTGCCGCTGGTCGGCTCCAGGATGATCGTATCCGGGCCGATCCGTCCAGCCTGCTCCGCCGCCTCGATCATGCTCATGGCGATACGGTCCTTGACGCTCGAAGCCGGGTTAAAGAACTCCAGTTTGGCCGCAACCGTCGCAGCCGCGCCGTCGATGACGCGGTTCAGGCGCACCAATGGCGTGTTTCCCACCAACTCGATCACGTTCTGGGCAATATTCACGATAGTTTCTCTCCCTAACACATAACAATGCAACACTGACAAACACAGCTTAGAGAAATGGACGCCGGACTCTTACAGGCATCCGTTTTTCGACTGTGTTCCCAATCTCAGCGTCAATCCGTACCGCTAGCTGCCTTCACCCTACGGAGTGAAATCCTCGTCCCCGCTCAGCCCCGTGACGAAAGCGGCCAGCAGATCCGCCGCCTGGTCGATATCGCTCAGGGCGATGGTCTCGACCGCGCTGTGCATATAGCGGTTGGGGATGCCGATCAGGCCGGTGACGACGCCGGCGCGCGTCAACTGGATGATGTTGGCGTCGGTGCCTGTACCGCGCCCGTGCGCAGTCACCTGATACGGCATCTCCGCCGCCGTCGCAACGTCGACCAGACGGTCGAAGAGGCGCGGGTTGACGTTCGGTCCCCGATCGATCACCGGCCCGCCGCCCAGCTTGACGTCGCCTTCCTGGCGCTGGTCGATGGTGGGGCAGTCGGTGGCGTGGGTCACGTCCACGGCAATGCCGATGTAGGGGTCCACGCCGAACGTGCTGGTCTGTGCACCGCGCAGGCCGATCTCCTCCTGCACTGTGGAGACGGCGAAAAGCGCGCAGTTCAGCGATTTCTGTGCGGCGCGGCGCAGCGCCTCGACCACCACCCACACGCCGGTGATGTTGTCCATGCCCGGCGAGTTCGCCAGCCCGTTGCGCATCTCTCGATAGCCCAACTCCAGCGTCACCGGGTCGCCGATACGCACCACGCCGGCTGCATCGTCCTTGTCCGTGGCGCCGATGTCCAGCCACATCTCTTCGAGCTTGACGACCTTGTCGCGTTCCTCACTCTTGAGCAGGTGGATAGGCTTGCGCGCGATCACGGCGGGCACGGGGCCGCTGCGCGTCCACACGGTCATGTGCTGGCCGATCAACTGCTGCGGATCCCACCCGCCGATGGGCTTGGTGTAGAGGAAGCCCTTTTCGTCGATGTGGGTGACGACCAAGCCGATCTGGTCGCAATGCCCGGCTAGCAGCACGCGCATCGGCGCATCGACGTTGCTGCCGATGATGACATTGCCGTGTGCGTCCGTCTTGACGCTGCCGGCGAAGTCGCTCACATACTGGCGCACCACAGCCTGCACCGGCTCCTCGTAGCCGGAAGGGCCGGGGGCTGCCAGCAATTCCTTGAAAAACTCGTAGGCTTTCGTTTCCATGATTTCTCTTTCCTGTATTTGTGGTAACAACCAACAAACGTATGTCACACTGACGGCGCGTCTGCAATTAGGTTAATTGTCCTGCACGAACCTTAAGAGCACTCTCAGAAATCATACTCATGGTTCTCCCAAGACTTGTCGCCCGATTCTATCACAGGTCTGTACGGAACGATCCTTAAGGGAACACCATTGCATTGGGTAGAGAGCGGCGTTTGACCTACGCTTGGTTTCGGCGTAAGTTTTCCCTTACAAACAAGCAGTTCATTCCAAGATGTTGATGTAATTGAGATCGCCAAGGCGCTTCGCTGTAATGGACCCAGAAAACTGGACAGATTTCAGCCCACAATAAGTGAAGACATGTTCGGTAGTGGTTGTGACTGTGGTTGTGGATGTTGTTGTTGCTGTTTCCAGTTGGCTTCGAATTCGGCCGGC
>JASGTU010000038.1 GCA_030058085.1 Chloroflexota bacterium
TGCGCCGGTAGAGCGTCTCGCGGCACAAGAGGCTGCGAGCGCGGTAATCCGTCAGCGGATAGAGCCCGGCGATCTCGGTGATAGGCGCCGGCTCCCGGCTCCACGCCTCCCAGTCGACGCCGCGGAAGCCGCCCTCCGCGGCAAGCTGTGTGACGCCGTAGCCGTACAGCGCATCGCGCCACCAGACGAAGGTAAGATGCGTATCGCCGCCGCGGATCAGCAACTCCGCCGGCGGCAGATCCGGCGTGGCGCGCTCGGCCGTCTCACCCTGAACGCCGCCGCTGCCGATCTGAACGGCAAGCACGCGCTCGCGGTCTTTGGGCAGCGCCACGACGCCCTGCCCGCTCGCGCCGCCGTAGACATAGGACCAATTGCTGGGCAGCAGCCGGTAGGGGCGGAAGGAACCGAGCGGCTGCAGCGGCACGGACTGGAGCGCCACAGCCGGCGTTTCCGCGGGTGCAGCCGACAGGTCCACCATGCCCACCATGTCGGACGCAATCTGCGTGTCGAAGATCGCTGCGCCGACTTGGCCCTGGTCAAAGGAGAAAAACAGCAAATACTCGACGCTGTCATCCGCGTCGATATTCACCTCTTGCCATGTGCCGACCGCCTGCCAGCCCGCCGGCAGCACTTGCGCGAAGTCCAGTTCCAGCGGCTGCGTCCGCGCTTGGCGAGAGGTGAACTGGCAGCCTGCGCCAAGCAGCAGAATGCAGAGGAGCCATCCCGTGCGCGCCAACCTTGCCGCTAAACGCCTGCCGCTATTGGTGGAAAGAAGCACTGGTCCCAGATCCCAACTTGCTGTCACCGGAGACATACACGACCTGCCGCTTTGATTACTGCTCTGATTGTAGCGCAGCCCTTTCGATTCGAGAAAGGTTGCACATGCGCCCGTTCTCGTTGCCCGCCTGATCCGATTCATCTATAATCATCCTAGCGCTATGGACAAAACCCGCCTTCCTCGCCCGCTATCGCGTTCGCTTTGGTCGCAAGCCCTGCTGCCCGGCCTGCACATCAAGCGTTGGATCTTGCTGCTGCTGATCGGTGTAACCGCAGCGGGGCTAGGGTTGGCCTTCCTCATCCGCGACCTGTATATCGCACGGCAATTGCCCGATGTGGTCTACTGGCTGGCGCTGACCTTTCTGCCGGACTGGATGCGCGGCGTGCTGCTGCTCGCATTCGGCCTCGGCGCGGCGATTACGTCTGTGTTCTTCCTCAACAGCTCGATCGTCAAGGCGCTGCTGCCCGGCTCGGCTCCGCTCAAGAACCTAGAGATGGTCAACGCGGTGCTACAGCGGCAATCGCGGCGGCACGGCCCTAAGATCGTCGCCATCGGCGGCGGCACGGGCATGCCCCAACTGCTGCGCGGCCTGCGCCAGTATACCGACAACATCACCGCTGTCGTCACCGTAGCCGACGACGGCGGCAGCAGCGGCAGGTTGCGCCGCCAGATGGGTATGCTCCCCCCCGGCGACTTCCGC
Organism: Chloroflexota bacterium; assembly: GCA_030058085.1. GTDB lineage: Bacteria > Chloroflexota > Anaerolineae > Caldilineales > Caldilineaceae > JASGTU01. The sequence goes on from JASGTU010000038.1 coordinate 1,479, forward strand.
AACAACATCGCCGCGCTGAGTGAAGCCGAAGACCTGATGACGCGCCTCTTTCAATACCGCTTTGCCGACCAGGAAGGAGGCGCGGGCAACGGCGAGGCCGGCGCGCTGGCGGGCCATAGCTTCGGCAACCTGTTCATCGCCACCATGGCCGCGGTCACCGGCAGCTTCGAGTCCGGCATCGCCGAGAGCAGCCGCGTCCTAGCCGTGCGCGGCCGCGTCTTGCCCAGCACACTTGAGCAGCTCATCCTCTGCGCCGAGGTCAGCTACACCGACGAGACAGGCCATGAGCAGTGGGCCGTCGTCGAAGGCGAAAGCAACATCACGCATCATCCGGGGCGCATAGAACGGGTCTACCTCATGCCCGACAACGCCCGCGCCTTCCCCGCCACCGTGCAGGCCATCCTGCAGGCCGACCTGATCGTAGCCGGCCCCGGCAGCTTCTTCACCAGCGTGATGCCCAACTTGCTCGTGCCCGCCATCCGCAACGCCATTCGCGCCGCCAGCGCGCCGCGCATCTACATCTGCAACGTCGCCACACAGCCCGGCGAAACCGACGGTTACACGGTATCCGACCACATGCACCAACTGCGCCTGCACACCGGCGACGCCTTCAACGTCGTGCTGGCGAACAACAATTTCTCGCCCGACGACCCCGCATCTTTCACCGGCGAATGGGTGCGCTTGCCCACACCCGACGAAATGCTGGATTACCGGCTCTTCACCGGCGACCTGCTCGAACCGGCGCACCCGTGGCGTCACGACCCGCAAAAGCTGGCCCGCCGCCTCATGGAGCTATACGACGACCTGCGCCCGCACAGCTAGAACACAGCAGAAAGGAATAACTCATGCCCGGCAGCCTCAACGACCTCTTGCCCGAACCGCTCAGCCAAGAGAGCGAAGCCATCCTCGACGAACTGATCAAGCGCAAGGTCCGCTCCGCAGCAGGACTAGCCGTGGACCTGCTCCACGCCATGGAGGAGCGCTTCGGCCCGGAAGCCCGCCAAGTCGTGCGCGAGATGGCGCAACGACAATTCGCACCGTCCCCCAATCCGGGTGACCCACAGGCTGACCTGCGCCAGTTCTGCAGCGACCTTGACCATGCCTGCATCGGCTCGCATCGTTGGGAGCGAGTCATCGACGAGCCGGACCGTATCGGCTACCACTATACCCGCTGCCTGTGGGCTGAGGTCTTCCGCGAGCTGGACGAGCCGGAGTTGGGCTACATCTTCTGCGCCGGCGATGAGCCGGCCGTCAAGGCGTGCAACCCCAAACTCGGCTTCCGCCGCACCCAAGTCCTTATGCTGGGCGATCCGCTCTGCGACCATATCTTCTTGGTGGAGAAGGGGGACGAGGTCGCAGAGTGATGTCGGATGAGGCATTCGTGTGCCAGACGCCTATTGATGGGGGAATTCGCTCGTCTCGTTCAACGTGAGGCCTTTGTTGATTCACCCCAGGGTCAGGACTTTGGAATGCATTTCGTCATCATTTATTTCATAAAGGTGACAATGTACCGACTTCGCGCGATTCGGTATCAACCATCCGCCTTGCGACATGTTTACAGAACAAGGAGATACCGTTGCAAAGCACAGAAGACCTCATTGACAAACTGATCGCCCATTGGGGCGAATGGGCCGCCAATGAGGAATATTACCTGACCGTTCTTGCGCCTAGTATCGTTTGCTCTGACGGTCTGGCCAATCTAGATGACTATGAGAAGCGAATCGTCAGAAAGCTTCGACGACAGCTTTCGATGGAAGGTTGGTCGCAGTTGCCGACGCTAATAGCGCAGCGCCGCGTTTTCCATCAGGAGCGTGACGAAGCTGACCGGCAAGCCAGACGCAAAGCGAGCAAGGATCTCAAGCGCCAGAGGGAAGAGCAAGAGCGCAGTCGTCGTGAACTCGAGCGTAAACGCAAACAAATGGAGCTGGAGCGACTCCAAGAGCAGGAAGTGCAGGCAAGACGGAAAGCGGCGCTGATTGTTCGATTAAACGACGTCTTTGTTGCCGACTTTCTTTCCGCAGATGCGCGGTATACCGCAGACCCCGATTCATACCTCCTTGCTCGCGAAGAGTATGACGAACTCAAGGCACGCTTTGTAGAGAGATGGGCCATGAGCGAACCTAAGCGAAGGCTTGACCTTGAACAGGCTGCGGCTGTAGCCGCCACACGGGGCGATGTCCAAGTCATCGCGCGGGCGGGCAGCGGCAAGACAAGAACGCTTGTTACGCGCGCGATCTTTCTTCAGAAGCACTGTCAGGTATCCCCGCGCGAGCTCCTTCTATTGGCCTTCAACAAGAAGGCGGCCAAAGAGATGAAAAGCCGGCTTGAAGAAGCGATCGGAACAGACCTGCCACATGTGATGACTTTCCACGCGCTGGCATATGCCCTCGTCCATCCAAATGAAGAAATCGTGTATGATAATTCGTCTGCAGACCAGTTTGGACTTAGCCGTGAAGTACAGAATGTCATCGATGAGCACGTTCGGTCCAAGAAGTACGGGGGAAGAATTCGCGAACTTATGCTCGCCCATTTTCGCGATGACTGGGAACGTATCGTAGCCGGACGATTCGAACGGCCCATGAAAGAATTGCTTGTCTACCGGCGTGCCCTGCCGAGAGAGACGCTCAAGGGTGAATATGTGAAGTCCTACGGCGAGAAGGTCATCGCCAATGGATTGTTCGAACACGGCGTCGAGTACCAGTACGAACGCAATTTCCGCTGGAGCGGCATCAACTACCGGCCAGACTTCACGATTCGCGTCGGCACGAAAGGTGGTGTGGTCATCGAGTACTTTGGCCTCGAAGGGGATGCCGACTACGACATAATGTCTGAGAAGAAGCGACAATTCTGGAAGAGCCGCCCAGAATGGACATTCATTGAGTTCTCGCCGAAAAATCTCGCGCAAGGCGACCCAGACAATTTCGTTAAGGTCGTACTGGGCGAACTTGGGAAGGTGGGTATCCACTGTAAGCGTAGAACTGAACAGGAGATTTGGGGCCTAGTCAAAGATCGAGCAGTTGACAGCTTCACGCGCGCAATGACGACGTTTGTAGGTCGTTGCAGAAAGCGCAACTTATCCCCTGACGATCTTGAATCAGCTATCCACAGACACAAACCGTACACCCGCGCTGAAGCGCTGTTTCTGGAAATCGGCGTCTCTGTTTATCGGGGCTACTTGCAGTACCTCTCTGCAAACAAGAAAGATGACTTCGATGGACTTATACGGCGCGCGGTGTTGAAGCTCCGGGAAGGCCAGACCGAATTCGCACGAGATAAGGGCAGAGAACATGGTGATACCTCTCAACTGAGGTTCGTGATGATCGACGAGTTCCAGGACTTCTCGCAGATGTTCTTCGAACTCGCAAACGCCATTCGTTCGGTGAACCCAAGTGTTCAGTTTTTCTGTGTGGGAGACGACTGGCAAGCTATTAACGGATTCGCCGGGTCGGACCTGCGCTTTTTCACTGACTTCGCTTCGTATTTTCGGAATACCTCACGGCGCGATATCCTCACCAACTATCGCTCGGCAACATCGATCGTCGAATCCGGAAATGCGCTTATGCATGGGCGTGGTTCGGATGCCAGGTCCAAACTAGACGACACCGGTTTGGTGTGGCTGTGCCTCCTCGACAAATTCAATCCAACGTCTCCTGAACAAGCGACACACATAGGTGACGAAATCACACCCGCGTTGCTGCGAGTAATCCGTAGTTTCCTGGACCGCGAGCTGGACGTGGTAATGCTATCTCGACGAAACGGACTACCGTGGTTCGTGAACTACTCTGAAGCTGCTGGCGGAAAATCGGATCCGCTCAAGCGATTCTTGAGACACATTCACACCTTCCTACCTGAGGAAGACCGTAAGCGGGTAACTATTTCCACTACCCATAGCTTCAAGGGACTCGAGAAGTCGGGAGTCATTGTACTAGACGCTAAGGAACGGAGCTATCCTCTAATTCATCCGCACTGGGTGTTTCTCCGGATTTTTGGGGACAGTGTCGAGCGTATTATAGACGAAGAGAGGAGGCTGTTTTATGTTGCAATCACTAGAGCTAAGGACTCGCTTGCCCTGTTCACTGAGACATCCAGTCAGAGCCCCTTTCTTATCGACATTGGCCGTCGCTTCAATTTCCCGTCGTTCGCTTGGTCGGATTTGCCTCCTGTGTCTGCGCTAAACGGTGCCCGTTTGGAGGTGCGAGTGTCGATCGAATATACCGCATATGAATTGAGAAACAACCTAAAACAGATGGAATTCAAATATAGTGCGGGATACTGGCACAAGACTGTATTGGCGGAGGGTTTCTCGATGGACTCATTGCTGGCACAGCCATGGGCCCGACAAGCTGTCAAGGTCGAGGTCTTCTCAGAAACGGGCGAACTACTGCATCGCAGATGACCATTTATCGCAGCCGATGGGGCAGGCGTCCTAGCCCATGACATTGACAAAGCAAGCAAGTTCACAGGAGCCCTTTCATGGAACTAGCAACCAAAGAGGACTGGCCCCAGGCCGAAGAGCGCATGCGCGCCTGGTGGCAGCGAGAGATCGTCGACCGCCCGGTCGTGCAGGTCAAAGCCCCGCGTCGCGGCTTCGACCGCGCCTACCTCGAATCGCTTACACGCCCGCACGGCGTGCCGCCGGAAGAGATCCACGCCTGGTACACCGACCCGGAGCAGGTAGTCCCGCGCTGCGAAAAGCTCGTCGACGCCACCTTCTGGGGAGGCGAAGCCTTTCCCGCGGTCTTTCCCGTCTCCGGTTCGCTGGTAGCGATCACAGCCGCCTACCTCGGCTGCCCCTACTACATCCACCCCGACAGCCACACCGGCTGGGCAGCGCCCATCATCGACGACTGGGCGGACCGCCGCCCCCTCGCCTTCGACCCGCACAATGAGTGGTGGCGCATTTCGCACAGATTGCTCGACGCCGCAGCCCAAGCCGCGCCCGGGCGCTTCTATGTCGGCGTGCCCGACCTAAACGCACCCGCCCAAAGCGTGGCGATGCTGCGCGATTCGCAACGCCTCGCCATAGACCTGCTCGAAAACCCCGCGCCGGTCATCCAGGCCTTCGCCGAGGCAAACCGCGCCTGGCTGCGCTACTGGCAGGCCGCCACCGGCGCCATCCACCAGTGGATCGACGGCTACTACTACTGGATGGGCATCTGGTCGGATCAGCCGTCGACCGACCTCCAGTGCGACTTCAACGTGCTCATCTCATCGCGCATGTTCGACGAGTTCTTCCTGCCCTACATTGAGGAACAGACGCGCTGGGTCGAGCGCACCATCTTCCACCTCGACGGGCCGGGCGCTATCCGCCATCTGGACTCGCTGCTCTCGCTGCCGCGCTTGGACGGCATCCAATGGGTGCCGGGCGACGGCAAGCCCGCCATGAGCAAATGGCTGCCCTTGCTGCGCCGCATCCAATCCAAAGGCCGGCTGCTGGTTCTCTCTTGCGAACCGTGGGAAGCGGAGACGCTGCTCAAGGAGTTGGAGCCGGAAGGACTTCTGCTCAGCACCGTCTGCGACAGTGAGGAAGAGGCCACAAATCTGCTGGCGAAAGTCCCCGGCTGGGCGGCACGCAAACAGTGGACCGTACCCTAAGCAACCGATCTTGCGCCCGAGATCATGGTCTTGCAGAAATATAGATCAGAGGCGACCTGTGGTAGAATTGTTCATTGGGTCGGCGCAGCAGGTTCAGGTTACGGATCGCTTTTTGCGGCGCCGCCATGTCACTAGATGCCTATGTCGCCAGGTTGATCGATCGACCGGCGAATACGTGCAGAAACACATAGCAGAATCACATAATCGTGCGACCTCTACAATTGCCAAAAGGAGAATCCCATGGCTACCAAAATCGCAATCAATGGTTTTGGCCGCATCGGCCGCCAGGTCACCAAAGCTTTTCTGGAGAAGTATCCCGGTGAGTTCGACCTCGTAGCCGTCAATGACCTCAGCGACGTCAAGACCAACGCCCACCTCTTCAAGTACGACAGCAACTACGGCATCTTCCCCGGCACTGTGGAAGTGGACGGCGGCGACATCGTCATCGATGGCGACCGCATCAAGGTCCTCAGCGAGCGCGACCCGGCCAAACTGCCGTGGGGCGACATGGGCGTCGAAATCGTCGTCGAGAGCACCGGCATCTTCACCTCGCGTGAAAAGGCCGGCCTGCACATCGAAGCGGGCGCCAAAAAGGTCATCATCAGCGCGCCGGCCAAGGGCGAAGACCTTACCGTCTGCATGGGCGTCAACGACGACAAATACGACCCCGCCGCCCACAACATCATCAGCAACGCAAGCTGCACCACCAACTGTCTGGCCCCCGCCGCCAAGGTCGTCAACGACACCTTCGGCATCGAGCAGGGCGTCATGACCACGGTCCACGCCTACACCAATGACCAGCGCATCCTGGACCTGGTGCACAGCGACCTGCGCCGCGCCCGCGCCGCCGCCATGAGCATCATCCCCACGACCACCGGCGCCGCCAAGGCCGTCTCCCTGGTCGTGCCCGAGTTGAAGGGCAAGTTCGACGGCTTCGCCATGCGCGTGCCGACCTCAACCGTCAGCGTGGTGGACTTCGTCGCCAAGGTTGCGAACCCCGGTTCGCGCGATGACCTCTTGGCCGCCTTCGACGCTGCCGCCGCCGGCCCCATGAAGGGCATCCTGGCTGTCAGCCGCGAGCCGCTGGTCAGCATCGACTACAAGGGCAACGCCTTCAGCAGCACCATCGATGCCCAGTTCACCAACGTCTACGGCGATCTCGTCAAGGTCGTGACTTGGTACGACAACGAATGGGCCTACAGCGTGCGCGTCACCGACCTGGCCAAGTTCATTGCGGAAAAGGGCCTGTAAATCTGATTCGCACCGCAGCGCCATGCACTAGCTAGCGCCTGAAGAGCGTGAAACGCGGCACACGGCGGCATCACCCCGTCCAGGCGTTTCACGCTCTTTCTTTCACGGTCGAGGGGAGACCGCCATGAACAAACAGACGATTCGCGATATCTCCTGGCAGGGCAAAAAAGCCCTCGTCCGGGTTGACTTCAATGTACCGTTGAGCGATGGACAGATCAGCGACGACGCCCGCATCCGCGCCGCCCTGCCCACCATCAGCTACCTGCTCGAAAACGGCGCAGCCATCATCCTCATGAGCCATCTGGGCCGCCCCAAAGGCGGGCCGGACCCGAAATTCAGCATGAAGGTGACCGCCGACCACCTGGCGACGCTGATCAACGCGCCCGTCAAGTTCGCCGGCGATACCACCGGCGCGCAGGCGGAAGAAGCTGCGGCCGCGCTCAAGCCGGGTGAAGTGCTCGTGCTCGAAAACACGCGCTTCGACGCGCGCGAAACCAAGAACGACGCCGCCATGGCCGAGCAGCTTGCCGCGCTGGGCGATGTCTTCGTCAACGACGCCTTCGGCAGCGCCCATCGCGCCCATGCCAGCACTGCCGGCGTGGCCGAACGCCTGCCCGCCGTCGCCGGCTTCCTCATGGAGAAGGAACTCAACTACCTGGGCAGCGCCCTCGAAACCCCGGAACGCCCCTTCGTGGCGATCCTCGGCGGCGCCAAGGTCAGCGATAAAATCGCCGTCATCGAAGCCCTGCTGCAAAAAGTGGACGCCATCCTCATCGGCGGCGGCATGGCGAACACCTTCCTCGCCGCCGAAGGTTATAATATGGGCAAGAGCCTGGTCGAAGAGGATGCCCTCGACATGGCCCGCAGCCTCATGCAAAACGGCGCCGGCATCATCCAACTGCCGGTTGACCTGCGCGTCGCCAGCGAATTCGCCGCCGACGCCGACAATCAGATCGTCAGCGTGCAAGACGTCCCCGCCGGCTGGATGGCGCTGGACATCGGCCCGGCGACCATCGCCCACTATTCCAACCGCCTTTCCGGGGCCAAGACCGTCGTCTGGAACGGACCCATGGGCGTCTTCGAGTTTCCGGTCTTCGCCCAGGGCACGGTAGCCATCGCCGAAATCTTGGCGGACCTGCCGGACGCCATCACCGTCATCGGCGGCGGCGACAGCGCCGCGGCCATCCGCCAGGCAGGCCTAGAGGACAAGATCAGCCACGTCAGCACAGGCGGCGGCGCCAGCCTCGAATTCCTCGAAGGAAAGACGCTGCCCGGCGTAGCCGTTCTGAACGACAAGTAGGTCAAACCATGAGCTTTTGGACGCGCATCGCCAACATCCTAAAAGGCGGCGGAGGCGGCAGCGACAATCGTGCATTCACTATCTACGTCCTCAGCCGGCGCTGCAACGAACCCATCGCCGGCCAGATCGATCTCTTCAACGAGTTGAGCCGGACCGAAGACGACAGCGGCCATCCCTACTACACGCGAAAGGTGCTGCACACGTCCGGCCAAAACCGCTGCTTTGCCGAAGTTGAGGTAAACCTGTGGTTCGACCGCAACAAGCGGTTGGCGCAGCACGAGGTGGAAGGCGGTCGCTGGCTCGAAGAAGAAGAATACCAGGCGGAACTAGAGCGCTTCAACGCCCCGCCCCCAGAAGACCCGACATCCGGGTGAAAGGACCCCAACCACCATGCGAAAACCCATGATGGCCGGCAACTGGAAGATGAACAAGACCATCGACGAGGCCTCGGAACTGGCGCAGGCCATCCGCGATCAGGTCGCCGACACCGAAACGGTCGACCGTGTCCTGTGCCCGCCCTATGTCTGCCTGCCCGCCGTGAGCATCACCGTGCAGGGCACGTCGATCGCCGTCGGCGCGCAGAATATGCACTGGGAGGAATCCGGCGCCTTCACCGGCGAAATCAGCGCCCCCATGATCGTCGACCTGGCGCAGTATGTAATCATCGGCCATAGCGAACGTCGCCAGTACTTCGCCGAAACCGACGAAACCGTCAACAAGAAGGTGCACAGCGCCTTCGCTCACGGGTTGACGCCCATCGTCTGCGTTGGCGAGTCGCTGGAGCAGAACGAGGCGGGCGAGACGCACCCCTTCGTCAGCGGCCAAGTGACCGCAGCCTTGGCCGGCCTCAGCGCTGAACAGGTCAAGAGCCTGATCATCGCCTACGAACCGATCTGGGCCATCGGCACGGGCAAGGCCGCCACCTCGGCGCAGGCGCAGCAGATCTGCGGCGAAACCGTGCGCGCCACCGTCGCCAAGCTGTATGGCGCAGACGTGGCCGAGGTCGTGCGCGTGCTCTATGGCGGCAGCACCAAGCCGGGCAATATCGCCGAGATCATGCAGCAGCCCGACATCGACGGCGCGCTGATCGGCGGCGCGGCGCTCAAGGCGGAAGACTACAACGACATGGTGCGCATCACCGCAGAAGTGTACGCCAAGTAACCCAGAACGCCGTCTACAGTTACACAGTCGCATAACCGGGGGTGCAGGTTCGCCTGCACCCTTGCTGTTTCCCCGCCGGCTACCCGGCAAGAGCCCTCGCTCTCCCCTCCCTCAAACCCGCGCTACAGCCGTCTGCGAAGTGCGCGCCGTGCGGCAAGTGCGACGGTTGCACCCGCCAATTTGCAGATTTTGAGAATTTGACAGCTAAAGCGTTTTACCTGTTGAAACAAAGCGCAAAATCCTGTATGATTAGGACAGGCGATCACATGGTATAAACTGTCCACCCATCACCACAGCCATCCTAGATTGACGGGATCGACCGCTTCCTACCTTATCCTCCCCAATAGGAAAAAACATGAAAGCCTATGCGCGCATTGCAGGCGCAGCGCTGCGACGACTGCGCTTTGAACGCGGTCTGACGCTTCGGCAAGCTGCACCTTTCTTCTCCGTCTCGGTGGCCGCGTTGTCGCGTAAAGAGCGCGGCATCGACCAGATCAGCCGCGACGATATCCGCCACGCTATCCAGGGCTACCGCCTAAAGCCGGCAGAAGCCGCCGAATTGTGGTCAGCCGCGGGCATGTTGCCCGACCTGCCCGCGCACAAGCCGGTTCAGGTGGACATGCGCTCTTTCGCCGGCCCGCTTCTAATCAACCTCCTCTTCCCGGCTTTCGTCATCGATTCGTTCGGCCATATCAAGGCCTGGAATCATGCCGTTGAATATATGTGGGAGTTCAGCCAGGACGAGCAGGTCCCGCTGCATCTGATCAGCCGCATGTTCAGCCGGCGAGCGCGTGTGATCCTCGGCGATCACTGGCGCAGCGAGGCTTCCAAGTTCGTGGTCGACTTCTACCGCAGCACCCTGCCGGTAAGCGGTCGCCCCGCCTACTCGCGCACAATCCGCATGCTCGAAGAGAGGCACGGTGATGAATTCGTCCTCTTGTGGAACGAAGCCCACCGCCTGATCTCTGAGGGTGGAAGCAACGCCGAACTATCCGACATCAGCGGTATGCGCGTGCGCTACGAGAGCGACTCCGGCCCCATCGAGTATCTGGTATTGCAGTCCGCCTTCCGTTTTTCTACTCCCTATGCTCTTTTCATCCATGTCCCCTATGGGCATGACAACCATCTGCGCTATGAAACGCTCTTCGCCACGATGGGCCCGCAGCGCGTCTACTTCGCCGAGTAACACGTCGCGGGATCGACCCTGCGCCTAGAGCGATTCGCTACTTACTCCACGCCCCTACGCATGCGCCGACTTTGACGCATCGCGCCCCGCATGGTATTCTGCCCCTGTTGAGGCTGCGTCATGCACATCGCTC
>JASGTU010000039.1 GCA_030058085.1 Chloroflexota bacterium
GCAGGGCAGGAATCCGGCGCCTTCGTGCGCAAGGCGGGGACGTTCATTCTCGCCGGTACGGTCGTGTTCTGGCTGCTGCTCAACATGCCCCCGGGGACGACGGACATGCGCCAAAGCTGGTTCGGCCGGGCCAGCAGCGCGGTGGCGCCGGTCCTGGCGCCGGCTGGGTTTGGGGAATGGCAGGCCGGCGGCGCGCTCCTCACCGGCATGTTGGCTAAGGAAATCGTGGTTTCGACCCTGGCGCAGGTCTACGTAGGCGAGGGGGCCGTGGAGGCGGACGAAGCGGCAAGTCCGGACGTGCTCGCCGGCTTGGCGGACATCGTAACCGGCTTCGGCGCGGCTACGCTTGAGGCGGGGCGGAGCCTGCTCGACATGCTTACTCCCGGCGTGCCACTATTCGAAGAGTTGGCCCAGGAGGAAGGAACCGACACTGCGCTCATGGTCGCCTTGCGTCGCTCCTTCACACCGCTTAGCGCCGTCGCCTTCCTGGTCTTTGTGCTGCTCTATGTGCCGTGCCTCGCCACCATCGGCGCACAGGCGCAGGAGTTCGGCTGGCGCTGGGCGATGCTGTCGGTCGTCATCACGCTGGTCGTGCCGTGGACGCTGGCGACGCTGGTCTACCAGGGCGGTCGCCTGATCGGTCTCGGGTGAGGATGCGATGCTGCAACAGGTCCTGACGCTTCTAGAAGAGAGCCACGGCATCCCGCTGTCGCAGGAGATGATTGGCCGGCAACTTGGGCTGCCGGCCGAGACGGTGGCGCAACTGTTGTACACGCTGGTACAGCGCGGGCGGCTTGTCGAAGTAGATGAGGGCTGTACGGGCTGCGCCGTCTGTCCGCTCAAGGTCGTCTGTGCCGGCGCGCCGGCGATTGCGATGCGCGGCTACGCCTTGCCGGACCACAAGTCGGAGGCGCAGGCCGAGAGCGCTTAGGCCTCGTCGAGCAGTTCCTGCAGCCGCTGGCGCGCGGCGTTGGGGTCCGCCTTGCCCTGGGTGGCGCGCATCACCTGCCCCATGAAGAAGCCGAATAGCTTGGTCTCGCCGCCGCGGTAGCGCGCCAGCTCGGCGGGGTTTGCCGCCAGGATCGACGCAACGGCCTCGTCGATCACGCTCGTGTCGCTGACCATCGCCAACCCCTCGCGCGCCACGATGTCCTGCGGATCGTCGCCCGTGGCGTACATGATGTCCAGCACCTTCTTGCCCGTGTTGGGGTTGATCGTCTTGTCGTCGATCAGCGCCAGGAGCGCGGCCAACTGCGCCGGGGCAATCCGCACGTCTGCGATCTGGCGCAAGTCCTGTCCCTCGCCGTCGGCGTAGATCAGGCGGAACAACTCCCCTGTGATCCAGTTCGCCATGCGCTGCGGCTTGCCGTCTTCCTCGCCATAGGCTGCCACCGCTCCCTCGAAGAAGCAGGCGACCAGGCTCTCGCCCGTCAGCGCATCGGCCTCTGTGGGGCGGAGCCCCCAATCCCGGATATAGCGGGCGCGCTTGGCGCCGGGCAGCTCCGGCAGTTCGGCGCGGATCTCGTCCACCCACGCCCGGCTCAACGCCAGCGGCGGCAGGTCCGGCTCGGGGAAGTAGCGATAGTCGTCCGAGCTTTCCTTGGTGCGCTGCAAGACGGTGCGCTGCCGCTCTTCGTCCCAGCCCATGTTGACCTGTTCGACTGCGCCGCCGCTCTGCAACACATCGATCTGGCGGCGCATTTCGTACTCGATGGCGCTGCGCACGGCGCGGAAGCTGTTCAGGTTTTTGACTTCGACCTTGGCGCCGTACTCGCCGCGGGCTTTCTGTTCGGGCGTGCGCACGCTGATGTTCGGCTCGCAGCGCATGGCGCCCTTCTCCATGTCGCCGCTGCTCACGCCCAAATAGCGCAACACGCTGCGCAAGCCGGTTAGGAAAGCGTAGGCCTGCTCCGCGCTGTGAATATCCGCCTCGGTGACGATCTCCATCAGGGGCACGCCCGCCCGGTTCAGGTCCACGTAGGAATAGCCGCCCTCGTGGACAGATCGCCCTGTATCCTCCTCCAGGTGCACGCGACGAACGCGGATGGGCGAGGTCGAGCCGTCGGGGAGGTCGACGTCGACGCGGCCGTGGATGCACAGCGGCAGCTCGAACTGGCTGATCTGATAGCCCTTGGGCAGGTCGGGGTAGGTGTAGTTTTTGCGCGCAAAGACGGCGGTCTCCGCGATCTCGCAGCCCAGCGCCAGGCCGGTTTTGACGGTCGCCTCGACCGCGTCCCGGTTGATCACCGGCAGCGTGCCGGGCATGCCCAGGCAGACCGGGCAGACGCGTGTGTTGGGCGGCGCGCCGGCATAGTCGGTGGCGCAGCGGCAGAACATCTTGGACCGGGTCAGCAACTGGACATGCACTTCCATGCCCACGACGAGTTCATACCGGGTGTCGGACTTGGTTGTTGCGGCAAGCACGGGGACCCCCCACAGAAAATTCAGGCGATGAAGGCAAACGCGTTACAATGGGTCGCAACCGAAACGGCCATCGCGTCGTTTATACTAGAGCGGATGACCGGCTCTTCGACCGCGGATAACCGATATATGATACTGTCTCGTCAGCAATTCGACAAACACATAGGTGAAATCGGGCGCGCCGGCCCCCAGCAGACAGGCGGACGATGGAACAGATGAACCGCGAACGCCGCGGCCTGAGGCGATTGCCTGCATGGGTATGGCTGGCTATCGTTTTGTCCCTGTTGATTGCGGCTCTCTGGTTGACCGACTGGGCGATCCGCAAGGCGCTGCCGCCCTCGGAAGAAGGCGCGCTGCAGGTCGTGCCGACCTTTACGCCCACGTCGCCCGCCGCGGCGCAGGCCCCTGCTGTCACGCCGGCAGGTGACGTCACCGCCGAGCCTGCGCTGGAACCCGCGGCGACCGAACTCGCCGCGCCCGGGCCCGCGCCAACGGAGGCCGCGACGCCTACGCCCCCGCCGCCAACATCCCCACCGCCCACGACTGCACCCACCCCGCTGCCCGACGAACGCATGGCCCTAGGCGTACAGGCCTACCGCCTGGGCGACTACGGCGCGGCGCGCAGCCACCTGGCCGCGCTCCTGGCGAACCAAGACATCGCCAACGACCTGCGCCGCCTGGCCCAGTTCGAGTTGGCGAAGGCCTATCTGGCCGAGGAGTACTATGCGGAGGCCCTCGCCGCGCTCGACCAACTACAGGCGGAGGACGATCTCGGC
>JASGTU010000040.1 GCA_030058085.1 Chloroflexota bacterium
AGCGGCGGCGGGCTGTACTGCGCGGGCGATGGCAGCGGCGGCGAATGCAGCCCCACGCTGACCAGCCTTGTCTTCAGCGGCAACCAGGCCAACTTAGGCGGCGGAATGTTCAACTCCGGAGAATACGACGGCGTGAGCAGCCCGACGCTGAGCAACGTCACCTTCAGCGGCAACCAAGCCAACTACGGCGGCGGCATGGTCAACTACACTGAAAACGGCGGCATGAGCAGCCCGACGCTGAGCGGCGTCACCTTCAGCGGCAACTGGGCAAATATCTACGGCGGCGGGATGGTCAACCAGAGCTTCGGCGGGGTGAGCAGCCCGACGCTGAACAACGTCGTCTTCAGCGGCAACTACGCCAACGGCGAAGGCGGCGGCATGTACAACCAGGTCTTCGATGGGGTGAGCAGCCCGACGCTGACCAACGTGCTCTTCAGCGGCAACTACGCCGGCAACGCTGGCGGCGGGATGGTCAACCAGAGCTTCGGCGGGGTGAGCAGCCCAACGCTGACCAACGTCACCTTCGGCGGCAACTGGGCCATCGCTGGCGGCGGGATGTTCAACTTCGGCGATATGAGCCCGGTCATCGTGAACACGATCCTGTGGGGCAACACCGCGACGGAGGGTCCGCAGGTTTACAACCTAGGCGACGCCGCGCCTACGTTCTCCTACAGCCTGGTGCAGGGCGGCTGCCCACCCGGCGCAACGTGCGGGGACGGCATGCTCGATGCGGGCCCGCTCTTCGTGCAGCCCATCGACGCCATCAGCGCGCCCACGACGGAAGGCGATTACCGCCTGCAGTTCACTTCGCCCGCCATCGACGCGGGCAACACGCTCAGCGTCACCGCCGCCACCGACCTGGACGGCAACCCGCGCATCGTCAACCACAAGGTAGACATGGGGGCGTACGAGACGCCGATGCCGGTTCTGCAACTGGCGAAACAGGCGGCGCCCACGAGCGCGCCCTACGGCGGCGCCGTCACCTACACGCTGGTGTTGAGCAATACCGGCACTCTGACCGATACGGCGGCCTTGACCGACACGCTGTCGCCCGGCGTGAGCTTCGGCGCGTGGATCGAGAATCCCGGCGCAGCCGTGGTGGGCAACCAGATTGGGTGGAGCGGCGAGATGGCGCCTTCGTCCGTGCTGACATTCTCGTTCACGGCTAGCCAGTCCGCCCCAGCCGGCGCGCTGGTAACCAACACGGCGGTGTTCAGCGGCCTGGCCCAGGCAGGGCAGGCGAGCGCGACGTTCGCGTCGGTGAAGGCGGGCACGACCACCACGCTGAGCAGCTCGCCCAACCCGTCGGCGCTTGGACAGGCGGCGACCTTCACAGCCACGGTTAGGGCTGTGGCCCCGGGCGCAGGCACGCCCACCGGCGTCGTCACCTTCACGGTGGACGGCGTGGACTTCCCTGTGGCGCTGGTGAACGGCGTGGCGACGTATTCTACCGGCAGCCTGAGCGTGGGCGAGCATGGGGTCAGCGCGACCTACGGCGGCGATGGCAACTTCCTCCCGTCGGAATCACAGCCGGTGACGCAGAGTGTGGTGGCACTGACGCTCGCGATGCACACAGTGGGCCAGGGCGCGGTGACGGTCGACCCGCAGCAGGACGTCTACGCCTACGGCACGGCGGTGACGCTCACGGCGCAGCCGGCCGCGGGCTGGACCTTAGCCGGCTGGAGCGGCATCCTTTTCGCCCAGGCCGCCAACCTTGTCCCCAACCCCATCACCCTCACCATCGCCGAGAACACGTCGGTCACCGCCACATTCGAGGCCCTGACCTACACCCTCAGCCTGGCCGCCGACCCGCCCCAGGGCGGCACGGTGAGCGGGGCCGGCGTCTACACGCACGGCGCACAGGCCGAAGCCGGCGCCGCGCCCGCACCGGGCTGGCTCTTCGTCGAGTGGCGGGAGAACGGCGCGCGCGTCTCCGGCGATGCACTCTATCAGTTCGCCATGACGGGCGACCGCGCCCTCACGGCGCATTTCCGCGAGACAACAGGCGAGGAGACGGGTCAACAGCCGGCGCCGCACCGCGTGCTGCTGCCCGTGGTTGTCGGCGGCGCGCCGTAGAGAGTCACGCGTAGGGGCAACCCTCGTGGTCGCCCAGGGTCCATCACGAGTCATGCATCATCTGTCATTCTGAAGCGAGCGGCCGCGAGCTGAAGAATCTTGTCGCAGGTCAGGTCGAGACCTCGCTACGCTCAGGGTGACAACGCCATGCTGCGGGCAGGCGCAAGGCACGTCCCTATGCGTCGCGCAAACCGGCGGCGAAATGAAAGACGCGTTTTCGATAGGCCAAACGTCTTTGTTATATAGAGGGGTTTAGCTTCTTTAGGTCGTCAACCGGGCGGGGCGGGCGCGAAAGGCCAATTTGCGGGATTGGGCGGGCGCGCGCTATACTGGCAGATACCTCAGCAGGGTGTGCAGATCGCGCCCCTTCAGCGACCAGGATTCGCCTTGAACAGGAGATCCACGATGGCCGAAGTAACCCCAATCCGGTATCTGTCTCCCCGGGAAGTCGGAGAGATCTACGGGACATCCGGCGATACGATTCGCCGCATCCTGCGCAAGAAACAGATGAAGGCAGTGCGTCTCTACTCGGGGCTTCCCTACTACAAGATTCTGCCGTCCGAAGTCCTGCGCTATGCCAGGGAGCATGAGATTCCGATTTCGGACAGCGCACGCGAATTGTTGGAGGAATATCTGGCCACAGAGCCGAAAGGCACTTTGTAACAGCGAAGGATAGAAACGAGACAGCCCGCCCTGGGCTAAGGCGAGCTGTCTCGGCGGTTTGCAATATGCACACAATATGCGCATATGCAATTTGCAATTACCGCGAAATCCGTGAGCGAGAATGACCTAGACCTAGAACATTCTGCTTGTCTTGCGTGATTTGCGGCGCTTTCTACGCTTAATTTAGCAGACTTCACAGCATATTGCAAGTCGCCTCTATCTTCTCTTCGCTTTCTATCATCAACCGCATAGACGCGGCACGCGCCGCTCGTTCCAGCCAGGTCCCGGCTGGGCGGCGAAATCGCCGTACAGACTGAGCGCCTCACTCCGGCCAAAACCGGGGCGGCGGCAACGTCCCCTCCACAGCGCGTGTAAACAGCCAGGACGTCCGGCACGCGGTCTATGCACTCTTCGCAAAGCGAGGGAAGGGTGAAATCATGATCCGAAAAGAAGCGGTGATGGCGGTGCTGGGCAGCCCGGTGGCGTATTACGCCGCGTTCGCCCAGGCGCTGGGGGGCGTGGAGGCCGGGGTGTTTGCCTCCCAGTTCTTCTACTGGCACGGCAAGGGGCATGACCCGGACGGGTGGGTGTATAAGACCCAGGCGGAGATCGAGGAAGAGACGGGGCTGACGCGGCGCAACCAGGAGACGGCGCGTAAGCGGCTGCGCGACTGCGGCGTGTTGGAGGAAAAGTACACGGGCATGCCCGCCAAGCTCTATTACCGGCTCAACATCGACGTGCTCTTCGAGTTGATGAACCAGCGTTTTATTTCCGAGGTGTTGGGCGAGGACGTGTCGGGCGGGGACGGGGATCAGGGCGCTTCAACACTGGAAAATACGGCGGATCAGGGCGGGAATTCCCAGGATGCGCGAACCCGCCATCCAAGGATGCGCGAATCCGCCATCCAAGGATGTACAGATCCGCCATCCAAGGATGCGCGAATCCGCCAACCATGCATGCGCGAACCCGCCAGACATGGATGGCGGAATGCGCCACACCAATACAAAGACTACTACAGAGACTACATCAGAGAGTACGACAGAGACTACCACAACCACAGACACGTCCACAGACGCGCGCGCGTCCACGGGCGAGGCGGCGGAAAGTGTGGCTGTGAGTGTGGATGTGGCTGTTCCGGATTGGCTTCTGGAAGAGTTCGAGTATTTGCTGGGAGACGAGCGCACGGCCAATGCCGCGGATCGGACGGCATTGGCCGAGTTGGCGGCGCTGCCCGAGCACGTCATCGCGCAGGCGCTGGACGCGGCGCAGGCGTGGCTGGCCGACGAGAAGAAGGGGCCGATTCACAGCCTGGCGCGCTGGCTGTTGGGCACGGCACGGCGCAAGTTGGAGGCGGAGGAGGCGCGCGGCGCTTCGGCGACGAAGGCGCCGCCAGTTGTTTCGCCCTATTCGCTCGAAGCCCTGGAGGCCCTGACGGGCTACGATTCGCCGGGACTGCGCCGCGCCCTCGCCAAGGAGACGGACCCGGAAGCAGACCCGGAAGCAGAACCGGAAACGAATGCAGGGGAGGGCGCCGCGGCGCACGATGCCGGCGTTGAACAGGCGGACGCCGCCGGCGCGGACGTCGCAGCGCCGGCGGATCTGTGGAGCGACTTTTGGCGCGGCGTCCTGTTTGATCTTGAGCAGAGCGTGCCGCGACAGACCTATGACCTTTGGATGCGCAACATGCGTCTGTTATCCTGTGAGGGCGATGTGTATGTGATTGGGCTGGGCGACGCCCGCTCTAAAGAGTGGATGGAAAACCGCTTTACGCACACGCTCAAGCTGCTGTTGTCGAGCCGGGTGGGGCGTGCGGTCAGCGTGCGCTTTGAGATGCCGCCGGCGTAGGAGGGATATGGCTTCGCGAATGGTGGTGACGGTTTCGTCGAATAAGGGCGGCTGCGGCAAGACCACGACCGCGGTGCATTTGGCCGCGGGCCTGGCCAACGCCGGGCATCAGGTGCTGCTGGCCGACCTGGATAAGCAGGGGCATTGCGCCACGTTTTTGGGCCGAGACCCGGCGCCGCGGCTCTACGACCTGCTGGTGAAGGAACGCCCGCTGGCGGAGCTGATCGTCGAGGCGCGGCCGCGTTTGCATCTGTTGGCCGGCAATTCGGAGTCGTTGGTGGCGCAGGA
This sequence comes from Chloroflexota bacterium, assembly GCA_030058085.1. GTDB lineage: Bacteria > Chloroflexota > Anaerolineae > Caldilineales > Caldilineaceae > JASGTU01. Next base: position 4,873 of record JASGTU010000040.1, read on the forward strand.
CTTTGCGCGCCTGCGCAATGCCCAGGCCGACCTGTTGGAGCGAGCGATCGTGGAGAAAGCCATCGGCTATGACTACGTCGTCTTCGACACGCCGCCGCAAGGGCTGCTGCAAGAGTGCGCCATCTACAGCGCCGATGTGCTGATTACGCCGGCGCCGGTCGATTACCCGGGCATGGACGGCGCCGCGCAGTTCGTGCTGCTGGCGCAGCGTATTCAGGAACGCGAGCGCCTGCCCGCGCCGCGGCTGTTTGTGCTGCCCATGTTCGTGGACCGGCGCACGAGCGAGGCGCGCTATAACCTGGAGGCGCTGCAAGAGCGCTTCGGCGAGTGGGTGCTGGAAGCCGTGCCCGTGCGCACGCGCATGCGCGAAGCCATCGCCGAGGGCGAGACGATTTTCGACTATGCGCCGGGCGACGACATCGCCGACATTTACACGGGGCTATGCCGGACGATTGCGGCGCTGCGTACTGACGCGGCGCATTCAGATGCGGCGCAATCAGATGCGGCGCAATCAGATGCGGCGTGCACGGAAGGGAAGGGCTGATGGCGAGGCCGACGCGCAGGCGCGACCCGTTTCGTGACGGGCAGACGACCGCGGTCACGGTGGTGGAGCAGGGCGCGGTCGAGTTGAGTTATGACTACAGCCGGCTGCCGGAAGAAGAGCGGGCCGCGGTGCAGCGCGCGGCGCGCGTCATCAAGCCGCTGCTGCGACGCACTGCCGAGGACATCTTCGTGATCGGCGGCGAGCTGGCGCACGTCAAGGCGCGGCTGCCGCACGGGCGCTATACGGAGTGGCTGGGCGCCGAGTTCGGCTTGTCGGAGCGCATGGCGCAGCACTTCGTGAATGTGCGCGAGCGGTTAGGGCCCAAAAGCGAAAAGTTTTCGGTTTTGCCGCCGAGCACGCTCTACATGCTGGCGGCCCCGTCGACGCCGGACGCGGCGATCGCGCAGGTGGAGGCGCATTTGGCGCGCGAGGGCCGCGTGACCGTGCGCACCGTGCAGCACGTGATCGCGGCGGCGAAGGCGCAGTCCATTCCGGAAATGCTCGATGAGGCCGATTTGCGCCTCTCGGCCTATAACGCCGAGCAGGCGGCGGTGCGGCGGCTGGAGCGGGCGTTGACGGACGCGATCTTGTTGTTGAGCGGCCCGTCTGCCCGCGACTGGGCGCAGCTCTTCGGTGACGGCGACGAGGCCGGCGAGCTGGCGCGCGTGCGCGACGAAGCGCTGGCGCTGCGCGAGGCCGTGCGCCGGCGCCTCGCGTCGTCACCCTGACGGGTGACTCGTGACGGACAGGTAGAGCCGCCAGGGATGGCGGCGTTCCCGGGCTCGCCGTCAGGATGCCGGCATTCTTGGTGCGGCCTGGAAGCAAGAAGTCAGGCGTTACGAGTCAAGAATGACGCCTGACGCCTGATTCGTGCCGCGTGACGGCCTGTACGGGGCGAGGAGGCGTGTTCGGGCGGTAAGCGGCATAGTTTTGCCCTGTGCGCCTCAAAACGGCGTACACGCCGTTACACCGTCTTTTGTCGCGTGCATCCAGACGAATTGTAGATTACTATGAAGGGCGTAGTTTAGCGTAGCATTTTGCGGGCGCGTCGCTTGGGGCGGCGCTCTCGGTCCGGCGGGGACCGGCCACGCGGCATGGCGCGATCACGAACCAATTCACCAGCTACTCCCGCCGAGGGCGTTGCCGCGGCCGCGGCCCAGCGCAAGGCGCGCTATTACCGGCTGCTCTACGCCGAGATCAACGCGCGCGTGCGCGCCGAGCGCCGCGTCAGCCAGCGTAACGACCTGCTCAACGCCCTCAGCCGGGCGCACCTGCGCTTTGTGGCGCACGAGGACCTGGCGGGCATTTTAGCCGATCTGGCGCAGACGCTGCTCGACCTGACCGGCAGCGAGCTATGCGTGATCGGGGAGATGCGCCCCGGCGCGCCCGCCGGCCCCGGGCACAGAGCGCAAGACGAGCAACTGCACATCTTGGCGACGGCGGTTCAGGGCATGCCGCACGACGCGACCTACCAGCAACTGACGACCTTGGCCTGGGAGGCGGGGCTGAACCGCCGCACGGCCGCGCGCGTCTTCGCGCCGGCGGCGTCGGGCGCGCCGGGCGTGGTGAGCTTTGTGGGGCTGCCCTTCCGCATCGAGGAGGGGTCGGCGGGCGTACTGGCGCTGGTCAACCGGCCCGAACCCTATGACGACGAGGCCATTGATCTGCTGCAGCCGGCGGTCTCGACCTGCGCGCAGCTTTTGGCCGCGGCGCGCAATGAGCAGCGGCGCAAGCAGGTCGAGCTGGAGTTGGCCGAGGAGCGCGCTTCTTTGGCGCAGCGCGTGGTCGAACGCACCGCGCAACTAAGCGAGGCCAATGCCGACCTGGCGCGCGCGCTGCGCATCAAGGATGAGTTCCTGGCGACCATGAACCATGAGCTGCGCACGCCGCTCAACACGATGCTGATCCTGGCGGAGGTGTTGCAGCAAGGCGTTCTCGGTCCCCTCAACGAAAAGCAACTGGAGAACCTGCAAAACATCGAGGAGAGCGGCCGCCATCTGCTGGCGCTGATCACCGAGATACTGGACGTGGTCAAGATCAACGCCGGCAAGCTGGAGTTGGACATCTCGACCGTCTCGGTGCGCGCCCTGTGCGAGAGCAGCCTGCGCATGATCACGGCCATCGCCGACAAGAAGCGCATCGATGTGACGCTGAACGTGGCGGCGGACGTGGACGACATCGACGCCGACGACCGGCGCCTCAAGCAGATGTTGGTCAACCTGTTGAGCAACGCCGTCAAGTTCACGCCCGAAGGGGGCCAGGCCGGGCTGGACGTGACGGGCGACGCCGCGACGAATACGGTCGTCTTCACCGTGTGGGACACGGGCATCGGCATCGCCGAGCAGGACATGGACAAGCTCTTCACGCCCTTCGCTCAGATCGACAGCGGGCTGAGCCGGCAGTACGAAGGCAGCGGGCTGGGCTTGGCCCTGACGGCGCGCATGGTCAACCTGTGCGGCGGCAGCATCGCCGTCGAGAGCGAGCCCGACCGCGGCAGCTGCTTCACGCTCTCGCTGCCCTGGCGCCGCGAGGACGCCGCGCCGCTTGAGATCCTGTTGAAAGACCCGCATCAGTTGGCGCAGGAAGCGCCCGTTGTGGCGCCGTCGCCTGCCGAACCGCCGCAGCGGACAGACGGGCGCGAGCCGCTGGTTTTGCTGGCGGAGGACAACGAGCCGAACATAAACGCGCTGCGCGAGTTTCTGGCGCAGCAGGGCTATGCGCTGGCTACGGCGCGCACGGGCCGCGAGGCGATTGACCTGGCGCGCAGCGCACGGCCCGACATCGTGCTGATGGACATCGAGGTGCCTGACATGGATGGGCTGGAGGCGATCCGCAGTCTGCGCGCCGACCCCAAGACCGCCGGCATCTCGCTGATTGCGGTGACGGCGCTGGTTTTGCCGGGCGACCGCGAGCGCTGTATGGCGGCGGGGGCCGATGGCTTTATCAGCAAGCCGCTCAACACGCACGCTTTGAGCGCCGCCATCGACGGCCTTTTACAGCCGCTGGCGAACGATGGCGGGGAGAGCTAGACGCATGACCACTTCCGGGCGTCCGCCAGAATCGAAGCAGGCTGCCGGCGCACAACCGCCGCGGCGGCGCGCGGCGATGACGCGCTTTGCGTTGGAGGCGGGCGCGGGCGCGGTGCTGGTGGTTGCGGCGGCGGCGATCCTGTTTGGCGGGGCGGGCGATTGGGCGGCGCTGCTGCTTTTTGTGACGGCGGCGCTGGCCTTGGCGGTGTGCGGGCGGCGACAGGCCACCGCGCTGCGGAGGGTCGAACGCTTGCAGCGCGCCAACCAGGCGCTGGCCGTGCAGGCGAAATCCGCCCGCCGCTTAAATGACGACCTGCTCCTGGCGTTGGCCGACGCCATCGACCTGCGCCAGCCGGAGGCGACGGGTCGTTCGCCCAGCGCGGCGCACTTTGCGGCGCTGACGGCGCAGGAGATGGGGCTGCCGCCGGAGCGGGTGGAGTTGCTGCGCCGCGCCGGGCTGGTGCACGACATCGGCAAGCTGACCGTGCCGGAGATGCTCCTCTTCAAGCCGAACGGGCTGACGGCGGAGGAACGCCGCCTGGTGCAAGATCATGCGGCGGCGGGGGCCGATCTGCTGGGCGAGTACGACGCCCTGCAGGAGATAGCGCCGTTCGTGCGCCATCATCACGAGCGCTACGACGGCCAGGGCTACCCGGACGGGCTGGCAGGCGAGGCGATCCCGCTGGAAGCGCGTATTTTGGCGCTGTCCGATGCCGCGGCGGCGCTGGCCGCGAGCCGGTCATTCCGCCGGACCGGGTTGGGCGAGGGGTTAGGCGCGGTCGTCGCCGCGCTGGAGGCGCAGGCGGGTACGCGCTTTGACCCGGCGGCGGTGGCGGCGTTTGCGCGCGCGATACAGCGCCAGGAGTGGCAGCGCCAAGAGAGCCCGGCTTTTGCCGGCGCGACGCAGGCGGAACGGGCGTCCGCAGAGACGGCGCCGCAAGCAAGACCTGCGGTCGATGGCGTCCCCGTGCCGCGGCCGCGGCGCGCGCAGAAGCGGCTGGCCTGGCCGCGGCTAAACTGGCCGCAGGTTGACTGGCCGCGGACTGCAGCGTGGGCGACGGCGCCGGTCGTCGTGCTGGCGGGGGTGCTGCTGCTGGCCGCAGCCGCGAACAGCCTGCCCGGCGACCCGCTCTATCCGGTCAAACGCGGCGGCGAGGGGGCGAAGGCGGCGCTGGCTTATATCATCGGCGCAGCTCCGGATTGGCACATCAGCCAGGTAGAGCGTCGCCTGGCGGAGATGCAGGCGCTGGAGGAGGCGGGCCGCGCGCCGGACCCGTCCCTAGCCGCGGCGGTGAAGGAGGAGGCGGAACAGGCCTTGGCCGCGGCCGAGTCCTTGCCGCCGGCTAAGCGCGCTGAGACGTTGACGGCGTGGTCGCGCCAGTTGGAGACGCAGCGCGAGACGGCGGGCGAGAGCAGCGCCATAGCCGAGGCTGTGGCCGAGCCGCTGGCGATCGTAGAGTCAGTCTTGCCGACGGTAGAGGCGGAGCTGGCGATGGGGCCGACGGCGACCTTGCTGACGGCAAGGCGTCCGACGCCGGCGGCTGTGGCCGAAGTCACCCAGCCAGCGACCCGTGCGCCGGCCGCGCCGCCGGCGATCTCGCCGCGCCCGCCGGCGACGTCGACGCTGCGCCTGGCGTCCCCCACGCCGGCGTCGCCTACGCCGCTGCGGCCCACGTCGACGCCGGCCTTTGGCATGGCGCAGGCGCCCACCTTCGCGCCGGCTGCCACGCTCACGCCGACGCGCACCCCAACCCGTACACCGACGCGTACGCCCACCTTCGCGCCGGCTGCCACGCTCACGCCATCGCGCACCCCAACCCGTACACCCACGCGCACACCGGTCGTGCAGACTTCGCTCACGCCGACGCCCACGCCGACGCGTACGCCCACGCGCACGCCGACGCTGCAGGCAACGCCGGCGGCGACGGCTACAGCGTCACGGCCGCTCTTGCTGCCCACGGTGACGAATACGCCGCTGCGCACGCCGACGCTGACGCCTACAAGAACGCCTACGCTGGCGCCCACGCTGACGCTGACGTTGGCGCCTAGCGCGACCATCACGCCGACGCGCACCGCGACCTTGTCGCCGACGTTGACGCTGCAGCCGACGGCGACGAATACGCCGTGGCCGACGGCGACGAATACGCCGTGGCCGACTGCGACCGACACGCCAAGGCCGACGGCGACGAATACGCCATGGCCGACTGCGACCGACACGCCGTGGGCGACTTCGACCTACACGCCGTGGCCGACGGCGACGAATACGCCATGGCCGACATCGACCGACACGCCGTGGCCGACGGCGACCAACACGCCGTGGCCGACTTCGACCAACACGCCGTGGCCGACGGCGACGAATACGCCAGTGCCCACGGCCACAGACACGCCGCAGCCTACGGCGACGCATACGTCGCAGCCCACGGCCACAGACACGCCGCAGCCCACGGCGACGCATACGCCCGAGCCGACCACCGCGCTGCAAGAGGTGGTAGAGCCGACGGCTACGCCTACGCCGCAGCTACCCGCCCCCATGGAGGCGGATAACGCCGAAGCGCCGGCGCAGTGACGCGGCGACGGCAAGGATAGGCGGGCAACCACAAGGGTTGCCCCACGAGAGACGGCACGGATGGGCATCTCACGCCCATCCGTGTTTTTAATTGGCGCGGAGGAGGTTAAGGCTTGCCCTGCCCGAACTCGGGCGAGCGCACGAAGGAGCGCGGTGTCAGGCCGAGGCCGCGCTCCTGCCCGCCGCGGAAGGCGGCATAGGCCGGGGTGTCGGCCGCGGCAATGGCGGCTTCGAGCGCGGCGGCGTCGCCCTTCCAGTAGGCGATGAGGTGCGGGTTGGCCTCGTGCTTAGTTAGGAACTCGATGAAGGCGTCGTGCAGGTC
>JASGTU010000041.1 GCA_030058085.1 Chloroflexota bacterium
GAATGGAACATCGTCTTGAGGCCGGCCTGTCGCCCCAACTCGACAAAGCGCACAAAGTCGGGGCGCAGGAACTCGTCCCACATTTCGGGCGAGATGAAGAGGCTGCGCTGTGTGCCCAGGTCATCGCCGAAGAAGAAGATGTCGAGCAAATCGCCGCAAGCCTCGAAGAAGCGCACGGCCATCTCGTAGTAGAAGTCGCTCACCTTGCGGATCACGGCTTTCATCACGTCCGGGTGGGTGATCATCTTGATAAAGAACTCGCTCATGCCCACCAGTTCGGTTGCGTCGGTGAAGACTACCGCCCACGGCCCGCCGATCAGGGCGTATTCAGGCCATGCCTCGCACTCGGCGCGCAAGTGGGAAAAATCGAACCAGTCGGGCGAAGGCCAGGCATAGGCCTCCACCTGCTCGACCGTCTCCACGCCGGCTAACGGGTGCGTGTAGGGCTGCCCGTAGTAGTCGCCGATGCGGTCGACGCCCCAAAACGACTGGCGCGAACCGTCGGCGCGTACCCGCAGTTCCGGACCGGCGTAACGCTCGCGCACGCGACGGAAGTCGATGTGCAGCCGCTGCATCAGGGCTTCCTCGCTCTCTGCACCGAGCATGTGCATCAACGTTTGGGTCACTTCCGGGGCCGCGCCATACCACATCGGCGTCCGGTCGGGGATTTCATGGTTGAAAGCGGCGAGCACGCGTTCTTTGCTGTTCATGGGCGGAGTCCTTCTAGGAGGGTAGCGGATGATACTACCAGGATACGCCGCGGCTTGGCTTGCGTCAATTAGCGGCGGGCGAATCACCGTAAAAACTCAGGATTGAATTGAGGCGCGGAATGGACTATACTTGCGAACGGAACGAGTCGTCCGGTTGGGCATCACAAAGGAGGCGCGTAGCGGAAAATTGATCATACGGGAAAGAGAGCGCATGGCCCGTCGCCGCCTGGCAAGAATTTGCCGCCGTTGCGACGGGTGACGAGGAAGGGGTTCCCGGTCGCGAAGCCGGGCTAACCTGCAGCGGCTAGACCAACGCCGTCAGGGAAAATCGAGAGATCAGCGGATGCCCCTTGGGCCGCACCACCGGCCCAAACCGAGCCCTCCCAGGGCCGGTCAATCTTTTCCCACCTCCTACGGATAAGCCGGTGCGTAAAACCGGCGGGTAACCGCCGGCACAAGCGCACCGGCAGTGGCAGGCGTCTATCTCAACAGATTACGACGGGTCAGACCGGCCAGGCGTGCCGGCGTGGAGCGCTGTGACGTGCAGCGCCCAAGCCGCTGCGCCGGTTGGCCTCCTTTCCCGTCCCTGCCAAATACAAGGGAGGGCTTCTCATGTGCGGAATCGTCGGCTATATCGGCGAACGGGACGCAGCGCCAATCCTGCTGGACGGGCTGCGGCGGCTGGAATACCGCGGATATGACTCCGCCGGCCTGGCGGTAATGGACCGTGCCGGCGCAGTGATGGTACAGCGGGCGGCGGGCAAATTGGGCAACCTGGCGCAGCGCGTAGAAGCGGCGCATCCACAAGGCGATGCCGGCATCGGGCACACGCGATGGGCCACCCACGGCCCGCCCATCGAGCGCAACGCCCACCCCCACAGCAGCCCGGATGGGGCCATCTTGGTCGTACAAAACGGCATCGTCGAGAACTTCCACGACCTGCGCGCCGAGCTGCGCGCCGAAGGCTACGTCTTCCTCAGCGACACCGACACGGAAGTGATCGCCCACCTGATCCACCGCTTCTATCACAACGGCTGCGGCGGCGACCTGGAGTGGGCAATGCGCTGCGCGCTGGCCCGGCTGCACGGCCCAAACGCCATCGTAGCCATGAGCAAGGACCAGCCGCGCCGTCTGATCGCCGCGCGTCTCGGCCATGCCGGCGGCGTGGCCGCGGGCGAACGCGCCGGTGAGGCGTTCTTGGCGAGCGATATGCCCGCCATCCTGTCGCACACGGACGAGATCGTGCACCTGGAGAGCGGGCAGATGGCGGTCGTCGAGCCGGGGCGCATCCGCTACAGCACGCTTTCCGGCGACGCTGTCGAACGGCGGCCCGTCTCTGTGGCCTGGACCGCGGCGGAAGCGGACAAGGGCGGCTACGCCTTCTACATGGAGAAGGAAATCTACGAACAGGCCGCCAGCCTGACCGCCGCGCTGCGCGGCCATCTGGACGTGGAAAACCGCCGCGTCGAACTGGCCGCACTCAACCTCGACGCCGGAAAGCTGGCCGCGCTGCGTCGGGTGACCATCTTGGCGTGCGGCACGAGCTACTACGCCGGGCTGATCGGTAAGCACTACCTGGAACGGCTGGCAGGCGTGCCGGTCGAGGTCGACTACGCCAGCGAGTTTCGCTATCGCCAGCCGCTCGTGCGCAGCGACGATCTGGCTGTCGCCATCACGCAGAGCGGGGAGACGGCGGATACGCTTGCCGCGGCGGAACTGGCGAAGGAGCGCGGCGCAGCCACTGCCGCCATCGTCAACGTGGAGGGCAGCCAGATCACGCGGCTGTGCGACGGCGTCATCCCCATGCAGGCGGGGCCGGAGATCGGCGTAGCCAGCACCAAGGCTTTCACCGCTGCCCTGGTCGACCTGTTGCTGCTGGCGATCTACATCGGTCAGGAGACAGGGCGGCTGGATGCCGAGCAGCGCGGCGAACTGATCGAGGCGCTGTTGGCGCTGCCGGGCATGGCGGGCGCGCTGCTGGACGAGGCGCGGCGCAGCGGTCGCTATGCTCGCCTGGCCGAAACCTTCCACACCAGCCGCAACTTCCTCTACCTGGGGCGTGGCATGCACTACGCCATCGCCCGCGAGGGTGCGCTCAAGCTCAAGGAGATCACCTACATCCACGCCGAGGGCTACCCCGCGGGCGAGATGAAGCACGGGCCGATCGCGCTGATCGACGAGGAATGGCCGACGGTGGTCGTGGCGCCGCAAGACCGCGTCTACGACAAGATGGTCAGCCAGGTGGAGCAGATCAAAGCGCGGCGCGGCAAGGTGCTAGCCGTGGCAAGCGAGGGCGACGCCTACCTAGCCGGCGCTGCGGACTATGTGCTGCCCATCCCTGCGGCCAACGAGTTCATCTTGCCGATCCTGGCCGTGCTGCCGCTGCAGTTGTTCGCCTACGAAATCGCACGGCGCAAGGGGCTGGACGTAGACCAGCCGCGCAACCTCGCCAAGAGCGTGACGGTGGAATAGGGCATCGCGGCATATGCTGCGCCGGACTGGACGGCGAACCGGTCCGGCGCAGCGCGTCGCCTACGCCAGGGGTTCGAGCCGCGCCGTAAAGTGGCGCAACACCGGCCCCTGCTGCACGATGCGGTAGCCGCGCAGCGCCTCTCGCTGCGCATAGACGCCTAAGATTACTTCCAGCAGATAGTCGACGTGGCTCTGCGTATAGACGCGCCGCGGGAAGGCCAGCCGCACCAGTTCCATGGCCGCGGGCTTTTCGCTGCCGTCGGGCTGCTTGCCGAACATGACCGAGCCGATCTCCACCCCGCGCACGCCGCCCAGTAGATAGAGCGCGTTGGCGAGCGACCAGGCCGGATACTCCAGCGGCGAGATGTGGGACAGCATCTCGCCCGCGTCGAGATAGATGGCGTGCCCGCCCGTGGGCTGTACGTGGGGCACGCCGGCCGCGGCCAGCCGCTCGCCGATGTAGGCCATCGAACGGATGCGATAGCGCAGATAGCCTTCGTCCAGCGCCTCGTACAGCCCTTGGGCAATCGCCTCCATGTCATAGCCGGCCATGCCGCCGTAGGTGGGGAAGCCCTCGGTCAGGATCTCCAGGCTCTGGCAGCGGACGGCGAGGTCGTCATCGTTCATGGCGAGGTAGCCGCCGATGTTCGCCATGCCGTCCTTCTTGGCGCTCATCGTGCAGCCGTCGGCATAGCTGAACATCTCGCGGGCGATGTCGATGGGCGCCCTATCCGCATAGCCCTCCTCGCGCAGTTTGATGAACCAGGCGTTTTCGGCGAAGCGGCAGGCGTCGAGAAAGAAGGGGATGCCGTGCTCGTGCGAGATCTCGCTCGCCGCGCGGATGTTCGCCATGCTCACTGGCTGACCGCCGCCGGAATTGTTGGTGACGGTCATCATCACGAGCGGGATGTTCTCCGGCCCGATCTCGCGGATGGCGGCGCGCAGCGCGTCGAGGTCCATGTTGCCCTTGAAGGGGTGGAGGTTGCGCGGCTGCCTGCCTTCGGGGATGACCAGGTCGCGCGCCTCGGCGCCCACATGTTCCACATGGGCGCGCGTGGTGTCGAAGTGCGTGTTGTTGAGCACGACATGGCCGGGCCGGGCGATGGTGGTGAATAGGATGTTCTCGGCGGCGCGTCCCTGGTGCGTGGGCATGACGTAACGAAAGCCGGTGATATCCTGCACCGCGGCTTCCAGCCGGTAGAACGACGACGCGCCCGCATAGGACTCGTCGCTAGCGATCATGCCGGCCCATTGCTGCGAAGACATGGCCCCCGTGCCGCTGTCGGTCAGCAGGTCGATCAGCACATCGCCGGCATGGAGCAGGAAGGGGTTGTAGCCGGCTTTGCGCAAAGCAGCCTCGCGCTCCGCCACAGTGGTGAAACGGATTGGTTCGACCGACCGGATGCGAAACGGTTCGATGATGGTCTGAGGACGCAGTTCTTGCAGCATGGATGGTTCCTCGATGAGCGACATATTAGCCATTGGAGAAGCAGTAAAAGAAAAAGCGCGGCGGACTTGCCGCGCCGAGGTGTATGCTACAGCAGCCGGGCGCTGCAAGTCAACGCCGGCGACGGCTAACCTACACGCCCAGTGTGCGGCGGGTGACCGTCGTCACCTGTATCTCGTGTTGCCCGCTCTCCACCATGTCTAGGGCCACCGTCAACAGATAGCGGTTCATCTCGTTGATGCCGACGCCGGCGGCTTCGGCTTGCCGCTCGACGCGCCGGATTAGGTCGTCCGTCATGAGGTAGGTCTTGCGCATCAGCCGCGGCGAGGTTTCGGACGGTGCTGCAGCCGCTTGCTCCGCCGCTTCGTCTTTGGCTTTCTTCTTCTTTTTTGCCACAGTTCAGCCTCCCTCATTATGGCACGTCATGAGCAGCTGTGAACTAAGCCATGAGCGACCACAGCCAGTAGCCGATCACCGCTGCGCTAAAAATCAAGAGCAAGGTCCAAAACAGTGTGCGCATGGACGCCGCCGTCGCTTCGCGCACAATTTCGCTAGGAGACTTTTCCGACTTCACCGTCACCGCCGCCACCTGGCCGGATCTCTTGGCGGCGGAGCGATCCGCCCGAATACGACCCATGAGCCAGCCAAAATAGCCGGCAACGATGAAGCCTGCGAAAAAGCCGACTAGAAACGACTCTTGTTCAATCAACATGGCGCGCGACCACCGTAGTGATCCTATTGACAAAATACAGAACATATGTTCTAATTGGTGTGGAGCAGTGACAATAGTGCAAGGTCAGCAAGCGCGGGACGAGGAGGCCACAGATGCTCGATACGTTTCTGAGAATTGGCTCGACGTTCGACTGGATCACCCCTACCTTAGCATTTGTGCAGGACATTTGCAACGGCCCTTCGGTGCAGATCGCCTGCCGGCGTGACCAGGGGTGGAGCGCCAATCAGATCAAGCAGATGTTGACCCGCGTGGGCGTCAAGGTCTGGGGGCTGATGGTTGTAAGCGACAAGATCACCCTCACCGTGCGCGCGGCGCAGGCGCGCTACGCCCTGTATTGGCTGGAGTGCAACGGACTACAATACGAGAGCAGCCTCGACGACTCGTCGCCGCGACCGGTTCGCACTACCATGCCGCAGCCAACTCCTGCCCCTGAAGTCCGTCGCCAGCGCCGCGGTCTAGACGGCCTGCTGGACGGCATCGCCGGGTTCGTCGACGCGCTGTAATCGAAGCGGCGCGGTTACGGCGCGCGAATCTCCAGCACGACGCGTAGCCCGCGATCTGTAGAAGGGACGTCAGGCTCGCCGTAGTTGCGGTGTGACGAGCGGCAATACTCCGCCGGGTCTTGCAACGATCCGCCGCGCAGGATGCGCCGATGCGGGTCGCCGCCGTCGATCCAAGGCCGCCCGTCCGCAGGCGCGCGCACATAGTCGGTGTGCCAGGCGTCGAGGCAGAACTCGCTGACGCCGCCGTGCATGTCGTGCAGCCGCCAGGCATTGCCGCTCAGCAACCCCACAGGTTGGCTCAAGCCGCCGGCGTTGTCCCTGTACCAGCCGTAGTCCTTGAGGTCGAAAGGGTTGTCGCCAAAGGCGTAGATCGAAGCGGATCCGGCGCGACAGGCGTATTCCCACTCGGCTTCGCTGGGCAGGCGTACGGTCGAGCCGCTCATCTCCGAAAGACGCCGGCAGAACTCAACGCAGCGTTCCCAACTCACCGAATCGACCGGCAGTTGCGCCGGATTGCCTTGACGCCTAGAAGGCGCATCGCCCATGACGGCCTGCCACTGAGTCTGTGTGACGGGATAACGCCCGATGTAGAAGGGCATGCGGAATGTGACGAGGTGAGCGGGCGCCTCAGCCGGCAGGGCATGCGGATCGCCCGGAGACGCGCCCATCACGAATTCGCCGGGCGGGATCAACGCCAGGATGAGCTTGACGTTGCCGCCCAGGCTCATCCGCGGGAACGCGGGCAGCCCGAAGAAGTCAACTGCCGCCGCCTGAACGGAGCGCGCTGCGCTGGGGTGCATGGGGAAATGCGCCCGGTGTTCCGGCATATCCGCTGCGGCAAGGTTCTGATGCATGATAGTCTAGAGTGCGGTATAACCGCCGTCGAGCAGGATGACGTCGCCGGTGATCAAATCGGAGGCGGGTGAGGCGAGGAACAGCACCAGGTCCGCCACCTCGATAGGCTGGCCGAAACGCCCTAGGGGTATCTTAGCCTTCATCGGATCGCCTTTGGCAGGTTCGCCCCACACGCGTTCGCCCATCGGCGTGAGGATGATGGTCGGCGCGACGGCGTTGCACTGGATGTTGTAGCGGCTCCATTCAGCCGTCATGGCTTTGGTCAGCATGTTGAGACCGCCTTTGGTCGCGGAATAGGCGGCATGGTCGTCGAGCGCAATGACGCCGGCCTGCGATGAGATGTTGATGATCTTGCCGCTGCGCTGTTCGATCATTTTAGGAGCCAGGGCGCGGGCGATGAGGAACGGGGCGCGCAGGTTGACCGCCATCATTTCGTCCCAGTCTGCGACGGGCGTAACAAGCAGCGAGGCCGGATACGAGACGCCGGCGCTGTTGACGAGGATGTCGACCGTGCCGAAGAACTCCAGCGCGGCGGCGGCAACGTGGTTGGCGCCCTCTACCGTAGCGAGATCGGCTTCGATGGTCAGGCAGCGGCGTCCATGAGCGCGCACCTGGGCGGCTGTGTCGTCCAAGCCCGCCCGGTCGCGCCCGGTAACGGCGATGTCGGCGCCGGCCTCTGCCAGCACGGCGGAGATCACCGCGCCGATGCCCTTCGAGGCGCCGGTGACCACAGCGCGTTTGCCTGCCAATGAGAAGCGCTCCGCTATACCCATGCCTTTGTCCTTTCCGTTAACGGTTGTGCACATCTTTCTTCAAGACGCCGGCTTTCCGGCAGATGCTGTTCTTCTTGACTAGTGCGGTACTGCGTCTTGACGAGCGGCAAGGATGCCGCTGCTTGGCTGGCGAGCGGCAAGGCTGCCGCTCCTGCAAGCGCTCAGTGCCCTTCCCCCGCCTTACTCCAGCAGCGGGAACTCGGCCAAGCGCAGGTTGGTGCAGCCGTAGGGGATCAGCGTGAGATCCGCCGGCGGCTCTTCGGAAGTCGCCGGGCCGCCGGGCCACATCGGCGCGGAGCCGCTGGCCTCTTGCCAGCCGGGGACGCGCTTGCCCTTGACATGGGCCGCCACCGGCGCACGATCGGGCGCAAAGGGCAGGCCGGTCATGGGGCGCTGCTCAAAGGTGAGCGACCGCTCTGGGTGGGCGCGGTCAATCGCCAGCGCGTAGTTCCAGGGCGTAGTCGGGTAGATCTCCCAGTCGCCGTGAGGCAACTCGCGCTGCGGCTGGTCGGCGTGGATGCGCCGCCACTCCTCGCCGATCTTGAGGGCGTAGAGCAGCGGCCCGCGCGACACGGCCACAGTCTGGCGCGGCCGCGGATGCACGACTGGGCGCATGGGCAAGGTCAAGAGGACCGTATCGCCCTCGCGCCATTCGCGCTCGATGCGGTGGAACTTGCCGGGCAAGGCTGGCTGCGTCGCGCCGCCGTTCACCGTTACGTGCGCGCCCGCTGCCCAGAGGGGAATGCGCAGTAGCAGCGGGAATTTGAGGGCGCTGCCGGGCTGCACCGTAAAGTGCAGCGTATCCGAGAAAGGGTAATCCGTCTCTAGGCGCACGCGTACGGTCTGCCCGCGGATGGTCGTGGCGACTTCGCTGGGCGCGTAGGCGACCGCAGCCAGGCCATCGTCCGCGGCCATCCACAGGTGCGCGGCGAATTTAGGCCATCCCTGGCTCAGGTTGGCGGTGCAGCAGCCGTAGTTGGGTTCCAGCCCGAAGATGTTGGAGTCGTCGTCGTTGGTGTTCCAATTGCGCCGGCGCACGCTGCACTCGATCTGGTTGACCTGCTGGTCGTACTGGTGGCTCCACATATCGGGCGAGAAAGTAGCCGGCAGCGCGTTGAAGGTGATGCGCTCCAGCCGGTCGCCGAAGGCCGGATCGCCCAGGACGGAAAGCAGCCACTCCAGCGAGTACATATATTCGACGACGGCGCACAGCTCGGTCCCTTGCGAAGGGTCGACGCCGGCCAAGCATTCGTCGCCGGTGAAGACGCCGGTCGCCATGCCGTGGTAGCGGTCGAGTTTGGCGATCATGTCATAGACAGCGCGGCGGTCGCGCTCGTCGCCGCTCAGCCGCCACCACAGCGGATGCGCCTTGATCGCCATGGCGTTGTTGACGACATGGCCCATGAAGTTCCAGCGGCCCATAGGCGTCGGTTCGGTGATGGGCCAACGCTCGAAGAACTCAGCCCAGTTGAAGCCCTGGGCGTGCAACTTGATCGCCAGATCGGCCAGCCACGCCTCGCCGGTACGCTCATATAGCCAGTAGAGCGGGATGAGCGCCTCGAACCAGCGGAATTGCCCCCAGTTGAAGAGCGGCTGGCGGTCGATGTGCCGGTCGATCAGGCGCAGGCAGCGCTCGACCGCGCCGGGGATGCGCTCGTCGCCCGTCGCATCGTGCACCTGCACCAGCATCTTGAGGGCGAGAAACAGCGCCCAGATGTCGAAGGCGGGCTGCTCGGTGGCGTGGATGAAGGATTGGCGCGGCCCCAGCCAGCCGTCCTCGTCCTGATGGGCTAGGATGTAGTCGACATGGCGTGCGACCTTAGCTTTGAGCCGTTCATCGTCGAGCAGATAGGCGAGGGGAATGACGCCGTCCAGCCAATAGGGGGCGCGTTCCCAACCTTCCTGCTCGCCGCCGAACCAGCGGCTCTCCTTGATATCGGGCCAGAACTCGTCGAGATGCCCGCTGAGGCTGTCGGCCTGCAGGCGAAGCTGGTTGTGCAGCCAGCCCAGAGGGCGCACCGCGCCCAGGGGCAGGGGAGTGAAGGCAGGGGGGCGCAAGGCATGGGGCATGGACGGAATCCTTCTAGCGCGTTAGGAACGGATGTACACATCTGGCATACACGAGATATGCCGGGCGCCCGCAAGGAACGCCTCAGCACCGATTATATCATTCCGTCCAGGGGAGGTACAGCACCTTGATGGCCTCTTTGTTGCGCAGAAGCTCGATGCCTTCAGCGTAGCGCGTTAGCGGCAGGGTGTGCGTCACGAGCGGGGCCAAGCGCAGTTGGCCGCCGGTGACTAAGGCCAAGGCGCGTTCAGCCGCACTGCGGTTATGGCTGCCGTAGCCGAGCAGCGCCAGGCCGCCGGCCCATTGACGAAAGCCGAAGGGTACAGGCTCGCGTAAGACGCCAAAGGTGGATATGGCGCGACGCGTGTGCTCCATCAGGTTGGCTACGGCTGAAGCCAGGCCGGTGCAATCAATGGCTGCGTCGAGAACCCCGCCGAGTTCCTCCGGCGCGACGGCTGTATCCGCGCCGAGTTGCAAGGCCAGCTCGCGGCGAGAGGCGACCGGATCGATGGCGACAACTTCGCCGGCGCCATAAGCGCGCGCCATCTGCAAGGCAATGAGACCGGCCGGGCCAAGGCCGGTGACGCCGAAGCGCGCAACCTTCACCGCATCTAGCTGTGCGAGTTGGTCGAAAGAGACCTGTACGCACATGGCAAGCTCCAACGGAGCGACGGCTTCTAGCGGCAAATCTTCGGGGATAGGCAGCAGGTTGTCCGCCTCGAAGACGTTGAAATGGGCGTAGCAGCCGGGGCGGTCGTGGCCCTGGTCGCGCCAGGCGGCGACGCGCGTGCCGGCGGGCGGGCCGTCGACGCCCGGGCCGAGTGCATCCACGCGCGCCACGGCCTCATGGCCCGGTTGGCCCGGCTGGTAGGGGTAGGGGATCGGCCTGCCCGGGAACATCGGCTCGCCGCCCATGATGTGTAGGTCCCAGTGCGGGCAGGTGGTGACGCCCTCGATGCGGGCGCGGATCTGGCCGGGGCCGGGTTCAGGGATGGGCCTGTCAGCCCATTCCACTTGGTTGGGTCCAAGGTATTGAAGAGATTTCATCGTCGGGTCCATTCGCGCTTGGCGATTCAGAATTAGATAGTTTGGGAAGGCGGATTCTCCGCCCAATAGGTTGCAGTTACCAGTCGAGGATCACGCCGAGCACCGGCTCGCGCTTGGATTCGATCAGCGCCCAAGCATCGGCGGCCTGCGCTGCGGGGAAGCGGTGGGTGATCAACGGCAGCGTCTGCAGATAGCCCGCCGCGATCAGTTCGCGCGTGTGGTCCATGCGCGGTCGCGTCCAGCCGGAGACGAAATCGAGCGAGAGTTCGCCATCGCGCATGAGTTGCAGCGACAGCAGGTCGTCGACGCCCATGAAACCGGCGGAAACCATGTGGCCGAACTTCGCCATCATAGGTTGCAGCGTCGTGAGCGCGTCGATGGAGCCGACGGTGTCCACGGCGACGCGAATACGCTCCGGCAGCAGGTCGCGCACCGCCTGCACCCAATCGGTCTGGCGCGCGTTGATCGTGTGGCGCATGACGTCCGGCCCGAAAAGCTTGAGGCGGTAATCGTGGCGGCCCACCAGCACGACATTCGCCCCGCGCCAGGCCAGCGTCTGCGCAGCCCATTGGCCGACCATACCGTCGCCGATGACGACGGCGCCTTCGCCCACCTCGATGGGCGCACGCACGCCGCAGTTATAGCCGACCTGGGTAAGCACCAGGCCGGAGAAGGCCAGCGCGTCGACCTGCGCAGGCAGTTTCCAGATATGTTCGCGCGGGCTGACTGAGGGCGAAATCTGCCCGGCATAGGCCTGGTACATGCCGTTGACCTTGCCCATGGCGGCAAAGACGGTCTCGCCCACGGCGATGTCCGTCACGGCTTCGCCCACCCATTCGGCCACGCCGATCTTCTGGTAGCCGGCCACGATGGGAAACGGCCAGGGGTCGCCGGGGCGATAGGCGGTATCGCCGGCGATGCGTTCGCCGCGCAGGAAGGAGCCTTCCGTGCCGTTGCTGATCCAGGAGTGCGTGACACGCACGACCACGTCTCCCGGCCCCGGCTCAGGGCAATCGACCGAGCGAAATTCCACCTCGTTGGGAGCGGGAAAGACCACGGCTTTGGCTTGCATAGAACGTCCTTATCCTTGTGAGTGGTGAGCGGCGACCTACATTTTGATGGCGCCGGAAGTGAGGCCGGAGACGAAGGGACGCATGGCGAGCAGGAAGAGGATCAACAAGGGCAGAGACCCGAGAATATAGCCGGCGAAGAGCGGTCCGTAGTTGATCTGAAACTGGCCTTGGAAATAGCGCAGGCCAATCGTAATGGTGCGCATGCTGTCCTGTTGTAGGGTGACCAACGGCCAGATGTAGTCGTTCCACACATGCAGGGTGTTGACGATGGCGACCACGCTGAGCATGGGCGTGGTCAGCGGCAGCGCAATGCTCCAGTAGGTCTGGAAGATGTTGGCGCCGTCCACCGTGGCAGAATCGAAAATGTCGTTGGGAATGGTGGCGAAGAAACTGCGCAACAGATAGATGGCGAACACCTGCCCGCCGGCAACATAGGGGAAGATCAGCGCCCAGTAGGTGTTGAGCAAACCAAGCTGCTTGATCCAGACAAAGGTCGGCACCAGCGTCAGGATGAAGGGGACCATGAGCAGGCTGATCACCGTGTAGAAGAGCACGGTGCGCCCCGGGAAGGAATAACGGGCGAAGACAAAAGCGGACATGGAGGAGACCAGCAGCACGCCCGGCACCGAGATGCCCGTCACCAGCACCGTATTCCAGAAGTATTTTCCTAACTGGTTGAAGGCCACCACGTAGTTCTCCCAATGCAACGGGAGCGTGGGCGACATGAAGTGATGCTGCAT
>JASGTU010000042.1 GCA_030058085.1 Chloroflexota bacterium
GCGGCGATGAGCAAGCGTGCTGCGCGACATGGGGATGCGGGGCGTTGTCTGGTACAATGACTACGCAAACGCTTTTCTGGCGGCCGCGATGCAGCCGCACGGATCATCCGCCTTCCAGCCACTCCATGAGGGAGCCAGGATATGCAGATCAAACAAGTCGTCGTAACTGGACAATACCAGGTTGAACTTCAAACTGTTGATATCCCCGAACCCGAACTCGGTCAAGGCGAACTGCTGATCGAGACGGATGCGACGTTCATCAGCGCCGGTACGGAACTGGCGAACTATTCGGGCAGGGAGCCGAAGGTTTTCCAGCCCGGCCAATGGTGTGCCTATCCGTGGAAATCGGGCTATGCTAATGTGGGGGTTGTGCGTGCAGTTGGGGCCGGCGTCAATCGCGCTAAAGTGGGGGACCGGGTCTTTACCTACGGCAATCACGCCTCGATGGTGGTGTATCCGCAGGATCGGCTGGTGATCAGGGTTCCGGAGGGGATGGACAGCGTGACGGCGGCAGCCTCGCGCATGGCGGGCGTGGCGACGACCGCGATCGTGGTCACTGAGCTGCGCGACAACCCCTGGGTAGCCGTGTTCGGCCTTGGCGCCGTGGGTAACCTGGCGGCGCAGGCCTACGGCATCTTGGGCGCGCGTGTGATCGGCGTGGACCCGGTGGCAAGCCGCCGCGAATTGGCCGAGCGTTGCGGTATCGAGCATACCGTGGGCGGCAACCGCGATGAGGCCAACCAGGCGATTATGGAGTTGACGAAGGGGAAGGGCGCCGATGTGACAGTTGACGCGGTCGGGCACAGCGCGGTAGTGATGCAGGCCCTGCCGGTAACAGCCAGCTTCGGGCAGATCGTGATTCTGGGTACGCCGCGCGTCCCCGTCGAGGGCGACTTAACGACGCTGCTCTCGGATGTACATCTGCGTTTCGTTACGATACGCGGCGCATTGGAATGGAACGTGCCGATCTACTCCGACATCGGCAAGCGAACGTCGCAGTACAGCAAGCAGGAGCGCATTTTCGACTGGATCCAGCGCGGCAAAATGCATATCGACCCGCTCGTCTCGCACCGGCTGGCTCCGGAAGAGATCAAACGGGCGTATGACGGTCTATTGAACGATCCAGAAGAGTATACCGGCGTGGCATTTGAGTGGAAGTAGCGGCTGGATGTAGCCGGTCGAGGCGGTCGCACACGAAACGGAGGAGGCTCAATCCGGCCTCCTCCGTTTTCTATTCCAGTTGCGGGTGTAACTGGCGATTGCGCAATTTACGCGGGCAGGTAGCGAGCAAATTGCGGCGCGGCCCACTCCATCTGTTGCGCAGTCTTTTCGTGCGGCAGGAAGGGCGTGATAACCTCCGCGAGATGCGCGCCTATAACGTCAATCTGGTCGAGATCGGCGATTCCGAGACCGGCAGCTTGGGCGTAAGTTGGGATTGCCAACGCCAGAGGCTCGAACCCCATGGCTTTGGTCATGACGGCATCGGCGGCGATGACGTCGGTCGAAGCGGCGACCGTGCGGAAGTCGACGGCGTTATCGCCGCCGGGCCCGTTGCCTTGCAGGCCGCGCGTGCCGTCGATTACGGCGATGTCGGGCGCCAAGTAGCGCGCCAGGCGTATCAAGTTGATATTGACCGCCTGGGAGTCGGCAGGCATTCTACGCTCGGCATGGCTGCGAACGCCATGCATGTACACACGATCCGCCTTGTGCAGCACGCCCATGATCATATTCTTTAGGGCAAGGGTGACGACGCAGGTATCGTGGGTTTTGGCTATAGCCAGCGAGATGGTGCAGGGGCAGTCGAGAACCAGCTTCGACATGCGCACGTCTATCTCGCCGCCATCGGTCAATACCGCCGTCGTCTCCACCCATTCCGTCTCCTGGTGCAGGTCGACAAGGCGGATGGGGATGTCATATTCGGACAGGATTGGGGCGTAGGCGAAGTTGGTGAACGCTTCCCCAGAGTATTTCTCGTTGGCGCCTTCGGCGATGATCACTTCATCGGGCGGGTGCGCGGCGCTCATGAGGAAATCGAGGACGCCGCGGATGGCGTCGGCATGGGTGGAAGCAAGCTGGTTGGTGCTGGATAGCAGATTGGGTTTGATAAGCGCCTGCCGGTGAAGTTTGGCTTCTACATCGGCGCGCACTAAATCGAGAGCTTGGTAGACCCCGCTGCGGCGGTCTGCGCCGTGGACGAGGCCTACTCTGGCTTTGGCTCCCATGGTGGTTAATCCTTGCTAGCGTAACAGGTAAGGCCGGCCCAGCGGTCATCAGGCGCCGGCGTTAAACCTTGGTAAACTAGCATAGGACGGGAACGCGCGCAAGGGCGAAAATCCGACGGGCGGAAGGGCGGCAGAGGCGCAAAATGACCGAGAACGCCAATTCTGTGGAAATGAAGGCTGCGGGTGTGGCGTGGGCGTGCTGAGGGAGGCAATGGTCTAGCGGGGGCGCGAGTTGGTGACCTCGAGCTCGACGATGACGCCGACATCGGTGCTGAGGAAGTTCGTGTCGCCCAGAAGCGCGCGTTCGCCGCGCAGGTTATAGACGATTTGCGCAGCGGAACCGGTGGGGGTGTTGAGATTTACCTCGATGCTGTCCAGCGCGAGCCCAGGGTCGTCGCAGAAGTCAGCACGCAGTTCGATGCTTCCCGTTGTCACCAATTCCTCAGTCGCGGGATTCAGCCTCAGGTTCAGGTCGAAAAAGAGATTGGTAAGGCCCATCTGCATGCACCAAGCATCGGATACAGCCGGCGCGCCGCCATCCAGCGTGTGGATGCGTGCGGGGATGGCGATGCGCAGCGGGAGGCCTGTGCTTTCGAACTCGCGGCCGGAGATCGTGAGGCGCAGGGTCGTAACGCCGCCGATCTGCGCCGAGCGCGGCGCGATGTCCAGGATTTCCGGCGTTGGCGTGACTGTGGGCAGGGGCAACGCGGTCTCCGGCTGTTCGGGGGCAGGCTCCTGTGTGGGATCGAAAGCGGGCATGTCTGTTTGTGCAGCGGACGATGCTGTGCCTGATGTTTCGGGCGGAACGGTGGCGGCGGTCTGCGTCGAGACGGCGGCAACCGCGTCTGTTGGCGGCGGGGGGAGTTCAGTCGGTGCAGGCGTGGGTGATGGCGCTTCGGCCACGAGTGAGCTGCCCGGTTCCGGCGGCGGCTCGGGTGCAGGACCAGGCTGGACAAAGCGCCAGGCAGCGCCAATGGCAACCATCGCCAGCAAGATGCCGAGGGCTGACAGCCAGAGAGGCATGGGCTGGCGGCGCGGATTAACGGCGCTGGTCGAGCGGCGCTGTATGGGGCTAGTTTCTGGAGTGGTAGTCATGATAGGGTGACGCCGGTTCTCTCGCTAAAGGCAGAAACGACGGATGAGACGCCGGTAGACGTTTACCGCTTTCTGCAACTCACTCACTTCAATCCATTCGCCGTGTGTATGGGCTTGGTCGATGCTGCCCGGGCCGAGAACGACAAGGCTGGTGTAGTCTTTGTAGACCGCGGCTTCCGTGCCGTAGGATGCGGTCTCGGGTTGGGCGTCTGTGGCGGCGACGGCTGCGCGGACGATGTCGCTGTCGCGCGGGGTGTAGACGGGATCGAATCCGTTCGACGCAAAGGCCAGGTTGTGGCGCTGCGCAGATGCCGCAATGAGAGCCAGGGCCTCATCCCGGTGATCGTCCGGCATGGTGCGCAGGGTCATGGTGCAGACTGTCCTGGCCGCAGTGACGTTATGCGGACAGCCGCCGTCGTCGATCACCATGTTGAAGCCGTTCGTCGGCGGGTTGAATTCACCATTCATAAAGCGCTTGTCACGTGAGAATCGTTCCGCTAGATGGGTCATCTCGGCCAGGAATGGCGCAATCAAGAAATTGGCGGAGACGCCTCGGCCTGTGCTCGTATGGGCGGCGACGCCTTCGGCTGTCACAGTCACGCGCACCATGCCTTTGTGCGCATACACCGGGCGCAGGCGAGTCGGTTCGATGACGACGCCCGCTTCCGGCCAACCGGCGGCTAGAAGTTGCGACTGCGCGCAGACAGCATACGCGCCGCCATACCCCTCCTCTTCATCAGACGTAATGACGAGGGTAAGAGGTGCGCGCAATTGAGCGGTCGGGAACGAGGCCGCGGCGACAAGGGCGGCGGCTAGGGGGCCTTTCATGTCGCAGGCGCCGCGGCCGATTAACTTGTCGTCTTGGATGATGGGGGTGAAGGGCGTCCACCCATCGGCGGTGGCGGGCACGGTGTCGGAATGGGCGAACAGCCCCAACCCGCCCTGTCCGCTGCCTGCACGCGCCGCTAGGCTGACTTTGCGCTTCCCCTGTGCCTCGGTGTAGGCGATAGGTTCGACTGTGTATCCAAGGTTGGAGAGCAACGCGGCGAGGAAGTCCGCGATTTGCTGGTTGGACCTATAGCTTTCGGATGGGATGGCAATGAGCGATTTTGCCAGGTCCAGAACGTTTAGGTCTGTGGCGCCAGTAGCGTTCATTACACGGAGTGTAGTCAAGAGCGCTGCGCATGTCAAAGATGTGGACGTCTTATGTCCGGTGCGCAGAATTTTTCTGTGCTAGATATTGCCGGAGCGACGGCGAGTGGAAACGCTCAAACGCCGGCGGCGCGCTGTGACTTCGCAAGCCGATCGTAGAGCACGATGTTCACAGCAGCGGCGAGGTTCAGCGAATGGCGCGAAGGCACGGCAACGACGTCGCGACACCAGGACAGGACGGACCGACCAAGGTCGCCGTCTTCCGGGCCGAAAATGTAGAAGGCGCGCGCCGGGTGCTCGTAGGCGGGCAGGGAGATGGCGTCGTCGCGGCGTTCAACGGCTACCGGAACGCAGTCGAAGGGGATCACGTCGTGCAGGTCGTCGACCTGGAGTAAGGGGATTTCGAGATAGGCGCGCGCCGTGTCGGTGCGCTGGCTGGCGTAGCGGCGACCGGCTATGACGACCAGGGCGACGTCGAAACAGGCTGCGGCACGCAGGGCTGCGCCGACGTTCAGCATGTTCGCCGGGTTGTGCAAACCGATGGCAGCGTAGCCTGGGTTATGCGACCGAGGCATAACGGTTCGTTTCCTTGCCGGACGGCGGCATGACCTTTACTCGTAGGTGATGCGGTAGATGGCGCCGGCGGCGTCGTCGCTGACTAGGAGCGAGCCGTCGGGCATCTGGAGTACGTCTACCGGACGCCCAAAACGTTCGCCCTCGCGCAGCCAGCCGCTAGCGAAGACCTCGTAGCTGACGGGTCGGCCTTCGTCGAAGCGGACGAGCGAGATGCGGTAGCCGATAGGTTCGGTGCGATTCCAGGAACCGTGCTCGGCAACGAATACCTGGTTGCGATATTCGGCGGGAAACAGATCGCCGGTGTAGAAACGCATGCCGAGGGCGGCGACGTGTGGGCCGAGGGGCATAGCCGGCGGGATAAACTCGTCACAGCCGCGCAGATCGCCGAAAGCCGGGTCGGGGATGGTGCCGGCGTGACAGTAGGGGAAGCCGAAATGCAGTGCGCTCGACGCTGCCTCCCACGGCGCGTGGTTGAGCTCGTCCGGGGGCAGGTCGTCGCCTAGGTCGTCGCGGCCGTTGTCGGTGAACCACAGTTCCTGCGTCTGCGGATCCCAATCGAAGCCGACGGAGTTCCTGACCCCGCGGGCGACGACTTCGAGCGTGCTGCCGTCGAGGGCGAGGCGGGTGATCGTGCCATGAAGCGTGTCGCCGGTTTCGCACACGTTGCAGGGCACGCCGACCGGCGCATAGAGATAGCCGTCCGGGCCGATACGCAGGTATTTCCAGCCATGCCATTCGTCGCGAGGATAGCCGTCGAAGACGACGACAGGCGCAGGCGGGTCGTCAAGGCGGTTCTCGATGTCGTCGAAACGCAGGATGCGGCTGACCTCCGCCACATAAAGGGCGCCGTCATGGTAGGCGACGCCGTTGGGCATTTTGAGCCCTTCGGCAATGGTAATCACTTCGTCGGCGACATTATCCTGGTCGTGGTCGAGGACGGCGTAGACCTTGCCGGCGGCGCGCGTGCCTACATATACGATGACGCGGCCGGATGCGTCTTGGCTGAACGCCAGGGAACGCGCCTCGGGCACGGACTGAGCGTAGTAATGGATCCGGAAGCCGGGCGGCAGGGTGATCTCGACCGGGAGCGGAATACGCGGTTCCATCTCCGGCTGCGGCGTTGTCGTTGCTGCAGGAGGCAAGTGCGGTAGAGCGCTGCACGCAGGCGCCGCGACTAGAAGCGATATGAGGGCAAAGCAGGCGGCGATGGCGCGCGCGGTCATTTCTTGAGCTTGTCGACGAATTGCTTGCGGAATTTCGCCACCTTCGGCGCGATGACGATGCGGCAATACGGTTGGCTGCCGTTGGTGGCGTAGTATTCCTGATGGTAGTCTTCGGCTGGATACATGACCGTGTACGGCTCAAGTTGGGTGACGATGGGGTCAGGCCACAGGCGGGCGTCAGCCAACTCTTGCATCGCGCGTCGCGCCTCCGCCTCTTGCTCGGGCGAGTGATAGAAGATCACGGAGCGATACTGCGGACCGGCATCGTTGCCCTGGCGATTGAGCGTCGTCGGGTCATGAATGGCGAAGAAGACCTGAAGTATCTCGCGGTAGGAGATCTCGGCCGGATCGAACGTGACCTGCACGACCTCGGCATGGCCGGTAGTTCCTGTGCAGACTGCGCGATAGGTAGGGTTCGCTACATGGCCGCCCGCATAGCCTGATTCGACTTGATGGATGCCGCGCAAGAGGTCGTAAACCGCCTCTAGGCACCAGAAGCATCCGCCGCCAAGGGTGGCAACTTCGTGTTCGATCTCGTCGTGTGGAGTATGCTGTACGTTTGTCATGGGCTCGATGATATCACAAGGCGTGCCACGGGCTGTAACCTGCGGTACGATGCCACCAGGTGTGGACAGGCCGGCGAGAGGGGGGCTCGCCAGCATTGGCAAGGCGCCAACCGAACAGGCCAAAGACAGGGGGCGGACGACGAACAGGCGCGGTCAGAGGGTCTCGGCGTAATGTTTCGTCTAGACGCTTGGCTGACCGCTGTGGTTGCTGCGCAAGTCGATCTGCATGACGGTCATCACAAGACCACGGTATTCAATTGTTTCCCGTACCGTCCAGCCAAGTCGCGCATAGAAGCGCATCTTGTCCGGCGTGTATAAGTAGAGCGTGGCAATATTCAGCGCGCGCGCCTCGTCTACGACGCGATTGACCAGAGCAGCCCCGATGCCCTGGGTGCGGTGTTCCGGGCTGACATAGACGGCTGCAAGCCACGGCGATAGCTCCTGGCGGGAGGAAAGGTCGAGGTTGACCAGGCTGGCGCTGCCCGCAGGCTTGCCGTCCTTGAGCGCCACAAAGGTTGTCGGCACGCACAGCTTGCCGGTATTCTCATGCAGGCGCTCGATGCGCTGCTGGATGGTGGTGGACGGGCTGAGATAGCTCCACTGGTCGTGGTGCCAACGGGCCAGGAGCGGAATGTGTTCAGGACAATCGCCGAGGTAGACGATTTGGTAGGATGGGTTCGATGTATTGTCGGAAACGTCGGCCATGGGTGTCTTTACCAGTGTAGGTTGGCAAATGAATGGGTGTATCGGAACTGCGTCACTTGTGACAGTACTCGAGGCTGCACCGCGTGTCAAACTAAGGCGCCCGCAAGGTTGTGCATTCTGGGTATTACAAACGCCCGGCAACGCGCAGCACGTATAGGGCGTCTACGGTCACCCACTCATTCATGCGGCGTTTGCTTACGCCGCCCCAATCGACCAGGGAACGGCCGGTCTTGAGCGCGCCGGTAGTCCGGTAATATCGCGCTTCGGCAGGAAAGCCGCCGCTGGGCAGCCGCTTGGCTTCGAGAAGGTCGAGCGCATCTTGGCAGCGCGGGTCATGTATATGGCCGGCCTCGGCCATCACCTTGAGGCCGAAGAGGATGTCGTAGTGCCAGTAACAGGGAAAGTGCAACTCGACGAATTCGCGGCGTATGACCGTGCCGTCGGCAACCCTTTTGTATAGACGCCGCTTGAGGAATATTTCGGCGGCGCGGTTGGCCGCTTCCTCTACTTCGGCATTGCCTGTCGTCTGTGCGTAGAGAGACAGGGCGCGCAGCGGGATCAACGATTCCATGAAAGACGAATTGACGGCTTCAGGATGTTTGTCGCAGTTCCATCCGCCATCCGGCCACTGCCATCGGAGAAGACGGGAGACAAGTTCGTCTACGCGTTTGTCGGCTAGTCCCAGGGAGAGCAGAGAGTAGACGGCGAGCGCCTCTTGGCTGGCACAACGACGCACGCGGTCGTCGACCGTGCGGATCGACTTCCAATGCTTGTCGCCGAGCAGCCAATCCAGAACCTGCTCGCGCATGGGGAGGAGCGACTCGTCTACAGGCGGATAACCTAGTTCGGCGAGGTCGGCTAGCGTCCAGTGACTGCCGAACCACTTCGTGTAGGGCCCATAGGGAATATGACCGGACTCATCGCGCAGAGAAAGCAGGGCCTGGATACGCGGCGACGAAGGGATAGACGCTCGCGCCTGCTGCACGTCGGGCGACGCCTGATCTTTGCCAAGGGCGCGTACCAGGGTCTTATAGCGGAGGCTCGGTTCGTCAGATGTGAGTAAGGAGTCGACAGGGTCTTGAGCGGCCATAGACTTCTCTCTCTCACTGTGTGACGGGACGGAATAACTGTGTGCTTCGACCTGCCATGCGATACAATGATCATAGGGTCAGTTTCGTTTCTTGACAAAAAAGCTCAAACGGAGGCGACGAAGAAAAAGTATGCGCGGCTATGACCACGAGACCTATCTATCGCCGCTGACTTGGCGTTATGGCAGTGACGAGATGCGGCGCGTTTGGAGCGAGGCGGAGAAACGACGGCTGCTGCGTCGCTTCTGGGTGGCGCTGGCGGAGGCGCAGTGCGAAGCCGGTTTGGTAGGCGAGGCGCAGGTCGCCGACCTGCGTGCGCACGTGGACGACGTGGACATCGCACGGGCCGAGGAGATCGAGCGGGAGATCCGCCACGACCTGATGGCGGAGATTCGCACGTATGCAGAGCAGTGCCCGACGGGCGGGCCGATCATCCATTTGGGCGCGACGTCGATGGACGCGCTGGACAACGTGGATGCGCTGCGGCTCCGGCGAGGGCTAGACTTGTTGATTGTAGGCCTGGAGATGGTGCTGGCGCGGCTGGCGAGGCGCATGGAGCAGGAAGCAGCGCGGCCGTGCATGGCGTTTACCCACATCCAGCCGGCGGAACCGACGACAGTCGGCTATCGCTTGGCGCAGTATGGGCAGGACTTGCTGCTCGATCTGCATGAATTGCGCCGGGTGCGCAATTCTATTCGCGGCAAGGGACTGAAGGGCGCGGTAGGAACGAGCGCCAGCTATACGCAGTTGTTGGCCGATAGCGGCTGGACTGCGGCGCAACTGGAGGCGCGCGTAATGGCGAAGCTAGACCTAGACGCGTTTGCCGTGGCGACGCAGACCTACCCGCGCAAGCAGGATTGGCTTGTCACTAATGTGCTGGCAGGGCTGGCGGCGAGCTTGCATAAATTCGCCTTTGACCTGCGCTTGTTGCAAAGCCCGCCTATCGGCGAGTGGAGCGAACCGTTCGGGGAAAAGCAGGTCGGGTCCAGCGCCATGCCCTTCAAGCGCAACCCGATCGCGGCGGAAAATGTCGACAGCCTGACGCGCCTGGTCGCGGCGTTGCCGCGCGTCGCCTGGGACAATGCGGCGTTGAGCCTGCTGGAGCGGACGCTCGACGACTCGGCGAACCGGCGAATGTTCCTGCCTGAAGCGTTTCTGCTGTGCGATGAAGCCCTGCTGCGCATCCTGCGGCTCGTCGAGGGCTTACAGGTATGGGATGGGGCGGTGCAACGCAACTTGGATGCATACGGGGTCTTCGCGGCGACGGAGCGCGTGCTCATGGAGGCGGTCAAGGCCGGCGGCGATAGGCAAGCGCTGCACGAGGTGATTCGCGAGCGCAGCTTGGAGGCGTGGGCAGCGCTCCAGTCCGGCGGCGGCAACCCTCTGCGGGATCTGCTTGTGCAGGAGCCGCAGTTGACGGCGCATTTGGCGCCCGAGCGAGTCGCCGCGCTGCTCGACGCGCATACCCATGTGGGCGACGCAGCGGAACGGACCTTGCGGTTGGCAGGTGAGATACACGCGGCGTTGGCGGCAATGGACGCACACGCTTAGCTTAGGACGGAACCCAATTTGATGGAGCGAACCTTTCAGTACATCATCACGTTCGACGCTGACTTTGCGGACCTGGCGCTGGAAGAACTGCCGGCGGTGGACCCGGAGGCGTCTGTCGAGCGCAACCTTGCGCCGGGCGTAGAGTTGATAGCCGGGCGGCGGTCCTTCTCGAATGTGGCGGCTGCATGGCGCAGCGCACCGCCGGTGTTCGTGCGCCATGTGTGTCCGGTGCATGTGGCGTTGCCGTTGAGCGGCGTGGCGGACGACCTGGAGCGGCTCAGTCAAGCGGCGGCAGAGGCCATCGCACCGCAGGTGGATGCGCTGCGAACGTTCTCGGTGCAGACTCGCTTGTTGGCGGACGTTGCCTATAAACCGTTCGATGTGAACACGCGGCTGGCGGAGACTTTGGCTGCGATCAGCGGGGCGACGGTGGATGTGCGCCGGCCCCAACAGGTGATCTCGGTGGTGTGCGCCGGCTCTGCAGGGGCTGGGGGCGACGCGGACGAGATGACCGGTTACGCCGGTATCTCGGACGTACGGGATAACCTCTCGGATTGGGCCGGCGGGGTCAGGCGATTCGCGCGCGATCCAAACCAGGTGAGCCGCTCGGAGTTTAAGCTGTTGGAAGCGCTGGAGGTGTTTCAGATTGAACTGCCGCCGCGCGGCGTCGCCCTGGATTTGGGGGCGTCGCCGGGCGGGTGGACGCGCATATTGCGCGAGCGGGAGCAGTATGTGACGGCTGTGGACCCGGGCAGCCTGCATCCCAGCCTGGCGGCAGACCGGGGAGTGCGCCATTTGCGCATGACGGCAGAAGCCTATATGGCGGACGACCCGGACAGGTTTGACGTGATCGTCAACGACATGCGCATGGACGGCCGCGATTCGGCGCGGCTTATGGTGCAGGCTGCCGATTGCCTTTACCCGCATGGCGTGGCGCTGATGACGGTGAAACTGCCGGAGCGCAAACGCCGTGCGGTGATCGACCACGCCCAGCGCATTCTGGAAGAGCGCTACGTGATAGCGGGTATGAGGCAGCTTTTCCACAACCGCAGTGAGTTGACGGTTTATCTACAGCCAAAAGACAGGCGAGACGACGAGACTCAGCGCTAGGGATAAGGAGACGTATGCGTATCGCACTGCTGGCGGACATCCACGGCAATCTGCCTGCGCTGGAGGCGGTGATGTCCGAACTGGAGCGCCTTCAGCCCGACCAGGTCGTCGTGGATGGCGACTTGATCAATGCCGTGCCTTTTAGCGCCGAGGTGATCGACCTGGTGCGCGCGCAGGATTGGGTCGTGGTGCGCGGCAACCATGAGTTCTACTACCTCGATTATGGAACGGAGCGGGCGCAGCCCTGGGCGAGCGATCCCCGCCGGTGGGGGCAGTTGCACTGGCTCGTGGCGCGCATTACACCGGAGCAGGGTCAGTACCTCGGCATGCTGCCGGATGATCGGACGCTCTATTTGCCGGGGGCGCAGCCGCTGCGGGTGACGCATGGCGTGCCTGGACGTAACCGGGTGGGTTTCTATGCGGAGCAGCCGGCGGAGTCGATCGCGGCTGAACTGGACAGCACGAGCGAGCGAACAATTGTTTCGGCGCATACCCATGTGCAGGTGGATCGGCATGTCGGCGCGCTAGACGCCGGCAACGGCGAATCCTATGGCGATCCGCATTCAAGCCGCACGATGCAGCCGTCTGTTGTACGCCGTCGTTGGCATGTGATCAACCCCGGAAGCGTCGGGCTTCCGCTCAACCAGGACGCCGGGGCGCAGTTTGCCATGATCGAAAGCGTGGACGAGGAAACAGAACCCGGAGGCTGGCTGGCAACGCATTATTGCATCCCGTATGACCGGCGACCGGCGTTGGAAGCCTACTCAACATCGGGCATGCTGGAGGCGGGCGGCGTGATGACGCAGCTTTTCTATTGGGAATTGGTGACTGCCCGGCCAGAGATTATCCTCTTTTACCACTGGGC
>JASGTU010000043.1 GCA_030058085.1 Chloroflexota bacterium
GGCGGCCCAGCAGTTGAAGGGCGGCTATCAGCCGCAATTGCCGCTGGAACTGGCGTTGATCGAAGCCATACGCGGCGAGGTTGCTCCGCAGCCCGCCCCGGCGTTTGCCGCGGCCGCACCCCCCGCGACGAGCGCGCCTGCAGCGGCGGCGGCCCCCACTATCTCGGCCCCTGCTGCGGCGAGCCCTCCGGCCCCGGCGCAGTCAGCCGCGACGCAACCAGACGCCGCGCCGCCCGCAGAGCAAGACGCGGAAGGCGAGCCGCCGCCTCTAGACGAGGCCGCGGTGCGCAAGCTGCGCAGCCGTTGGCAAGATTTTCTCAAGGTGATCCAAGAGCGCTGCGGCCATGAAGTGCCCGCCGCCTTGCGCACCGTGCGCGATATCGCCATCGGCGACCAGAGCATCGCCTTCGCCTTCGGCATCAACAGCTTTTCGCGCGACATGGTCGCCAAACCGGAGACGCTGAAGATCGTCACCACGACCCTCTCCGAATTCCTGGGGCGCAAAGTGCTGTTGGAATGCCAGATGGGAGACCATGCGACCCTGCCGCGCGGCGCGGGCGGCAGCGCAGGCGGCGCGCAACACGACGGCCCGGACCCGCTGGTGGAATACGCCGTCAGCGAACTGGGCGCACAGGTGATTGACACGACAGAATCATAGGAGCGTTTTATGGCAAAAGGCAGAAGAGGCTTCGGTCAGCGTCCCGGCCAGGGAATGGGCGGCGGCATGCCCGGCGGCATGGGCAATCTCCTCGGGCAGATGCAGAAGCTGCAGGCCGAAATGGAAAAGGCCCAGGCCGAGCTGGAACAAGAAGAGATCACCGTCACCGCAGGCGGCGGCATGGTCACGGTTGTCATGTCGGGCAAGAAGGAACTGCGCTCGCTGGAGATCAAGCCCGAAGTGGTCGACCCCGACGACGTGGAGATGCTGCAAGACCTGGTGCTGGCCGCGGTGAACGACGCCATTCAGCAGGTCGAGAAGCGC
Organism: Chloroflexota bacterium; assembly: GCA_030058085.1. Taxonomy (GTDB): domain Bacteria; phylum Chloroflexota; class Anaerolineae; order Caldilineales; family Caldilineaceae; genus JASGTU01. Next base: position 983 of record JASGTU010000043.1, read on the forward strand.
CACGAAGAGCGCATGAGCGGCCTGACCGGCGGCCTCAACCTGCCGCCCGGCCTCGGCATCTGAGCAGCGCGCCTGCAGAAACCGAGAGACGATGCAACCTCTTGCCGAGCCTGTCAGCAGGCTGATCGATGCCTTTGCGCAACTGCCAGGCATCGGCCCCAAGACGGCCAGCCGGCTGGCCTATTTTCTGTTGCGCAGCGACGAGTCAATCGCGCTCAACCTGGCAAAGGCGCTGGAAGAGCTAAAGGCCAACACGCTCTTCTGCAGCATTTGCTTCAACATCGCCGACCGAGACCCCTGCCCGGTGTGCGACGACGCCCAGCGCAACCACGCCCTCATCTGCGTGGTCGAGGAGCCGCTAGACGTGCAGGCCATCGAGCGCACCGGCGAATATGCCGGCGTGTACCATGTGCTGCACGGCGCCATCTCTCCGGTCGAGGGGGTCGGGCCCGACGAGCTCAAGATTGCGGAGTTGCTCCAGCGCATCCAGGCCGGGGGCAGCGCTGCGCCGCCGGACGTCGACCCCGCCCATGCCGCGGATTGGACGCTACTCCATCCGTCTATCCAGGAAATCTTACTGGCGACTAACCCCAACCTGGAGGGAGAGGCCACGGCCATGTACATCTCCCGCCTGGTCAAGCCGCTCGGCATCCGCGTGACGCGCCTGGCGCGCGGGCTGCCCATGGGCGGCGACCTCGAATACGCAGACGAGGTGACGCTGGGCCGGGCGCTCACCGGCCGCAGCGAGATGTAGATTCCCATCCCCCATCTGTCGACAGAAAGCTAGCGCGGAGACGCATTGCAATGGGTCTGGTAGAGACATCCACTTTTGACGCGTTGAAAGCGACGTGGGAGGCGGAACGCCTCGCCCCGCTGACCAAACGCTTCCCCGAACGGCGCGAGCGGTTCACCACCAGCAGCGACGATATCGAAGTCCGCACGCTCTATACGCCGGCGGACCTGGCTGGCGACGCGCCTGGCGAGCTTGCCGAATCCGCCGAGGAACGCTACCTGCGCACCCTCGGCTTCCCCGGCGACTACCCGCTGACGCGCGGCGTACAGCCCAACATGTACCGCGGGCGGCTGTGGACCATGCGCCAGTACGCCGGTTTCGGCACAGCCGGCGAGAGCAACACCCGCTACAAGTACCTCATCGCCCAGGGGCAGACGGGCCTCTCCGTCGCCTTCGACCTGCCCACGCAGATCGGCTACGACGCCGACCACGACTTCGCCGAGGGCGAGGTGGGCAAGGTCGGCGTGTCGATCAGCAGCTTACAGGACATGGAGACGCTGCTCGACGGCATTGCCCTGGACAAGGTGAGCATCAGCATGACCATCAACGCGCCGGCGGCGGTGCTGCTGGCGATGACCGTAGCCGTAGCCAAGAAGCAAGGCGTACCGGTCAAGGAACTGCGCGGCACGGTGCAGAACGACCTGCTCAAGGAATACATCGCCCGCGGCACCTACATCTACCCGCCCGGCCCGTCGATGCGCCTGATCACCGACATCTTCCGCTACTGCGCCGCCGAGATCCCCAAGTGGAACACCATCTCCATCAGCGGCTATCACATCCGTGAGGCGGGCAGCACCGCGGTACAGGAAGTCGCCTTTACGCTGGCGAACGGCATCGCCTACGTGCAGCAGGCCATCGACGCCGGGCTGGACGTAGACCGCTTCGCCGGGCAGCTCAGCTTCTTCTTCAACGCGCACAACAACTTCCTCGAAGAGGTCGCCAAGTTCCGCGCCGCGCGGCGCATGTGGGCGACGATCATGCGCCGGCGCTTCGGCGCCAGGAGGCCGGAAAGCTGGCGGCTGCGCTTCCACACGCAGACGGGCGGCAGCACCCTCACCGCGCAGCAGGCGGACAACAACATCGTGCGCGTCACGCTGCAAGCGCTGGCCGCGGTGCTGGGCGGCACGCAAAGCTTGCACACCAACGCGCGCGACGAAGCGCTGGCCCTGCCCACCGAGCACGCCGTCGAGATCGCGCTGCGCACGCAGCAGATCATCGCCCACGAGAGCGGCGCGGCGGACACGGTGGACCCCCTCGGCGGCTCCTACTACATCGAGTGGCTGACCGACGAGATCGAACGCCGCGCCAACGCCTACATTGCCCGCATCGACGAGTTGGGCGGCGCGCTGGCCGCGGTCGAGCAGGGCTACATCCAGCGCGAGATCCAAGAGGCGGCCTACAAGACCCAGCGCGCCATCGAAAAGGGCGATCAGGTCGTGGTCGGCGTGAATCGCTTCCAGACGGACGAGGTCTTTGACGGCGAGTTGCTGCGCGTGGACGAGAGCGTGCGCGCCGAACAGACAGCCCGCCTGCAGCGCCTACGCGCCACGCGCGACAACGAGCGCGTGCACAATGTACTGGCCGCGCTCGAAGACGCCGCGCAGCAGCCGGACGCGGCGCTGATGCCGCTCTTTGTGGACGCGGTGGAGGCCTACGCCACCCTGGGAGAAATCTGTGACGCCTTGCGCCGGGTCTTCGGCGAATACGCACCGGAAAGTTGGGTGTAGCATGTTCAAACGGCTTGACCATGTGGGCATCGTGGTGCACAACATCGACGAAAGCCTCAAGACCTTTTGCGACGCGCTGGGCATGACGCTCCTAGAGCGGCGCGACGCCCCCGAGCAGCTCGTCGAGGCAGCCTTCCTGGACGTCGGCAACAGCACGCTCGAACTGATCGCGCCGACCGACGAAGAGAGCGGCACGGCCCGCTTCTTGCAGAACCGCGGCGAGGGCGTGCACCATGTCTGCTACGAGGTGGAAGACATCGCAACCGCGCTGGAGGAACTCCGCAGCCGGGGCGTGCGTCTAGTTGACGAGACGCCGCGCCAGGGGTTGCACGGCCTGGTGGCCTTTGTCCACCCCAAGGCGACGCACGGCATGATGATCGAGCTGCTGCAGAAGACGGTCCATGACTAATGGTTCGCGCCTTCCAGGCGGCTGCGAGCGTCCTGAAGTGAGGGGCGCACCTTGCGAAATCGGTTCGTCTTTGCGGCGGCTGCACGCCGCCGGGAAGACGGTTGAGAGGAGATGGTAT
>JASGTU010000044.1 GCA_030058085.1 Chloroflexota bacterium
GAAATAGCGGTAGCGCCACAGCCAGCCGCGAATGACCTGCGCCGTCCACTGATCGCCGCCGCTGAGCAGGCGGATAAGCCGCCGCAGCGCGCTGGGCAGCATCGCCGTCGAATCGGTTTGTGACGAAGTGATGAACCTCGCCAGTCTTGCCCGGAACGTGTTCATGCGATGGCGTAATGGCGCCGGTTGGCTGCTTACCGGTCGCCCAGATCCGCGGCCAGCGCTTCGAACGCGGCGGCGGGGGTATTGGGGTTGCGCTCGGCGTTGCGTCCGGTGTTGTAGAGCACGATCAACTCCTGTCGCGCCCGCGTCATGCCCACATAGAGCAGGCGCAGTCGCTCGGCGGCGACGTCGATGCGCGCCTTGCGGGTAGCCTCGCCCGGCGCATACTCGTCGAGCGCGCTGCCGCCCATGTCCAGGAGCTTAAGTTGCGCCTGGGCTTCGGCCACGAGGTTGAGGCTGTCGCGGGCGTAGAACGGCTCGCCGCGGTAGCTGTCTTCATCTCCGCCGCCGGGGAAGCTGTAATTGTTCACCGAGAGGAGGTAGACGCGGTCCCACTCCAGCCCCTTGGCCCCGTGCATGGTGGCGAGCGTCGCCACGCCGGGTTTCGGCGCATAGCCGGCGGCGTCTTCGCTGAAGTCCAACATGCGACGGCGATTCTGGGCGATGAAGTCCAACTCGCGCGCCAGTTCGGGCAGCCGCCAGCGGGGGTTGTCTTCGGCTAGCTTGGCGAGGCGCACGGCAAGGAAGTGCGCCAGCGCCAGGTCCGCCGGCTCGGCGAAGAGGTCATTGCCCAGCGTGAGCAGCAGCTCATCCACGGGCAGGACGGTGGCCTGGGTCCAGCGCTGCACGTCGGCGCGGAACGCCTCGATCAGGTCGCGGAAGCCCTCAATCTCGTGCGCCCAGGCGATGCCGTCCAGCCAATCGTCCTGCGCGGGGAAGAGGAAGTTCTCCGGCTGGCGCAACTGGCCTAGGGCGCGAGCGAAGAGCGTGATCGGTTCGGGAACGTCCGCCCGGCCGGCGGCCTTGTGAGCGCGTTGCGGCTTGGGCGACGTGGCTTCGACTTCGGCGCCGGCCTCATCCGAAAACTTCTGCGCGGCGAGCCGTTCGCCCTTGCGCGGCCACCAGACATCTTGCCAGACGTCAGCCAGAGAGCGAGCCGTCTGGGGTTTGGCGAGGTAGCCGAGCAGGGCGGCGAGGGCTTTGGCCGCGGCGCGTGTGGCGCTGCCGGTGCGCAGCAGGCTGTCGTCTACGGGCAGTTCGGCGTCGGCGAGGGCGGCGGCGACCCTGTCGATGCGGTTGTTGTCGGGCGCGAGCACGGCGACCGTGCGCTGCGGATTCTGGGGCAGCCATTTTCGCAGGCTCTTCACGACGACGTCCACCTCCTCCTCCGGCGAGAGGGCGCGGTCATAGAAGATGACGGGCGGGTCGCCGGGCTCGGGGTTGGGCTGCGGGTCGCCGGGCGGGGTGGGCTGGATATAGGGCTGGGTCAGCGCTTGGTCGGGCGGCAGGGCCGGGTGTTCTTGCTGCGACCAGTCGATGAGGCGATTGGCCGCGTCGACGATGGGCAGGGCGCTGCGTCCGGAGTTGGGCAGGTCGCGCGCCAGGTCTGGGTGGGCGGCGATGAAGCGGCGCAAGAAGCTGGTGTTGGCGCTGGTGAAGGTAGTGTTAATGGCCTGGTTCGGGTCGCCCACGCGCACCCAATTGCCGTGCTTGGCGGTGAGCAGGCGCAGCAGCTTTTCTTGAAGCGCGCTGCTGTCTTGGGCTTCGTCTTCCAACACAAAGGGCCAGCGGTCCTGCAGCCGTTCCAGGTAGTTCGGGTCGGCCTCCAACACGCGCAGGGCGAGCATGATCAGGTCGTCGAAATCGACGGCCCCGCGCATCTCCAGGCTGCGCTGGTAGCCGGCGTAGACATCTAAGCCGAAATCGAGCAAAGGCCAGGTATGCGACTGGCGGCGCAGATTCTCGTGCAGGCGGTGCAGGTCGAGCCGGTCATCCTTGATCCGGCGGATGAGGGCGACGGCGATCTCGTCGGCGTCCTGTTGCAGCCGGTTCTGGAAGTAGGAGTCGCTGCGCTGCAGGAAGCGCGGCTCAATGAAGGGGCTGAGGGCGTCGGGGTTGCTGCGCAGAAACTTCTGTACGGCGTCGCGACGGATTTCGACAGCGGTGCGTTCGTCGACGATGTCGAAGTCCTCGCTGAGGCCGGCAAGGCCGGGGCGCTCGCGCACGATGTCGTGGGCCAGGCCGTGCAGGGTGCGTACGCGATAGCCCACGCCGGGCAGCAGGCCGCCTTCTTCGGCCAGCAGGCGGGCGATGCGGCTGCGGAAGTTCTCGACGGCGCTATTGGTGAATGTGACGACCAGCACCTCGCGGTCGTCGAAGGCGGCTGTGCGGGCGAGTTGCTGCACCAGCTTGGCCGCCAAGAGGCTGAGCGTGAAGGTCTTGCCGCTGCCGGGTACGGCGCTGACGCCCATGTAGCCGCCGGTGTAGGATAGGATATGTTCTTGCGCCGGTCGCGGGCGGAAGGGTTCGGCCATGAGCTATCTTCCCATAATCTGCACACCGCTGGCGGTCGCCTCTGCCATCCAGCCTTCGGCCGCGCCTGCGCCGGGGGCGAGCGGTCGCACGCGCCACCAGGTGAGGTTATCAGCGACTACCGGCCCGTCTACGATCTCGACGGCATCGCCGGGCATGGCTTGGGCGACGACGTCGCCCGCCGGTTTGCCCAGGTAGCCGGGCGTGGCGCGGATGTTGACCAGGCTGGGGGTGATGTTGCGCACCTGTTCGCCGGGGCTGTAGGCGCCGAGGGCGGACGCGTCGCCGTCCGCGCTTGCTTCAGGGACTGCCGCCGGGAGCGTGGGCGTGACAGGCGGCGGCGTCCAGGCGGCCGCGCTTTGCCCGCCTAGGTCGGAGATGTCCAGCGGATTCAGGCCGGTCACGAAGACGGAGGCGGTGCATGTGAGCGTGGCGAGCAGCAGAAAGCCAAGGGCGAAGCCAGGCCAAAACCAGTTGCGCGGGCGGCGCGGGGCCGTAGGCGGCGCGGCGGGGGGTGAGGTGTCACCGGGTTGTGCGCTCATAGCGGATCAAGAAATGCCGGCCAAGCCTGGGAATGGGCGACCGGCATTTTGGGAACGAAACAGGGTGGGGCAGCGCCGGGGCCGAGCTTACTCAGCGGACAGGTCGCCTAAGACGCGCAGCACGCCGACGGCGCCTCCTTTGGCGTCCAGGCTGGAGTGCTGGATCAGCACGCTGCACGTGCGCCCGTCATCCAGCTTGAGCGTCATTTTGCGGTCGCGATGCAGTTCAACCATGGTCTTGCCGGCGTTCAATTGGCGGGAGCGGAAAAAGATGCGCTCCGGCGCGGCCTTGTGGTTGTCATTCATGCGGACCACGTCGACGTGGTCAAAGACTGCCACCGGTTCCGTCTTGCCCGGCATATATAGCATAGCTTTCATGGCGTCACCCTTGTAGACAGAGCCTGTCAAGTTCATATCGCCGTTCGTGTGCGCCGTCATTGTAGCAAAGGCCGCCAGGGCGGGCAAGCAGGCGCGCTAGGATGGGCGCGTTTATTCGCCCTGCAGCGAGAGCAAGTAAGAGATGATGTCGGCCACGTCCTGGTCGCTCAAGGTCTGCTCGTAAATCTGGAGCATGATGTTGGGCATGTAGCCTTCCACCACGTAGTCGTTGGGGTGGAAGATGCTGTTGTATAGGTAGAGCGCAGCCGATTCGCCCTCGACACGCGTAGCGGCGGTTGCGCCGACGTTGTGCCAGGTGGGGCCGGCCATGACCTGGTTCGGGTTGAGGGCATGGCAGCCGATGCAGCCGTTGGTGAGGGTGAGTTGTTCGCCGCGCGCCGGGTCGGCGTCGGCCATGGCGGCGAGCAGGTTGTCGGGCAGGCCGTCCAGCGTGGAGTCTTGCTCCGCAGCGGCTTCAGGCGCCGGTTCGGTAGGCGTAGCCGCCGGGGTAGGCGTGCTCGGCACGCGGGTGGGCGTTGGGGAGGGAATGAGGCCCCCGGCCTCTACCGTGGGCGTGAGGGTTCGGGTTGGGGCGGGCGTGACGGTCTCGTCCGGCTCGTCTGTGGCTGCGGCCTCCACCGTGGCGGTGAGCGTTTCCGTGGCGGCGGGCGTGACGGTCTCGTCTGGCGTGCCTGTGGCTGTGGCCTCCACGGTGGCGGCGGGCGTTTCCGTGGCGGCGGGCGTGACGGTCTCGTCAGGCTCGTCTGTGGCTGTGGCCTCCACCGTAGGCGTCAGGGCTTCCGTCGCGGCGGGCGTGACGGTCTCGTCCGGCTCGTCTGTGGCTGTGACCTCCACCGTGGGCGTCAGGACTTCTGTAGCTTCCGGCTCTGCCGTGGCTAGCTCGACCACCGGCAATGAGGTCGGCGTCGCGGGCAGGGGTGTGGCGGTCGGCGGTGGCGCCGGCGTCGCCGCAAGCGTGACGGCGAAGTCGGCGGGGCCAAAGGTGGGCACGCGCGTCGGCAGGAGTTCTTCATCTACGGTGCGTCCTCCGCATCCGGCAAGGAGGATGGTGATGCCAAGTGCGATTGCTAGCGTGCCAAACCGTCTCATCGTCGTTCCCCGTTCTCGCATAAACTGGGCCGGCGGCGCCTGATGATGGCCGCGGCGCTTGTTCCGTGTCTCACAAATCAGCCGTCTGATTGTGCCCTGATTGGGGTGGGGTGTCAATTTTCGACGTTGGACAGGCAAGCGCGGCGCAGCGTTCTGAATCGGCGCGGCATTTGGGATGAATCCCTCTTTTCTGGCCTTGAATCTCCGCTATACTGGGAGTCTGCCGGCGGTTCTTCCGGCATGAACTCGACGCCTATTTGAGCGAGGATAGACGATAGATGAGTGTGGACGCAGGTGCGTTTCGGGAGACAATGGCCCACTGGGCGAGCGGGGTGACGGTGGTCACGGCGATGGATGACGGGCAGCGCGTGGGCATCACAGCCAGTTCGCTTGCCAGCGTCAGCCTGAACCCGCCGCGGGTGCTGGTGTGCGTGAGCAAGAAGCTCTACACGCACGGCGTCATCGAGTCCGGCGGGACGTTTGCCGTTAATATACTGGAGAAGAGCCAGCTAGAGTGGGGCATGCGTTTTGCGGGGCTGGCGCCGGAAGTGCAGGATCGCTTCGAGGACATCGTGACGCAGACCGCGGTCACCGGCAGCCCGATTCTGCCGGGCGTACTGGGTTGGCTCGATTGCACGGTGGCCCATGCCTATGACGGCGGCGACCATACGATATTCGTGGGCGATGTAGTGGCATGCGGCGCAAGCGAAGCAGGCTCGCCGCTCCTCTACTTCAACCGCCATTGGCGGGAACTCCATGACCCGGCGTTGGTTCTGGAGAGGCGCGGGGAGTAAGCGCCTGCGGGGATCAGAACAGATGAGGTCCGGAATTCACAGGGACGCGTACGCAAAGCGCACGCGTCCCTGTCGTTTGTCTAGAACTGCGCCTGGTCGCTTATCACTTGCGCGGGATCGCGATCCAAAGGATGACGTAGGGCAGAATGCCCGGTACGCCGCCCGGCAGCAAGAGCAGCAGGAAGAGGATGCGGAACCAGAGCGGCCTGATGCCGAAGAACTCGCCCAGCCCTCCGCATACGCCGGCGATGACGCCGTTTTGCCTGCGCAATTTGTTTTCGACAGGTTCTGCCATGTTTACTCCTTTCGGCGCGCTCGCCGTGCGTCGAGTCACGAGTCCTGCGTCACAAGTCATTCGTCAAGCACTACGCAGATTCCGGCCTCAGGTTTCAATGCGCTAGGCGGAGAGCCAGTAAGCCGGCTGCCCATCGGGCCAGGCCGCGGCGTAGCGCTCGATGATGTCGTCGAAGAGCTTGTCCCAGCGCGGGTCGACGACCAGGCGGGCCGGGTCCGCATCGTGCCAGGCCATCACCTCCTCCGCCCCGCGCGTATACGGAATCGTGGCGGCGAAGTCCGGCACAAGCCGTTTGACCTTGGCGTTGTCGAAGATGACGCTGTGGGCTTTGTCGCCGAGCAGGCCGGCGCCCCAGTCCGGGTCGAATGCGTTGATGAGCGGCGAGGGGACATGCACCAACTTCGGCTCGACGCCGGCCGCGTTGGCGCAGATGTGGTAGATCTGGTTCCAGGTGAGCAGTTCGTCGGAGGTGATGTGAAAGGCGTCGCCGATGGCGTGGTTGTTGCCGAGCAGGCCGACGAAGGCTTTAGCGAAGTCGCGGTGATGGGTCAGCACCCAGAGCGATGTGCCGTCGCCGTGCACGATCACGGGCTTGCCCTTGCGCATGCGGTCGACGACAGTATAGCCGCCGTTGAACGGGAGCATGGTGCGGTCGTAGGTGTGCGACGGGCGTACGACAGTGAAGGGAAAATCTTCTTCGTGGTAGGCGCGCACAAGCCGATCTTCGCACGCAATCTTGTTGCGCGAGTAGAGCCAGAAGGGGTTGGCAAGCAGCGTGGATTCGGTGATGGGCAGGGCGTTGGGCGGCTTCTGATAGGCCGAAGCGGAGCTGATGAAGATGTATTGGCCCGTGCGCCCGCGGAACAACTCCAGGTCGGTTTCGACGTGATCGGGCGTGAATGCGATCCAGTTGACCACGGCGTCGAACTCAAGGCCGTGCAGGGCGCGGCGGGCGGATTCCGGGTCGCGGATGTCGCCCTGCAGGACGTGTACGCCTTCGGGGACGGGGCGGTC
>JASGTU010000045.1 GCA_030058085.1 Chloroflexota bacterium
ACCCTGTCGGTCGCGCTGCGCCCGAACACCTCGGGAGAGTACATCTCCTCGGCCTTGGCGGGCGGGACCACATATGAGCCGGGCGTCGTGGCGCGCGCCACGTAGGAGTACTGGTAGACGCCCTCCCACAGCAGCGATGTGAACGCCTCAGCGCGGGCGTCGCGCAGGTTCTGGTGTTCGTACCACGGACCCCACCACCAACGCGAAGTCGCTTGCGCCGGATCACCGGCGGGTACATCTTCGGAAACGGCCAAAGCCGGGTTGATGCTCTCCAGGCCGGCGGGCAGCGGGTCGATGAGGGCGACGTGGTAGCGCCGTGAGTTGGCGACCAGGTCGACGGTGATGCGCACGCGTGCGCCCGCCTTGATGCGCCACACGCCGGCCTCATCGCGCGTCACGTCGTCCGGGTCGTCGACGGCGGCGTAGGTGCGCTGCACCGTGAAGCCCATGTCGAGCGGGTCGAGGTCGAGGTCTTGCGGCGCATAGCGCAGGCCCAGCCGGTAGTAGAGGCGGCCTTCGCCGTCCTTCTCTATGATCAGGTCGCGCAGTGCGCCTTCTTCGGCGCTGCTTTCCGAGCCTTCGACGAGGACGGACATGGGCACAGTCGTGGATTGGCGCTCGGTGGTGCGACCGGCGTACTCGTGGGCGGCGACGTAGGTTTCGCCCAGCCACATGCGCGCCACGAAGTCGGGCGTAACCGCTTCGTAGGTGTTGAAGTAGCGATCCAGCGCCAGGAGGACGAAGACGTTCTCCTGGGTGTTGTTCCAGCGCCCAGCCTTGCGGTGGGCGAGGAGGCCGTTGACGACCTTGGGGATGAGGTCGCTGTCCGGGCTGTCGTTGATCAGCGCATCGAGCACGACGGCGTCGGTGCGGCGGTCGCTGTGCAGCATGAGGTAGGCGTCGTCGCCGTAGGAGGTGACGAAGTTGGCCGCGCCCGCGGTCTCGACGGCCCGGTTGTTGACGTGGCGGCGGATGCTCTCGACCTCCGCGGCCGAGGCGGGGTCGTCGCTGAGGACTTGCCAGAGCCAGGCGATGGCTTCGAGCGACTGGTCGTCCAGGGCGCGGCTGTTGAGCAGGTTGCGCGCCTTGGGGGCGTCGACGTCGCCGATGAGGTCGCGCACATAGAGGGCGTAGGCGCTGAGCGCGTGGCGCGTCTGTGCGCCGTACCAGGATGGGTAGTAGCTCTCGATGTTGCGCAGGTAGTCGAGTGAGCGCTGCAGCATCTCGTCGGGCACGGCGTAGTCCATCAGCCGGGCGCGCTGCAGCGCGTGGGCGACGTGGATGCTGTGATAGGGGATCGACTCCTTGCCGCGCGTCCAGATGGGAAAGCCGCCGTCATTATTTTGGAACTGCTGTAAGCGGGCGATGTCGCGCTCGACCGAGGCTTGCAGTTGCTCCGGCGGGGGCAGCTCTTCCGCCTCGAAGGCGGTAAGCACGTCGCGCAGCGCGGCCAGGCCGAGGATGCGCGAGGCGATCTGCTCGGAGCACTCGAACGGGTAATTGACCAGGTAGATCACGGCGTCGGTCAGGGCCTGCAGCGCGGTGGAGGAGGTGTTGATCTCCAGGCCGCCGAACTGCGGGAAGACGCCTTGCGGCGAGCGAACCGGCTGGGCGACGGCGCCTTCATCGACGACGCCATAGACGGCGAAGGCTTCTGCCGTGGCGGGCGTGTAGACGGGCAACTCGACCGCGGCCGCGTCGGCCATGTCGCCGGACACCGCTGCGATCTGCACGCGGGCCGTGCCTGCCTTGAGCGCTGCGGCGGGGAAGCGCACCTCGCGGCGGTCGTTGGCCGGAATCTCCACGCTGCGACCGGCTGCATCCGTGAGGTCGAGGTTGGCGGTGCGCAGCGCGACTTCGACCTGCAGCGGCTCATCGGTCTGGTTCTGCACAACGATAGGCAGCTCGAAGCTGTCGCCGAAGTTGAGGAAGCGCGGAGCCGATGGGCGCACCATGAGCGGCAGCCGGGCTGTGATGTTGGACTCGGCCGCGCCGAAGAGTTTTTCGCCGGCGACGGCCGTCACCATCACACGGTAGCGGGTGAGGTTGTCGGGCAGCTTGACGTCGACGACGGCTTGGCCGGCTGCATCGGTGCGCACTGCCGGGGCGAACACGGCCAGCGGGTTGAAGTCGGTGCGCATGGCGATAGGCGCGCCCTCCTCAGCGGGGCCGCCGCCGACACCGCGTTCCCTGGCCGCCTCTTCTTCCATCGGCATGGCGTTTAGCATCATGGCGCCGTCTGCCGCGGGCATGCCGGCAGCCATGGTGGGCATGGGCGCAGCCATCTCCGCCACGGCTTCGTCCATCATTTTGCTTTCCAACTGATCGGCCAGATCGCCCGGATTGATGAGGACGATGTTGCTGCGGCCATAGTAGCTGGAGACGCCGTCCGGCCTGTTGCGATAGAAGGTCGCCAGCGGGTCGGACAGGTTGTAGCCGGTGAGGGCGAGGATGGCCTCGTCGACGATGACGACGGCTAATTCGGCATCAGCCACCGGCGCACCGTCTGCGTCCGTGACGGCGACTGCCAGCGAGGTGCGCGCACCGGGTTCCAGTTCTTTCTGCTCAGGTTCGACGGTGAGGGCAAGCTCGCGGGTGAGCGGCGGGATGGACAGGTTGAGCGAGCCGGATGCGTAGGCCGGGCGGGCAGGCAGGTCGGGCTGCGGGTTGCCGGCGTCGTCGACGCGCGGCGCCGATCCGGCCAGGTCGACGGCGATGTACAGGTTGGGGATGTAGGCGTCCTCGATGGGCACGCGCAGCACATGGGTCGGCTCGTTCATGTGGAAGTGCTCGGTGCTGACGATGCCATTGCGGCGCAGGCTGAGCAGGCCGTCGGCGGGGACGAAGGGCGTCTGCACCATGATCTCGGCCACATCGCCGGGCTGGTAGGTTTCCTTGTCGGGGATGAGCAGCGCCTCTTCCTGCTCGACATTACGCGCGGGCGGGCGCTGTCCGCCGCTGACCCAGCGGGTTAGTTCGCTGCGGTTGGCGCGGCCCATGCTGTCTTGGATCGTGGCGGTGATGCGGTATTCGCCGCCGATCTCGGTGGTAAAGGTGCAGGAGACGGGTTCGTCCAGCGAGCCGGCTGTGCATTCCTGCGCGTCCGCCTCTTTTTCCTGCCAGCGGCCGTTTTCGTACTTCCATTCGAGGCGCACGGCGCGCAGGGCGATGGGCCGGTCGGCGACGGGGTTGCCGTCCAGGTCGGTGACGATGGCGTCGATAACGAGCGGGTCGCCCGCCTCGACGAAGGTGCGCGCGCTGCGCAAGCCGACGTAGAGGTCGGCGGGGTGGACGAGCAGGTTGGCGCTGGCAGCCCAAGCCTGGCGGTTGACGTCGATGACCACGGCCTCGGC
>JASGTU010000046.1 GCA_030058085.1 Chloroflexota bacterium
TGACGCGCTACACGGCGCACTGAATGAAGTGGGTTGGGTCGCGCCCGTGATAGAGAACAGGCGGACAGGGATGCTTGTGGACGGGCACGAGCGCGTCTGGCAGGCGCTACAGAACGGGGACGCGCCGGTGCCGTTTGTCGAGGTGGACCTGGACGAAGCGGAAGAGGCCTATGTGCTGGCGACGCTGGACCCGATAGGCGCAATGGCGGCGGAAAACGCGCTGAAACTGGACGACCTGCTGCGTGAGGTGCAGTCAGGCGAGGCGGGCGTACAGGCGATGCTGGCTGATATTGCCAAGGACGCCGGGCTGTACGCCGAAGAGAACGATAAGGAAGCAGAAGTTAGGCCAGAGTATGAGTACGTTCCTGATGCGTTGTTCCCGAGCGATAATGCTTGGGATGTGCCCACGCTAGATCCCGCGAGGCAGGCACTGGCCGTAGAGTTGCCATTTGAGCGGTGGGGTAGTCAGAAGGGCGGGCGCAAGCGTCACATCGGTGGGACGTGGCACTTTTATACAGAGGACTACCGCTTTGAGGCGCTATGGAAAGATCCGATGCCTCTTGTGATAACGGGAGCAACGGCGGCGGTAGAACCGAACTTCACGGTTTCTTTGGACTCGCCGCGTGCATATGTGCTGTGGAGTGTATACCGCAAGCGCTGGATCGCACGCTTCTGGCAACTGGAGGGCCTGCGTGTTTGGGTAGACTTGAACGTGCCAGCGGAATGGGCACCGTACACCTTCTTGGGTGTGCCTAAAGAGTGGCGGGCGTATATGACGCGGGGCTACTCTGACCGCAGGGAGGCGACGGAGAACGAATGGCGCACTGCATGCGAGCATCATGGCTCAGATGATATTGTGTTCGTGGTTTACGGTGGTGGCAAGGCTGTGAAGCAGATGTGCGCTGAGCGCGGCTGGGGCTGGCTGCCGGAAGAGACGGACCGGCAGAAGGGGAAGGTCGATGGCTAAAGGTGGCGGCGGCAGCGGCCGAGGCGGAGGATATTCTGGCGGTGTTGCGCCAATGAGCGCCGCAGAGATGAGGCAATATCGAAACTACCATGACACGAGCCGGATGGAGGCTCGTGCGGCATCTCTGACGGCTGCGCAGCGCAGGGGCGTTCTTAAAGAACTGCGCCAAAAAACTATTGAAGCAGAGGAGAAGGCTCGGCTGGCAACAGAAAGGTATCGTCCAAGTTATGCCCCTGCCGGGAGGCTTACCCGTAGCGAACGAGGGGCAAGGGCCGCTGCCGAACTCGCCAGAGATACAGAGCGGTTTTGGGTTACGATTCTAGGAAAGAGATAGATGGCCAGTAAAGAGCGCGTGCCAACCGAGCGGATTATCGAGTGCCTGCGGGAGACCAACGGGCTCGTGTCGCTGGCCGCCAAGCGCGTGCCGTGCAGTATCAGTACCATCAACACGCGGCGGAAGCGCGTGCAGGCGGTGGAGCAGGTTATCCAGGAGTGCCGCGGCGAGCTGGTGGACTATGGCGAACTGGCGCTGAGGCGTGCGGTTGTGGACGGCGAACCGTGGGCGGTTGGCTTGGTGCTCAAGACGCTGGGCAGGGACCGGGGATATGTCGAGCGCACGGAGAACGTGGTAACGGGCGCTGACGACGGCCCATTGGTGATTGCCATTGGCGGGCTGGACCCTAGCGAGGATATCTAATGTGCGCGTGGAGTTTCGTTTTTACGGCGGCGCGGCAGAGTTCGCGCGATACCACGGCGGCGAGGCGCTCATTCACGGCCCGGCCGAGACTGGCAAGACGATCAGCGCGCTCTGGAAGTTGCACCTGTGCGCGCTCAAGTATCCGAACGCCAGCCTGGTCATAGCGCGCAAGACGCAGGCAAGCATATATGGGACGGTGCTGAGAACGTACACCGAAAAGGTGCTCGGAGAGCAAGCGATGGTGACAGCCTACGGCGGGGGCAAGCCCGAGTGGTTTGACTATCCCAACGGGGCGCGCATCTGGATCGCCGGGCTCGACAAGGCCGGCAAGGTGCTGTCGGCAGAGCATGACGTGGTGTACGTGAATCAGACGGAGGAACTAGACCTGGCAGACTGGGAGACGCTGACAACGCGCACGACGGGCCGCGCAGGGCACATGCCATATGCACAGACCATTGGCGACTGCAACCCGTCGTACCCGTCTCACTGGATGTACAACCGGCCAAGCCTGCGGATGTTCTACTCGCGCCACGAAGAGAACCCGATGCTGTACGACCAGGCCACGGGTGAGATCACGGTGCAGGGCCAGCGCACAATGAGTGTTCTGGATGCGCTGACAGGCGTGCGAAAAGAGCGGCTACGTTACGGGAAACCGGCACAGGCTGAGGGCGCGGTCTATGACGAGTGGGACCAGTCGATACACCTGATCTATGCGGGCAAGGTGCCAAAGTGTGAGCGTTTCATTGCGGCGCAGGACTGGGGTTACACGAACCCCGGCGTGCTGGGGGTGTGGGCGATAGACGGCGACGGGCGCATGTACCTGGTGCGCCAAGTTTACCAGACGGGGCGAACAATCGACTGGTGGGTAGAGACGGCCAGAGCGCTGCAGGCTGAGTTTGGTTACTTTGAGATCGTAGCCTGCGACCCGGCGGAACCGGCCTATATCGCAGCCTATCAGCAGGCGGGGCTAAATGCGCGGGCAGCCGAGAATGCGATATTGCCGGGGATCAATGCAGTCAAGAGGCGGCTTGCTGAGAAGCGGCTATTCGTCGTGCGAGATTCCCTGCGACGTGCAGACGAATCGCTGTCAGAGGCACGCAAGCCGTACTCGGTGGAAGACGAGTTCGCATCCTACGTCTGGGCAGACAAGATTGGCAAAGAGATGCCGGTCAAGGAGCACGATCACGGGATGGACATGGTGAGATATGCGGTGATGGCAATTGAGAAGGGCACTGGTCCTATCCGATTCACGGAGAACCCATTTTATGCCTGAACTGCGCGCATACCCGGATAACAACCCGGAACAGCTCGACGATCTGGTGCAGATCGAACGCCTGGGGCGAGAGGCGCAGATCGACGAAAACTGGGACTATTACGACGGACGCCAGCGCCAACCGCTCAAGGTGCGCAAAAACCAGTCGAACGACAACGTCATCATTAACTTGACGCGACGCATTGTAGAGCAGTCTGTGGCGATGCTGTTTTCCGAGATGCCCGCCTTCGACCTCCCCGGCGACTCGGACGCGATTCAGTCGTGGGAAGAGCGCCTGGGTGTGCTGTGGGAACGGAATCGGGGCGAGATTCTGTTGCACGATATCGGCGTCTCCGGGGCGCTGGCCGGGCATGTGTTCGTCAAGATCGTGCCGGTAGAGGACGACCCAGAGCGTCCTGTGCGTTTCGTGCTCCAGAATCCGCGCTACTGCTCGGTATTCTGGAAGCCAGACGATATGCAGCAGGTGGTGTGCTACCGCATCGCCTGGGGCCGCCGGATCACAAAAGAGCAGGCGCGGAGCGGCAGCCTGTCACTGCAGCAGGCCCGTGACGAATATCGGCAGGACATCATCAACGAAGGTGACTACTGGCGCATTCGAGAGTGGACGCGTGGCGAGCAGGGGAACTGGTCACAGGTGAACGAGGACATTTGGCGCTATCCGTTCGCCCCCCTTGTGGACTGGCAAAATCTGCCACATCCCGAACGGTACTATGGCGACTCGGACCTGGCAGCGGGCGCGCTGTTGGATGAGGACATCAACCTGAATGACGCTGTGAACTTTGTGGCGTCGAACATCAACCGGATTCTGCGCTACCACGCGCATCCGAAGAGCCTTGGCTTCGGGATTCAGCCACAGCAGATTGTTGAAACGGCAGTAGACGGCTTCTGGGCCGGTCTGCCGACAGATGCGCGCGTAGAGAACCTGGAGATGCAGTCCGATCTCGCGTCTAGTATGGCATTCCTGGAGTTCCTGGAGCGCACATTCTACGCGCAGCATCGCGCGGTAGACCTGTCGAGCGTCAAAGATCGCGTGGGGCAGCTGACCAACTTCGGCCTTCGCACGATGTTCAAAGACGCTCTCGACAAGCTGGAGACGAAGCGCACGCTGTACGGAACCGCGCTATCGGAGTTGTCCTGGCGGGCGATGCAGGTGGCTGGCTGGAACCAGGAGAGGCCAACCGTTGCGTGGCCGAATCCGCTGCCGTTCCATGAGACGGAAGAGGTGGCGGTGTTGACGCAGGAGATGTCAGCAAAGATATTGTCGCGTCAATCAGCGGCAGAGCAGCGCGGTCGCGACTGGGAGCGCGAGCTGAAGCGCATGGAGGAAGAGCGCGATCTGGACCGTGAGGGGCTGGGCCAGGTGTTGGCAAGGGCCATGCGCGACTTTGACCGCGATGAGGGCGCCAGTCCATCCGAGCCAATAGACGGGGGCAAGCCCGATGGCTGATCCCGAGGTGGTCGTGGTGGCCCGGCAGTTCAAGCAGGCGCTGCTGGCGCAGGAGCGGAGCGCGATGCTGGTGATGGCCCAGCGCTGGGCGATGATAGAGCGCACGCTGCAGGCCCATATCGATGCGCTGGTGCAGGAGCTTGGCAGTATTGAGGCACTGGCAGGCATGACGCCCGAGCAGTTATATCGCATGGATCGCTATCAGGCGCTGGTCATGCAGGTGCGCGAACAGCTGCGTCTTTATGAGCACTGGGCAGAGGGGCAGATAACAGCGTCGCAGCGTCAGGCGATAGAGATGGGGCGGGAGACGGTCACCGAGTCGCTGTCCGCGTCAGGGTTGGGTATCTCATGGAATCGACTGCCAGTGCGTTCAATAGAGATCATGGTTGGGCTGGCCGGGGATGGCGCGCCGCTGTTCTCTCTGCTGCAACAGCGAGCGCTGTGGCCGGATGCTGTCGAGGGGCTGACGCAGGCGCTCTTGAGGGGTATGGCGCTCGGGTGGAATCCGCGCAAGACAGCGTCACGTATGGCCGACGGGCTGGCTGAGGGGCTGAATAAGGCGCTGACCATCGCGCGCACAGAGACGATGCGGGCCTATCGTATGGCAACAGTCGAGGGCTATCGAGAGAGCAACGTTGTATCGGGATTCCGTCGTCTGGCAGCCAAAGACGGGCGCACATGTCTGGCGTGTCTGATGAGCGACGGCGAGACCTTTGATCTGGCTAGCGACCTTACAGATCATCCTAACGGACGCTGTGTTGCAGTGCCTATACTGGTTGGCCGGGAACCCCCGCAATGGCAGACGGGACGCGAATGGTTTGAGACGCTGCCTCCGGAGCGCCAGCGCGAGATGATGGGCGCCGAGCGATACGACGCGTGGAGCCGTGGCGCATTCGACTTGAGCGCGCTGCGACGCACAGCACACAGTGACGTTTGGGGCGATTCTCCGCGAGTGGCGACGCTGGCGGAGTTGACCAATACACGATGACCCAGGAGGTCCAATGAGCGACAGAGACATGGGCCAGGAGCCCACAGAGCCGGTAGGCCAGGAGCCTGCCGTGACGGAATCCACAGACCATGAGCCGGAAGCGCCGACGCTGGACGCCGACGCTATCAAGGCAGAGCTGGCGCGAGCGCGCAAAGAGGCCGCCAAGTACCGCGCTGAACTCAGGCAGTATCAGGAAGCGGAAGAGGCGCGCAAGCGAGAGGCGATGACGGCAGCGGAGAAGCTGCAGGCCGATTTTGAGGCGCTTCAGGCCAAGTATGCCAAGGCTGAAGCCGACCGCCGCGATGCGCTGATCCGTTCAGCTGTGACCACCGCTGCCAGCAACGCGGGTTTTGTGGACGTAGAAGACGCCATGCGGTTGCTGCCAACAGACGAGATTGAGGTGGACGGAGATGCGGTGCATGGCGTCGATGAGCTTGTAGCAAAGCTCGTTGCCAGCAAGCCTTACCTGGTAAAAAGGCAGGGGGCGCCGAGCCC
>JASGTU010000047.1 GCA_030058085.1 Chloroflexota bacterium
GGGGGCTTGTGCGTCAGAATCGGATGTGTAGAACGGAGACGCTGTGCTTCGCCGCGATCACGGCGAAGCACACGGGCAAGGGTCTAGCCGAGGGGACGAAGGAAGGATCGGATGGCAGAGAAGCAGGCGGAGAAACAGGCAAACAAACAGATAGCGCCCATGTCGCAATTGGCGCCGCCGACGGATGCGGACATTCGCATCGTCGGGCTGGGGCCCGGCGCGCTGGAGGACTTGACCCTGGCTGCCTGGCAACTGCTGACCGCGGGCGGTCGCGTGGTGGCGCGCACGCGGCAACATCCCTGCCTGGCGCAACTGGCCGAAATCACGGACATCGAGAGCTTCGACGACCTCTACGAGCAGCACGACGAGTTCGCCGCGGTCTACGCCGCCATCACGCAGCGCGTCGTAGCGTTAGGCCGCGAGCCGGGCGGCGTAACTTACGCCGTACCGGGCCATCCCTGGGTGGGCGAGGCGACGACGCCACTGATTCAGGCGGCCGCGACGGAGGCCGGGCTGAGCGTCTCCGTCACAGGCGGGCTAAGCTTCGTGCCGCCCACATTCGCCGCCGTGGGCGTGGACCTGATGGATGGCGGGCAGGTGGTGGACGCCATGCTCCTCGCCAAGCAGCACCACCCCAAGGCGGACGTGAGCCGCCCGCTGCTGGTCGGCCAACTTTACGCGCGCTGGCTGGCGTCGGATGTCAAGCTGACGCTGCTCAACGCCTACCCGGACGACCACACGGTGGCGGTGATCCGCGCCGCGGGCACGCCGCAGGAACAGGTGCGCCGTCTGCCGCTCTACGAACTGGACCGCAGCGACGACTTCGATCACCTGACGAGCCTGGTTGTGCCGCCGCTGGACGAGAACGGCAGCTTTACGGATCTGCAGGAGATCGTGGCGCATCTACGCGCGCCGGAGGGTTGTCCCTGGGACCGCGAGCAGACGTTGGAGAGCCTGCGCCAGGACCTGCTGGGCGAATGCGCCGAGGTGTTGGAGGCGATTGACCTGGAGGCGGACGGGTCGGACAACAGCCTGCACATCGCCGAGGAACTGGGCGACCTGATGCTGGTGGCGACGATGATGGTGCAGATCGCGACAGAGGAGGAGCGCTTCCACATGGCCGACGTCATGCGCGCCATCGTGACCAAGCTGATCCGTCGCCATCCGCATGTCTTCGGCGAGACCGAGGTCGCCGGCGTAGGCGAGGTGCTCACGAACTGGGACGCCATCAAGGCAGAGGAACGCAAGGCCAACGGGCAGGCCGCGGCGGGTCCGCTGGACGGCGTGCCCGCACATCTGCCTGCGCTAGAGAAGGCGCGCGCCTTGCAGAAGAAGGCGGCGAAGGTCGGGCTGCTGGATCGGCAGGCGCTGGCCCGCTCGCTGCCGCCGCTGGTGAAGCTGCTCGGCGACAGCCCCGACGCCGAGGCCGTGGGCAAACTGCTGTGGGCGGCTGTCGCCCTAGCGCACGAGCACGACGTCAATGCCGAGGACGCCTTGCGCAGCTATGCGGCGGCCTTCCGGCGACAACACGAGGGGTAAATCGCCGGTCGCTTGCCCGGTTGAAGGGCGGGTTTTGTTTGACTTGGGCAGGCGGAGCGAGTACACTACACAACGTCTGATCTGCGCCAGTAGCTCAGTGGATAGAGCACTAGTCTTCGGAACTAGGTGTCGGGGGTTCGAATCCCTCCTGGCGTACTGCTACGCGTAGTAGAGCCGGCGCCTCATTACAAGTTGTGGCAAGAACCACGGCAAGTAGTGGGGCGCTTGATGTTACAACAGCACAAGACTACCCCCTCCTTTCCCAAAAACCTGTTTGACGCTCGCCGCGGCCTACACTAGAATAGCCGTCGTCATGGCGCCTTGGGCCGCATGCCCGAGCAGAACACAGAGGAGGAGGAACAGATGTCGGACGGGTTCGACGCTACCGCAGCCAAGAGTGAAGTCTATCGCCCGCGTCCCGAAACAATCGCCAACTACACGGTACCCGACTATTCGAGCCTGCGCCAACAGGCCGCAGCCGACCCTATCGCCTTCTGGGATGCGCAAGCCCGGGAGTTGGTGGACTGGTACGAGCCATATGAGCAGACGCTCGACGTTAGCGAGAAGCCCTTTTACAAGTGGTTCACCGGCGGCAAAATCAACATTGTGCACAACGCCTTGGACCGGCACATCAAGAGCTGGCGCAAGAACAAGCTGGCCTTGATCTGGGAAGGGGAGGACGGCGAGCAGCGCACTTACAGCTACTTCAAGCTATGGAAAGAGGTCAACCGCTTCGCCAACATCCTCAAGAGCATGGGCGTGCGCAAGGGCGATACGGTCACCATCTATATGGGCCGCGTGCCGGAACTGCCCATCGCCATGCTGGCGACCGCCAAGATCGGCGCCATCCACAGCGTGGTTTACGGCGGCTTCAGCGAACGCGCGCTGGGCGACCGCATCGAGGACGCGCAAAGCAAAGTGGTCGTGACGTGCGACGGGGCCTGGCTGCGCGGCAAGACCGTCAACCTGAAGGACATCACCGACGAGGCGATCCAGCACAGCCCGATCGTGCAGCGCGTGATCGTGCTCAAGCGCACGGGCCAGCAGGTCAACATGGAGGCGGGCCGCGACTTTTGGTGGCACGAGCTGGCCGCGCTGCCCATCGCCGGCCCCTATTGCAACACAGAGCCAATGGACGCCGAAGACCCGCTCTTCATCCTCTACACGAGCGGCACCACAGGCAAGCCCAAGGGGCTGATGCACTCGTGCGGCGGCTATCAGGTACACATCGCCGCTACGCTCAAGTTCGCCTTCGACATCAAGGAGGAAGACCGCTGGTGGTGCGCGGCCGACCCGGGCTGGATCACGGGCCACAGCTACATTGTCTACGCCCCGTTGATCCTGGGGGCGACCAGCTTCATGTACGAAGGCGCGCCCGGCTACCCCTACCCGGACCGATGGTGGCACCTGGTCGAGAAGTACGGCGTCACCATCCTCTACACCGCGCCGACCGCCATCCGCGGGCTGATGCGTTTCGGCGAAGCCTGGCCGGCGCGGCACGATCTGAGCAGTCTGCGTCTGTTGGGGACCGTGGGCGAGCCGATCAACCCCGAAGCCTGGCGCTGGTATTTCAACGTCATCGGCAAGCAGCGCTGTCCCATCATCGATACGTGGTGGCAGACCGAGACGGGCGGCTTTATGATCACGCCCGCGCCGGTGACGCCGCTCAAGCCCGGCAGCGCTACCCTGCCCTTCCCCGGCGTCGAGGCCGACGTCGTACGCGAGGACGGCGCGACCTGCGACCCCAACGAGGACGGCTACCTGGTCGTCAAGCATCCCTGGCCCGGCATGGCGCGCACCGTCTGGGGCGACCCGGATCGCTACCGCCAGACCTACTGGTCCGACTTTTCGAGCCAGGAATGGTATTTCACCGGCGACAGCGCACGTCGCGATGAGGACGGCTACTTCTGGATCATCGGGCGCATGGACGACGTGATCAAGGTCAGCGGCTATCGCCTGGGCACAGCCGAGGTCGAAAGCGCGCTGGTCAGCCATCCCAGCGTGGCAGAGGCGGCGGTGATTGGCGTGCCCGACGAACTGCGCGGCCATGCCATCCACGCCTTCTGCATTCTCAAATCCGGCGAAACGGGCGACTTGGCCCTGACGGATGCGCTCAAGGCGCATGTACGCCACGAGGTCGGCCCCATCGCCGTGCCCGCGGTGATCGAAATTGTGGAGTCGCTGCCCAAGACGCGCAGCGGCAAGATCATGCGCCGCCTGCTCAAGGCGCGAGTCATGGGCCAGCCCGCCGGCGACACCAGCACGCTGGAGGGATAGGCGGGCGGCCGCGACGTAACGCAACCGTCAATGCGCAAAGGCGACCTCGTGCGGGGTCGCCTTTGCGTTGGATATGCGCTTGTCTGCGCGCGAAGCTGGTCTATAGGCCCGTTACAGCACCTTGACGACGACGTTCGCCTTGTTCCACAACTCTTCCAGGTTGTAGAACCTGCGCGTCTCTTCGGTGAAGAGGTGGACGATCACATCGCCATAATCGAGCAGCGCCCAGCCGCCGACCTCGGTTTCGCCCACGCCTTCGAAGCTCAACGGGCGGATGTTCTGCTCGACCTTCAGGTTTTGCAACATCTCTGCTTCGATGGCGCGCGCTTGCCGTTCGTTGTCGACCGTGGCGATCACAAAATAGTCGGCGATGGACGTCTGCTCACGGACGTCGAGCAGCACAATATCCATCGCCTGCTTTTCCTCAACGATATCGACGATCGTATGCGCCAGTGTGTTGCTATCCAGAAACGCCTCCTGTCTGAAAACTGCCCTTCCGTCTGTCCGATGTTGCCCCAAGTCTAGCACAGAAGGAGGGGGAAATTCAAGACGGGCGCGCGGTTTTCGGCGCGTGCAGGACGTTACCGGAACGCGTCCTGCGCCGCGGGGCGCTGGATGGCGACGGCGGGGGCGGGTTGCGCCTGGGCGGGCGGCGCATAGCCGCGCACGATCACCGCGGGGCGGCCTTCGTCGCTTTGGCCCATGAGCAAGCTGGCCGCGCCGGCCAGTTCGTCCGCAATGCATTCCTCGCTGCTCACCAACTCGTAGCCGTAGAGATCGTGCAGCCCGCGCTGGTTCCACAGCGGCGGGATGCCTGCGCAGCCGATGCAGACGCCGGCTGTGCCGATGCGCCAGGCGCGGCCGTGGCTGTCGATGATGAGCACGGCAGGCGTAACGCCGGTCAGTTCGGCGAAGCGGCGGCGCAGCCCCTCGGCGCTGGCGTCCGGGTCCGCGGGGAGCAGCGCCAACAGCGGCTCGCCGTCTTCGGGCGCGATATTGCTGCGGTCCACGCCGGCGTTGGCGCAGATCCAGCCGCCCTTCTGCTCCACCACGAGCAGCCCGCGCCGCGCCCGTATCACGGCGCGGCTGTCGTCCAAGATCACCTGGACGACGCGCGGATCTTTGCCGGTGATGCGCGCCAGTTCCTGCGCCCGCTCGCCGGGTTGGACCTCGCTCAGCTTCACCAGCCGGCCTTCGGCCTTGCTGACGATCTTCTGCGCAACCACGACGATGTCGCCGTGCAGCAGCTTCTCGCCCGCGGCGTGCAACTGCTGCACGATCAGCGCGGCCAGGTCATCCCCCGGCCTGATGGACGGCATACCCTGAACGGCAAAGAGATTCATGGTCAATTTGTATCAGGTTTCTGTGCGGTGCGCATGAGCGGCGGCAACAGCGAGCCATGAACCGCAGAGAGGATCGCTTCCAGCACGCCGCCGCCGATGGCAAGCGATTTGTCGGACACGGTGAAGCAGAAAGAGCGCTCGGCGCGCGGGTCGAGGTCGCCGATCTTCATGCCCGCGGTCACGGGCACGGAGGGATGCACAAGGCCGCGCAGAATGCCGGCGAACGGCGCGACGACAGGCGCGGTCTCGCCGTTCGTCCCCTGTATGGCGGCGACGGTCTGGCCCGGCTCGATGCGGTCGCCGATCTCGAATGAAGGGACGACGAAGCCGTCGACCGGCGCGCGCAGCACCCGAGAGGCGTTAGCCGCAGCGCCGGGCAGCACACCCGGGTTGCCGGTATCCGGCTGTGCGCCGCCCTGCCGGATCACGCGGCCAAGGTAGTGGCCGCGATTCGTCTCTATCACGGCGTGGCAGTCCTCCCCCGCGCGGAAGCCGGGGCCGAGCGCGATCACATAGGGCGCGTCGTCGCGGCGAGTGCCGGTGTTGCGTTTGGCCATGATGGCGTCGACGAGGACCGCGGGCCGCAATAGGCGCAGCGCCTGCGCTTCCGGGTCGACCAGAATGGGAATGTCGCCGGCGGCTAGGCGCGTATCAACCTCGTCCGGCGTACAGCGCACCCCGCGCACGTCCTCAATGCGCACGCTGCCGTCGAAGACGGCCTGGGCGAAAGCGGCCATACGCCGCACAGCCAACGGGCGTTCGATCTCGGTCATGACCACGGCGAAGCCGCTGCGCTGCAGGCGCACAGCCGCGCCGGTGGCTAGGTCGCCGGCCCCTTTGATCAACACGATGGGGCGAAATGGGAGGAGGCCGGACTGCCCGGCGCGTTCAGGCTGTGCGTTCACAATGTTCTGTATGATAGACCAGCGGGAGGGGTACGGCGAAATTCGCCGCAAGCCGGAGAGGTCAGCGTTCGGCGCGGGCGGGCACATAGCGATAGCCGCGGCCGCGCTCGTTCTCGATGACGCCGAGAGGCGGCGAGGCCTCGTCGAGACGCAGGCGCAGGCGGCGGATCGCCTCTTGCACGCGGCGCGGGGATGCGTTGGGCCGCTTCCATACGTCCGCCAGCAGTTGCTCGGGCGAGACGACCTCGTGTTTATGCGTCTGGAAATAACGCAGCAGCGCGCTCTCGGTTTTGGTCAAGCTGTCGAAGAAGGGGGCTTGGCCGCGATTGGCGTTGCCGGCGGCGCCGGTCGCAGCGGCATCGCCGGCGCGCACCCGCAGAAACTCGGCAAAGAGCGAGGAGAAGAGCTGGTAACCGGGGGCGCCGTAGATGACCATCGCCTGGTTGATCAGCCAGTTGAGGGGAGCGAACTGCTCTTGGGTCACTTCGTTGAGCGGCAGCGGCGCGGCGAGCAAGCGACCCAGCAGCGCCATGACCGCGGCCGGCTCGATGCGCGGGGGCGGGGCTTGCAGCCGTCGCCACAGGGTGGCGAAGAGCAGCCGGCCATGCTCCGCCAGCCGCAGCCGGATCAGCGGCATATGCTCGGCGCCGAGCGGTTGGCGAGAGGCCAGCATGGTCTGGACTTCGGCGAGAATATCGCCCAGCCGGTGCAGCAGAAACGGGTGGCAGCCGGTCAACTCCAGCAGGTCATCGCAGGCGGGGAGGATGTCGGGATAGGCTGCGCAATAGGCGTGCACCCAGTGCAGCGCCGCTTCCGTCTCGATCAGGCCGACAAAGAGTTGTGTCATCACGTTGAAGAGGGGCGACGCGGCCAGTTCGCGGTCCAGGTCGTGCAGCGGGTGCTCCGTGGCGACGACCAGCGCGGTCTCCAGCGTGAGCGGGCGCAGTTCGTCGATGGCGTCCGGCGTCAGCAGTTGGTTCTGGAACACGGCGTCGAAGTTGTCCATGAGCAGAATCAGCCGGTAGCCCATGTGGTTGAGTTGACGGCTGATCTGCCAGATGCGGCGGCTGGCGGATGACTGGCCCTCTACCGCGGCCCAGTCGAGGTCGATGCGCTCGACGGTGCGAAGCTGGCGGATCAGGCGATCGCAGAGAAAGACGAGCAGGTCTTGCTGCGCTTCCTGCCAGGCGCAGTCGATCTGGGTGACGACGATGCGACCGGCATCTTGAAAGGCGTAGGGGCGCAGGTCGGCGCTGTCATCGCCCAAGAGCGGCCCGTCAGGCGAGGCGAGGTATTCGAGCAGGCTGCTTTTACCCGCCAACTTGGAGCCGACCAGCGAGTAGCTGGCGGGCTGGGGGGCCAGCGCGCCGGAGACGATCTCGCGGATCAGCCGCTCGCGTCCATAGAACTGGTTCTGCTGCCTGTCCATGACGCCCCCTATCGTGTCGTCATTGCGTTGTCATTGCGTTGTCATTGCGCCATCGCGTCTTCATTACAGCGGCTAGGCCGGATTCAGCGCCATCCATTGCTGGAAAAGCCGTGCGGCAAAACGCCAACGATCCGGCGCAATCTGCACCAGGATGTCGGAATCGGTGAGTTCGCGCAGCGTATGCGCCAGTCTGTCATCGGGCATGTCCGGCAAAGCCGCGGCGAGCGCCTGCCGGGTGACTTCGCCGTCTTCGCTCTGCCCCGCAAGCAGCGCCAGTTGCTGCGACACCTGCACGGCGTTGCCGCGGATCATGTCCAGGAAGTGGGCGAACACGCTCTCGCTGGGCTGCATGAAGTCCACGCGCACTGCGTCGATATCCGCCCACTCCACGCGGCGACGATCCTGGCGCGCCATGTGCGAAGCCAGTTTGAAGCAGAAGGCTTGGATAAGGAACGGGTTGCCGCCGGTGAGGCTTGCCACATAGGCGACGCTCTCCGGCGAGAACTCCACAAAGTTGCGCATCGGCCATTCGATCAGGCGGCGCACGTCTTCGTCGTCCAGCGACTTGAGGACGAGCTTTTCGCCCAGCTCCATCAGACGCCAACTCGGGTCGCCGGACTGGTGCTGGGCGCGCTGCGAGAGGGCGTCGTAGGTCTGCTGCTGCACGACCGTGATGAAACAGATGCGGGGCAAGATGGCCTGCAGCACGCCACGCCAGGCGTCGAAGAAATTGGGGTCAAGCTGGCCTTGCAGATGCGCGTCGGTGGTACGGCTGAACTCGTCTAGGAGCAGGACGAGGCGATTGGCGCCGAGCCGGCTTTGAATGCTGCGCAGGTAGGCGATGAACTGGGCCGGCGGCTGGTGATCGAACAGGGCGCGCAGCGGCGCGTCCAACGCGGCGACGCGCGGATCGGTCTGCAAGTCAGTGTAGACCGCGTTGGCGATCTCGTAGAAGAGGTTGCCTTCGGCTAGGTTGCCCAGCAGTTGAAAATCGACAAAGGCGGGCACATAGCCCTGGTTGTTCAGGTAGTGACGCTTGAGGTAGAGCAGCAGCGAGGTCTTGCCCACGCGCTTCTGGCCGATCAGCCAGATGTTGCCCGAGCCGGCGCGCAGCCATTCGGCGCATTGTTCGAGCTCGCGCGAGCGACCGAAGAACATGGCCTGTTCGTGCACGGGCAGGCGGCTGTAGGGGTTGAAGCCGCCGCTGTTGCCCACGTGCATCATCGTCTCCAGCTCGGAGGGCGGCAGGCGCATGGCGCGCACCTCGGCGATGGTGCGGTTGGGCAGCGTGCGCAGCGCCGTCGCGATCTCGTCGATGACCTCCTGATTCTCGGCCTCCAGGTTAAAGCGCAGGCGGGCGACGCCGTGGCGGGCGACGGCCTCGACGCGGTGCAGCGTGACGCGCGGCAGTTTGATGTAGATCTGGCGCACGGCGTCGCCGAGCAACCCGTCTTCGTCGTGACCGGTCAATTCGACCTGCGCCAGCGTGTTAAGCCGCGGCTGCAGGCGCCAGGCGAGCGGCACGGCCTCGCCGCCGTCTTGGACGCGCGGGCAATCGGCGCGATGCAGGCGCAGGCGGACGATCTCCCCCTGGCGGCGGGTGGGCAGGCCGACGACGTCGTCACCGGGACGCGGCCGGCAGCATTGCGACACCTGCACCTGAGCGGGGCGCACGCCTAAGGCGCGCGGCAGCCGCACTTGGCGCACGATCTCGTCGGCAAAGAGCGGGTGGAGGATCTGGTCGGCGACGATGCGCCCGGCCGCGATGTCTGCCAGCAGATCCTCGACGCGGGCCAACTTGAGGCGGCGCATGGCCTGGACGGTGGCTTCGGCGATGCGGTGCTCCGGCACATTGAAGCCGTAGTGGTCTTCCATCTCCTTGCGCCGCCCGTCCAGCAGCCGCTGCCCCTGGTCTACGCCGCGGCTGCGCCGGCGCAGGAAGCGCTCGATGCCCGTGCGGGCGCGGCCGGTGTGCGCGGCGTTGAGCCAAACTTGCGTCGGGCCGGATGCGTGGGCGTCGTGCTGCAGCGCCACCAGGTCGAGATGATGCAGCGGGGTGTTCGGTTCGACCAGCTCGTCATTGACGTAAAATGCTTCGCACTGGTCAGCCAGGTCGGTGTGTACGTTGTAGGCGTAATCGACGACGGTGCAGCCGCGATGGAAACGGAACAACTGGCCTTGCGGGCTGAAGACGTAGAGGGTTTCGGGCAGCGACCCGGCGGGAGCGGACGCGATCTGCGCACGGCCCTCCGCGGCCTCGTTCCACCAGGCATGCGGCAGGCCGGCGTGCAGGCGGCGGCGCATGTGCAGCGCGGCCAAGCCCCAGGCGTTGATCTCCTCCATGTCGGGCGTGCAGACGCGGAAGTTGACGCGCACGCTCTGACCGGAGAGGTCCAGGTTGGCCGATGTATGCAGGCCGCGCGTGCCGTCGATGCGCCCTTCGCCCAGCGTATCCGAGAAGGCGCCGTCGATGGGCTGGAACGATCTGTGCAGCCAGTAGAGGGCGCGATAGCATTCCTCCGCCGAGTCGGCCAGAAGCGTAACGTCCAGGTGGCGCTGCCATTGTGCGGAGCGGCCGCGTTCACGGATGGGGTCGCAGCATTCTCCCACGGTGTCATGGCGGCGGCGGATGGCGTCGACGGGAAAGCGAGGCGCCAGCGCGGCGACGACGGCGGCATAGGCGCGTTCTTGCATCGCCTCGACGCGCGCCACGTCCGCTTCCTGCGTGCGCCACATCCACAAGTCCACTTTTTCCTTGAGTGCATGCATGCCGAGCATGCCCAAGAAGGGGCTGAGCAGCGAGCGTCCCTCGTCGAGGTAGAGATGCGGGTGCCCGCTGCGCCCGCTGCGCGCCGCCAAGAAGCGTTCCCAGAGGATGGCGGCGGCCAGAAAGGCAAGTTCCGGGTCTTGGTAGGCGGCGGCGAAATGGAGAACGCGCTGGCGAGCGCGCGATTTGCCGCGCCCGTCGGAATCCACATATTTACACAATATGTGTGTATATTCGTCACAGATCTCCTCGGCGCGCGGCCCGCAAACCTCACCGGCGCGGCGGGCGGACAGTGCGTTATGTTGCACAAATCCATGCAAAACGCCGGCGGAAAGCAGCGCGTCGGAAGCCCCCCAGCGGGCTAGGTGCGCGGCGACAGCTTCGCCCCTTTTCCAGAGTAATTCGGCCTCAGCCGGCGCCAATTCGGGCGTCGGATCGGCGCGCAATGACTGCGCCAGCGCTGTTGCACAAGCGGGTAACGCGAATTCGGGCGATTGCGACATAATGCTCACACCAAGAGATACACAATACTACACAATTTGACACAGAAACGCACAATTGGGTATTGACAAACAGATTCCTGTGTGGTATCTTTGTGGATGCCTGTGCGACTCACACAGGTGCACACAATATACACCGCTCGCTCGCGGTGTGCAAGTGGCGCAAAAGCGCTAAGCGGCAAGGAGGGAACGGCCATGAGTTGGGATATGGCGAGTTGGGCAGTCGAGAAGGAACGCCAACAGGATATGTTGCGCGCGGCCGAAGCCTACCGGCTGGCTCGAAGTGTGAGCATGAACCATCGCGGCCCAAGCCGGGTCGCCCGCATGGCCGGCGCAGTGCGTCGCTTCGTGCAGGCGCAATCAGGACGCAGCGCGGAGCCCCGCCTCAGCGCCGATCAGGAAACCTGTGTAGGCGGGACAAGTCTTGCAGGCGTCAGCAGCGAGATCTGCTAAATTCACGAGGTTAGCTCGTGTGGAGGTGACTGATGGATTACGGACAAATGCAGACTATTGATATGGCACGCGTGCGCCAGGCGGAACTCCTGCGCGAAGCTCAGCATGAATACCTGGTTCGGTCGCTTGCAGTTGGGCAGCCGGGACCGGTGGCTCGGATGCGCCGCATGGTTCAGGAACTGCTGAACGGCCGGCGACAACGACAGGCAAACACTCCCGCTCTACAGCGGTTGGCGCACTAAGCCCGACGGCGACGCACGCCACAATAAAATAAAGAAAAAGCCGGTTCCAGAAGATGGGGCCGGCTTTTTTGTTTTTGGTTTGCGGCCATCCGGAAAGCGGTAAACTCCACGGATGGCTCTTTTCTCTATGTAGCCGCGGCGTCTTGGCGGTCTGTAGCATCGCCGTTTTCGCGGCGAGCGCCAGGGACGGCGCCCCTATGAAGCGCTCATCTCGGCAGGCCTAGCGGCGGGGTTGACGCGTACGCCCACCACCTGCAGCCAGTGCGGGTCGGGGAAGGAATTGCGCCCGATCTGCATGCCCAAGCGCCGCATGACGCGCTGCGAAGCGGTGTTGTCGTGGGTCGTCGTGGCGATGACGCGATGGATGCGCAATTCTCCGAAGGCGTAGTCGATCAATGCGTGGGCCGCTTCGCTGGCATAGCCGCGTCGCCGCTGCCCGGCGGAGATCATGTAGAACAGCCCCACTTCCGCGCTTGCCGTTTTGAGCGGTGCGGAGACCGGCCCCCCCGCCACTTCGGGGATCTGCTCGAACGGGCCAATACAAGGGACCAGACCGCAGGCGCCGATCAACTCGCCGCTAGAGCGCAGCGTCACCGCGCGGTCGCCATATGGCGGCTGGTGAAGTTGCGCCAACTGCACAGCATTGGCCGCAGCCCAGCGCAGCCATTCGGCGCATTGCTCACGCGTTGCAACCCCTTCGCCCGGCGAGAGTACGCCTTCTGCGGACGCCTGTTGCAAGCGGCAATAGGCGTCCAGATCATCCAGGACGAAGGGGCGGATGATCAAGCGCGGCGTGATGAGGGGCGGCATGGCGGTCATGGCGAGGGCTCCTTGCGCCTGTCACGGGCCAAAATCGTATTCCGTCTCGACGATGCGCCCTTTCCAGTAGGGCAGGGTCTTGTCCGGCAACTGCCATTCCACGATCGCTTCGACGGGGATCTGCATGCCGTCGCGCGCCTCGTAGCGTTCAAACCTAGCTTCCCACGCGGCCATCTCGTACGCGCCGTTGACCTCGCGCGGGCGAGCGGGCGTGTAGATGCGCGTCAATCTGCCGGCGTCGTCGAAGTGGAATTCCAGTGACACGGTAACGCCGGAGTCGGACAGCGTCGCCAGGGCGGCGCGCTCGTTGATGGGCGTCCAGACGACGCCATTGGCGGGCAGCAGCGCCGTAGGCAGCCAGACCGCTTCGGCCAAGTAGCGGATCAGCGCGCCGGCGTTGAGTTCCGGGGCGCCCGACTGGTCTATGACCGGCATGATGCCGGCGATGGCGCCGAACATCGAGCCGCGCCCGCCCTCATAGCCGTCGCGCACGCGCACGTCCATGAGCGGGGCCATGCGGATGGCCGCGTTCCAGATGAAGCCGGGCGGCTGTGAGGTGAAAACCTGCACGGCCTCGAACGGGGCCCAACTGCCGGCGGATTCGCCCGTATTGAACTGTCCGGTCGACGTGATGCGCGCCGACTTGACGAGCGGCTGCCCGTCGGTGAGGGCAAAGCGGAAGTAGGCGGCGACGGGCGGCGGCAATTGATCCAGCGTCGCGAAATCGACTGCGCCGATTCCCCCCTGGAGCGTCGCCTGGAGCAGCGAATCCACGGCCTGACCGGTAGCGCGCTGCCAACGCGCCGACCCGGCCCACAATGCCGCGGCCGTGCCGGCGGCGACGATCCCCACAACACCCAGTGTGATTTTCAGCCATGTAGGCATCAAGTTGCGCTCCTTTCCTACGGTTGCCAGGCGCGGCTAGGCCAACTGCCGGGCCATCTGCTGGCGATGCGCTGCGCCATAGCGCAAAGCCTCGTCCAGGAAAGCCTCGACGTTGTCAAGCGGCGTGCCGGGCAGGATGCCGTTGCCCGCGGCGATGCACAGGCCGCCGCCGGCCCGGTCGAAGGTATTGACGATGTGGCGCACCTCGGCCCGCACCTCCTCGGGCGATCCTTCCTGCAGCACGTGTTGCACGTCGAAGCCGGCGAGAAAGGTGAGCCGATCCCCATAGTCGCGCGCGACCTGAGCGTACTCCATCGTCCCCTTCTGCACCGGGTGGAAGACGTCGACGCCGGCTTCGATCAGGTCGTCGAGGATGGCGGTGTTGTTGCCGCACGAATGCAGCCACCAGTGCAGGTTGTGCGCCTTGAGCCAGGCCCCCATGCGCAGGTAATAGGGCTTGATCAGCGCCCGATAGGTATCGGGGCTCATAAAGAGCTGCTTCTGGTGGCCCAGGTCGTCGCTTGTCCAGAAGCCGTCGGGGCGCAGCTCGCGCACGCCGCGGTCTAAGTAGGCGATGTAGAGGTCACACAGGGCGCTGTGCAGCCGGTGGACCTGTTCGGGGTAGAGGTAGTAATCCATGAGCAGGTTTTGCATGCCGCGAATCGCCCAGGGACGCTCGAAGAAGAGGCGCCACCAGCCGAACATGAGGTATTGGCCGCGGGCGCGCACCTGCGTCGCCTGCTCGACCAGCGCATCCATCTGCGGGTCGTTTTCCGGGTCGGGCAGCTTGTCGATGAACTCGTCAAGTTTGGCCCAGTCGTCGAGCGCCACGCGCGCATCGTGCGCGCCCTCGGCGATGACGGGCCAGGACAGATTCATGCGCTCGAAGATGACCGGCTCGATGAGCAACATGGTCGCGTCTTCGGCGTAGAGGTCGAAGCGGGCAAGCCGTTCGCTGTGCAGTTCGGAGAAACCCTCTCCCCACCACTTGGCGCGCACCAGGGGGATGCGGGGCGGGTTGTTGCGTTCCAGCGCTTTGATGACGTCCTCACGCGGCAGGGGCTGCCACGGGGTCTGACCGTCCGCTTGCATAGGTTGGCCTCCCGGGCGAATGGGGTTGGTTGCGGACCGCTGTCGTTTGCGGGCCTACAAGGAGTATGGCATGGGCGAAAAAGGGTGTCAATCTCGGCGCGGCGCGTGTAGGTAGGCGGCTAGGATGCCGCCCAGAAAGCCGAAGAGGTGACCGAGCCACGAGACGCCGGCACGGCTGGGCAGGACGCCGATCAGCAGGCCGCCATAGAGCAGCAGCGCCGCCGCCGCAAGCGAGACGGCGACGAGGCTGCGTTCGAAATAGCCGCGCGCCGTCAGATAGCCGAGGTAGCCGAAGACCAGCCCGCTTGCCCCGATGTGAATCGAGTTGGACGCGCCGAAGGCCCAGATGCCCAGTCCGCTGATCAGCGCGGCTAGCACGGTGGCGTCGACGAAATCGCGCAGGCCGCGCAGCAATACCAGCCAGCAGAGGATGAGCAGCGGCATGGTATTGGCGATCAAATGGCCGAAACCGGCGTGCAGAAAAGGGGCGACGGGAATGCGCAACAGGCCGGCAAGAGTGCGCGGGCGGATGCCGAAGGCGTCGAGATCGCCGCGCCAGAAAAGCAAATCCAGCGCCTCGACCAGCCAGAGCGCGGCGATGAAGACGGTCACGATCGCGGCCTGGCGCTGGAGATTGGGTTGTGCGTTTTGCCCGTTGCCGCGACTGATGGCGCCCATAGGCGGGATCATACCCGCGTTGCCGCCGGCGGGCAACATGGGGGTAGAGACGACAAAACGCGATGATGCTTTACAGGCGTCACGAGTCAAGCGTCACGAGTCAGGCGTCACGAGTCAGGCGTGATGAGCCGGAATTGGCGGGCTTAGAGACGCTGCGCTTGCACAAACCTTTGGAAATGCCCCGCGCTGGTGTTATTATCTTTGCTAAGGGTTCGGCGGAATCGATCACAATCCGGACGGCAACCAAGTTTGTTCGATCACTGGGGGAGGTGATTCGTGGGCGATGCCGCGAAAGAGATGTACGAACTACAAAAAGTTGACCTGACGTGGGCCAAGGTGCGCCAACGCTTGCTGGAAATCCAGAAGCTGCTGGGCGAAACTGAGCAACTGCGCCAGGTACGCGCCCGCGTATCTGAAACGGAAAGCGAGCTTCAGTCCTGGCGCGGCAAGCAGAAAGACGCAGAATTTGAATCGCGCTCGCTGGCGGAGCGCATCCAGAGCGCCGACGAGCAGTTGATGGGCGGCACGATTCACAATCCGAAAGAACTGGAGGCGCTGCAGGCCAACGTCGACTCGATGCGCCGCCACCGCGCCCAACTCGAAGACAGCGCCGTCGAAGCCATGCTGCTCGCCGATGGGCTGGACGCGCAACTCGACGAACTGCGCCAGTCTCTGGAAAAGCTGGAAAAAGAGTGGGCCAGCGGACAGACCGATCTGCGCGTCCAAGAGACGAAGATGAAGCAGAATTATGTCCTGCTGAAGCGCAAGCGAGAAGCGCTCGCCGCGGACATGTCTCCTGATACGCTCAACCGCTATGAGCAGATGCGCAGACGGCGCGGCGGCGTCGCGGTGGCGCGGGTCGTGAATGGCGATTGTGAGGCCTGCCACGTACAGATGCCGACGGGCGTCATCAGCGCGCTGCAGAGCAATCGCGACGAATTGGTGGTCTGCACCAGTTGCGGTCGCTATCTGTTCCAAGCCTAGTTCTCTGCGAGGGGAGCGGCCCCAAACGCCTGGCGTCAATGTGATGCAACCGCACAGGGAAAACATGGGCGGCGCCCGGCGATGCGAGTGGCGCCGGCTAGTGAGGAGCGCCTCTAGACGGCGCATCCGCGCGTCAGGCGGGCCGGAGACGCCGCTTCTTCACGCCGAAACGTTGCGCTTCCTTGCGCGTGAGCCAGGCGCTCGCCTCGAAAAAGCCGTAGGTGCGTCGCAGCGGGCCATAGCGCCGCCGCACGAGTTCGACGATATCCTGCGACATCATCTGCCACAACGTCTGTTCCACCTCTTCGATGCGCCATAGCATTTCGCCGGGCGTATGCGGGGCCGAGATGTCCGAATAGGTTGGCGGCTTGCCGTAGCTGGGCGGGAACGTCACCTGTTTAGCGGGCAGCCGGGGAAGCGCGCCCATAGCGACGGCAGCCATGCCGAAAGCCAGTAGCTGGCGGCGCACGCGCTCCACGCGCAGCCCTTCGGGCACAAGCGGCGCCTCCGTTCGGGGGTCCGGCTGGTCCTCTCTGTCAGGGCCCAACCCCAACTCCTCGCTGAAGCGGTCCCAATCGGTCAGCACGCGTTCGAGCAAGTAGCCCAGTTCGCTGTAGTCGCCGACTTGCGTTGTGCGCACACTCAGCATGAAGCCTTCGCGCACCGTGGAGAGATAGTCCCGCGCCTGTTGCAACACCAACTGCTCTACCTGCCCCAGCCCGCCGCCCCGCCGGGAAGCGGGCTGCAACGCCTGCTGCAGGCTTAGCTCCAGCATATGCGTGGTTGTTTCGGCTACCTCGCCGATGCCGACGAATTCGTACACTCCTGCTTCTTCTCGCATCCGCTCAAACCTCTGTATGAACCTAGGCCTGTGCGATCACAGGTCACCGTGTCTAGAGTATAGCAACATCGCCCGCCCTTGTTAAGCGGCGCGAAAATGCCCCGGATCGAGGATTCAAACCGGCTTCAGAGATGCGGTAGAATGGACGGCATGTACACAGGGGAGAAAAGCGCATGAAACGCTGGCTGCAATGGGGCTGCCTGGGAACGGTCGTCTTTCTAGCGTTGACCACGCTCTTCGGGCTGGTGATCGGCCTGGGCGAGGGACGCACGCCGGACGCGCCTGCGCCCACAGCAACTGCCGCGCCAACGCTGACCCCTGCGCCCAACCGCCCGATGCCAACCTTCACCACCGCGGCGACGCCGGCCCCTGCCATCACCGGCGACGAAGCCCTGGTCGTGAAGATCACGGATGGGGACACGATCGACGTGCTGTTGGGCGGTGAGACGCTCACCGTACGCTACGTGGGGATCGACACGCCGGAGCGCGGCCAGCCAGGCTATCAGGCCGCGACCGAGGCCAACCGGCAGTTGGTCGGCGGGCAGACCGTCATCCTCGTCAAGGACAAGTCGGACACGGACCGCTACGGTCGCCTGCTGCGCTATGTCTACCTGGGCGACGGGACCATGGCGAACGCCGCGTTAGTGGCTGAGGGGTGGGCGCAGCCGGTCGAGTACTCGCCCGATACGGCTTACGCCGCCGACTTTCGCCGGGCGGCGATGGACGCAGCGCTCAACCGCCACGGCTTCTGGAGCGGAACCTCGCCCTATGACGGGGCCATGTCCTACGCCTACACGACGCGCGACGTCGAACTGCGCGCCGGTCCCGGCGCAGGCCAGGCCGTGAGCGGGGCGGTTCCGCGGCACACGCCGCTCACCGTGTTCGGGCGGGACGCTGCCGGCGACTGGGTGCAGGTGCGTACGCCGCAACGCGGCGGCGGCTGGGTGCGTGTTGCCGACCTCGTGCTGAACGTGCCGGTGCAGGACATTCCTGTCTCCGGCACCGCGCAGTGAACTGACCGCCTCCTACAAACAGAACGCGACCCCTGATCGGCGTCAGGGGTCGCGGTGTCTCCGGGTGACTGTGCCGTCTATTCCTCTTTGGTCCGCGCCTCGACGCCGGCCATCTCTTCGAGGATCGTCACCACGGCCGAGTGGTCGAGGTCCCCGCGGCCGTGGGCCATCAGCGCGGAGAATAACTCGTGCGCCACCGCGGTGGCAGGCAGCGGCACGTGCAGGTCGGTCGCGGTCTGCATGATGATATTGAGGTCCTTGTAGTGGAAGGCGCTCTTGAAGCCCGGCTCGAAATCGCCCTTGATGGCCCTGGGGCCGCGCACATCCATGACGCGCGTCTGGGCGTAGCCGCCGCTGAGCACCTTGATGATGATGGCCGGGTCGACGCCGGCCTTGGCGCCGAGCACGAGCGCTTCGGCCATACCCACGAAGTTGAGCGCCACCTGGATCTGGTTGCAGGCTTTGACCGTCTGGCCTGCGCCCGCGGGGCCGCACAGGGTTACCGTCTTGCCCATCGTATCGAGGATGGGGCGCACTTCTTCCAGCAGGTCAGCAGCCCCGCCGGCCATGATGGAGAGGACTGCGTTCTGCGCGCCGACCTCGCCGCCGCTCACCGGCGCGTCGAGGCAGCGCACGCCCTTCTCGCCCAGCGTCTCGGCCACTTTGATGGCCGTGCCAGGTGCAATCGTACTCATGTCCACGTAGATCAGCCCCTCGCGCGCCGCTTCGATGATCCCGTCCGGGCCCAGCGCGACCGCTTCGACGTCGGGCGAATCGGGCAGCATGGTGATGACCACGTCGCTGCGCGCGGCCACATCCTTGCTGGAGAGGCCTTCATCGGCGCCGAGCGCGACAATGCGGTCGGTGGCCGCCTTGATCCTATCGTAAGCGATGACCTGGTAGCCGGCCTTCATAAGGTGCTGGCTCATGTGGTAGCCCATGATGCCTACGCCAATGAATCCGATCTTGGGTTTCATGCTTGCATCCTTCCAAAAACTGAAATCGCGAAGAGTGAGTAGTGCGGGGGATAAGGAGACGAACTGCTGACCGTCACGCCGGCTACGGGTCCAAGTCTTGGCCGAGATACCAACGCCATTGGCGGAACCACTCGCGTTCAGTGTCGCCGAGCGTGTCCCAGTTGATGGCGTCGGCTGGAGGGATAAAGTCGAGCGGCCAACGCGTCTTGGAATCGTAGATCGCCTGCTCCAGGTGCACGCCTTCCATCTCGGCATGTTCTAGGAAGGCGTTACGCAGGTTGGCCCCTTCCAGGTGCGCATCGCGCAGCGAGCAGCGCCCCAGGCTAGCATTCTCCAGATCGGCGAGGCCTAACACCGCGCTTTCCAGGTCGGAAAAGCTCAGGTTGGCGCTGCGCAGGTCCGAACTGCCCAGGCGAGCCGAGCGCAGGTTGGCGAACATCAACTCGGCGTCGCGCAGCCCCGCATACATAAACGAGGAGCCGGCGAGGCGGGCGCTGGACATGGTAAGGTCGCGCAGGTCGGCCCGGTCAAAGCAGATGCCGGCCAAAGAGCCGTCGCGATGCCAGCCGCGCTCGATCACGGTGCGCGCGGCGTCGAGCGCCAGGTGATTGTTGCGGCTGCCCATTTGCCGGATAACGCGTTCCTTTTCCAGCAGGTCGCCGCGCATGCGAAAGAGCGCATCGACGGCAACGACCGCGATCGTCATGACGATGGCGGGCGCGGCCAGGCGATGCCACAGCGAGTCCTCGGGCGCTAACAGCCCGAACGCGGCGGCGATCAGCACGACTGCGGCGACGATCAGGACGCGCAGCGTGAGCCCGTTGCCGGGTTGCGCCGCCCACCGCTCAAAACGTCTCCGCGCCTGGCGCAGGCGCAGATGAAACGGGCCCAGATAGTCGGCGGGCTTCTGCGCCAAACGGACGGTCGTATGCAACTGAGCGGCGACGGCGATGACGCGCGCCTCAGCCGTGCGCTCCCAGGTCAGGAACGACGGCGGCCACAGGTCGGGACGTTTACGTATCGACACGATGACCGCGCCGATCAGCGCAAACACCACGATGAACGGGGTCAGGCATTCCAGCAGCAGTGCGGGCACCGCTCACCCTCTGGGCTTCATGGTAGAGTCGCGCTCATGCCGTCGTGTGCGTCAACGTCGTGTGCGTCAACAAGGTCGTGGACGAGACGACGGCGGAACCCACGACATCGTCGGATGATTGTCGGATGGTTGCTCAGTTCAGAATGATGCGACCTTGGAGCGCGCTGATGATTCCGGAACAGGATGCAAGCCCGCCCTATGTATAGATGAAAACGCCCCACGGAGCGGATGAACGCGCCCAGCGCGTCACAGGCCGGCGGCTTGCTGCCGCCATTATAGCACCGTGTGCGCATATCCGCCATCCGCGCCCGAACGATGGGTTTACCAAAATTCTTGGGCGATCCATGTATAGAGGATAGCCCAAGAGATCGCCGGCAATTCTGCTGACGCATTACTGCAAGGCAACTTGACCGGCATTCTCACCTGCTCCTTTGCCGCCAGGATGGCGGCGCTCCCGGCGCCGCGCGCGCCTGATTCGGGGGCGCCCCTCTGCCGGCGGCTTAGGATTGCCGCGGCAATTGAGTCTGCGCATCGTCCATTAGTATGCCCAATCCCTACGCAAATGCACATGAATCCTTTGCCCGCAGCGCGTATCTGTGATACGATTTTGCAAATCTGCCAGAATAAGGAGCGCGCAATGGACTGCCCAAAATGCGGCACATGGAACCCTGACGACAAGGATGTTTGCTGGCGCTGCCAAACCGAATTGCCAAAGCCGCTGCCGGAGAAGAAAAAGACCCGGCAAACATTTGCCGGATTTCCGATTTGGGTTTGGATTGCGATCGTCTTCTTCTTCGCCGCCACGTCACTTGGGCAGTGCTTCATTTCGCAAGTCCCCACCGGATGACCGCCCGTCGCTTTGCCGGCTGACGCTCCTTTCGGGTCCCCATGAATTACGCTGAAATCGCCCGCCGCCTTGCTGCTTGGCATGACGAGCAGCAGCGCGCCTTGCCGTGGCGCGGCGCGCCCGCAGGGCGCCGCGATGCCTACGCCGTCTGGGTCAGCGAAATCATGGCGCAGCAGACGCGGCTGGACACGGCGGCAGACTACTTCACGCGCTGGATGGCGCGCTTTCCGACGCTGGAAGCGCTTGCCGCCGCCGACCAGCAAGACGTCCTCAAGGCGTGGGAAGGGCTAGGCTACTATGCCCGCGCCCGCAACTTGCATCGCGCCGCACAGATCGTGGCGGAGACGTACGGCGGGCGGCTGCCGCGCACGCGCCGGGAATTGCTCGAACTGCCCGGAATCGGCGAGTACAGCGCCGGCGCCATCCTCAGCCTGGCCTTCGGGCTGCACGAGCCGATCCTCGACGGCAACGTCAAACGCGTGTTCAGCCGCTTAGCCGACATCGACAGCCCCATCGACGAACGCACCGCGCTCCAGCGGCTGTGGGAGATGGCGCGGGCGCTGGTGGAAGCAAGCGCGGAAGGGCAAGCCGGCGTCGTGAACGAGGCCCTGATGGAACTGGGCGCGCTGGTGTGCACGCCGGGCCGCCCGCGCTGTCTGGCCTGCCCGCTGCACGACCTGTGCGCCGCAGCCGCGCACGGTACGCAGGCGCAGCGTCCGGTCAGGCTGCCGCGGCGCAAGACGCCGCACTACGATGTGGCGGCGGGCGTCATCTGGCAAGGCGAAGCCTACGCCTCGCCGCTGTTGATCGCTCAGCGACCGGCGGATGGCATGCTGGGCGGGCTGTGGGAGTTTCCCGGCGGCAAGCTGGAGCCGGACGACGCCGATCTGCAAGCCTGCCTGCGCCGCGAGATCGCCGAGGAGCTTGCCGTCGAAATCGAGGTGCACGAGCCGCTGACGACGGTGCGGCACGCCTACACGCACTTTCGCATTACGCTGCACGCCTTTCACGCGCGGTGGCTGGACGGCGTCCCCCAGGCGTTGGGCTGCGCCGATTGGCGCTGGGCTAGGCTGGACCAACTGGCCGAGTATCCCTTCCCGGTGACGGATCAGAAGATCATTCAATCGCTGGCGCAAGCCGAGGAATCGCCGTGATCGAACTTCTCTTGCGGTGCAACCCATCCGACGCGCACCCTAGAGCCTGGCCCCAGACGGCAGAGGAGGCGAAAAGCCATCTGCTGCAAGGCCAAGCGCAGATCGCCGCGCTGTTGAACGCGCCTGCGAATGTAGACGCCCGGCTGACGCTGCCCTTGTCCGCAGCCGATCTGGGGGCGGGCGACTATGCCGGCGTAGCGCCGGTGCAGACGCCTTTCGCCGCTGTGCTTGGCTGTTCCGACGCGCGCGTTCCGGTCGAGTTCGTCTTTGGGCAGGGGGTGAACGCGCTGTTCGTCGTGCGCGTTGCCGGCAATACACCCGCCGGCGAAGGCTCGGGCAGCCTCGATTATGCCGTCGCCAACCTGGCCGATCTGCGTCTGTTGGCCGTATTGGGCCACACACGCTGCGGCGCGGTGACGGCTACAGTCGACGCGCTGTTGGAGCCGGCTAATTATGCAGCGCTGTCCGATAAGCCGTCTTTGTGCGCCATCGTCGATAGCGTGACGCCGCCGGCGCGCGTTGCGGTTGCCGCGCTGGAGGCGGCGTATGGCGGCGCAGCCGCGACGCTGCCCGGCTATCGCGCCGGAATGATCGAACTGGCAGTAATCCTCAATGCCGCCATGACCGCGCGCGGGTTGCGCCGCGCCTTTACGCAGTCCGTCGGCGAGCGGTTCGACGTCGTCTACGGCGTATACAATCTGCAGAACCATATGGTGGGCCTGCCCGGCGTGG
>JASGTU010000048.1 GCA_030058085.1 Chloroflexota bacterium
ATTGGCGGGCCGCTTCGTGGTGGTCACGGAGCGCAGCATCCGCATCCGCCCCAGCCCTGAAGCGTGACTCTTAGCTATCCCTGCTGTTGCTTTTCTTTGCGCTCTCTGTGCTCGCCCTGAGCCAAGCTGAAGGGTCTCTGCGGTGTGCTGTTTCCTGTCACCACAGAATCACATCCGCGAACTCCGTCGGTTTGTAGTCCTTGTGGCGCAGGCGCGCTACATCCGGCGTGGTGATCCCGTTCTTGAGCCGGTATAATCAGGCGCCCAAACTGGGCGGCGCCCGTCCCCGCCGCACGTCCTGCTTCCAGGCGTCGAGGATGGCCGCAACTTCATGAACTGATAGACCCGCATCAATCGCCACCATTTCGGGCTTGAGGCCAAGTGAGCGCAGCCGCGTGCGGATGCCGGGCAGGTGGTTCCGTCCGGCCTGTCTGCGTGCGCTTTTCTCAGATTCTGAAAATTGTGGCCCGCAACCGGCATTGCCGCGCACAAGACGGCGCGATTGTGATAGACTGAACGATAAGCGCCGCATCCCAGCGCGGTGTGCTTGATTCCAACAGCCATTTTCCGACGCAAGTGTTGATCTTCGCACTGCATCAGATATAAGGAGCAGCGCAGCATGAATCCCCGATGGCGTACAGCCGTGGCGATAGCGTTCGCCCTGGCGTTGAGCGTTTTAATGATGGCAAGCGCGGCGGTCGCACCTGCCGGCGCGGCGGAAAACACGACCGTACCCGGCGCTGACGTCACCATCACCGCGGACGGCCTCGCGCCTGCCGTGATCACGGTTACCGTCGGCGCCGAGGTCACGTGGCACAATGCCAGCGGGAAAGCGGTGCAGGTCGGCAGCAGCCCGTTCCGGGCGGGGGAGACCCCGCTCTTCTTGCCCTTGATCTCCGGCGGCGGAGCGGGCGCCAGCAGTTCCGCCGAGCTTGCGCCGGCGGCACAGGACTGGACATCGGAGCCGATTGGAAGTGGAGGAGAGTTCCAGCGCACGTACAACCAGGTTGGGACGTTCGTTTACTATGTCAGTACCGCATCCGGGGAGTCGGGTAGAGTCACTGTCGTGGACGATACAGTGGTGAAAACGCGGCTGATCGAGGCCGACAAGGGCGGTACGGTGGGGGCCGGCAGCTACACATTGGACGTGCCGCCTGGCGCTCTGGCGCAGGACACCACAATCAGTGTGAGCGACCCCATCAGCGGAACAGCGATGGCGCTTGACGGAATGATGGCTGTGCTGCTTGAGCCAAGCGGTCTGCAATTCAGCCAACCGGCCACATTGACGATTCGATACGGCGACACGGGCGAATACGACGAGGACTTCCTGGAGGTCTGGGCGTACGATGGCGCGACCGGCGAATGGACATGGCAAGAGGTCATATCCCAGGACAAGGACCGCAACACGGCAGTCGTCGCAGTCAACCACTTCTCCTGGTGGATGGTGAAGATTGACAGCCCGCTCTATTTGGTGATGGAGATACCGGGCAAGTTTCTGCCGGCGGGCGCGGTGTTGACGCGCATGACGTCCGACGATGACTGCAAGACCCATAAAGCAACCTGGAAAACCGGGCACACAGGCATGATCTCAGAGACTGTGGGCGCCGGCCTCACTGCCAACGGGACCACAACGGTCATCGAGTCGAACTTTCGTCTGGACGACGAAGTAACAGCATTGAAATGTCAGCGGACCGAAGGGGCAGGTGTAGATGCCATCACCTTTGAGCAGTTCCTTCAAGAAAGCTGCGAGTTTTACATGGGAGCGGGTATAAACTCTAGGGCTACAGCAGACCAGGCGGCTATGGCACGAGACAAAGCTGTAGAGAAACTCGACAGCGGGTACGTAGCATACGGTCAGGGCAACTGGGTGTCGAATGAGAAGGGTTACGATTGCTATAGCTGCGTAGGGCTGGTCGAATACGCCTACGACAAGGCGGGGGCGAGCAATATTCCGGGTACAAAAGAGATCCCGTTTATCACCCCGCTCCAGATGTTCCGGGCGCTCGATCCGGTTGACACGATCAACGCTAAGGTGGGTGAAGAGATTCGCGTGCCCGTCAAAGGCGTGGCCATAGCCGGCGTTGTCCCCGGTTTCACCCACTATGAGATCAACAGCAAGCTCCCAAAGGCTGAATCGCTGCCGGCGGGCGCTACATACAGCGACGGCGTGTTCACGTGGACGCCGTCAGCCACAGACGCGGGAAAGTCGTTCACGATCAAATTCAGTGTTGATGCCTATATCCGCCTGCGCGCGTTTACGGTCAGCCGGACCCTTACCATCTACGTAGAGCCCGGCGGGGGGCCGATTAACCCGGCGGAAATGGTCCACATCGCCGCCGGCCCCTTCCAGATGGGCTGCGACAGCGGCAACGACCCCGTCGGCTGCTACAGCGACGAACTGCCGCTGCACACGGTGACCCTGAGCGGCTACTACATCGACAAGTACGAGGTGACCAACGCCCGCTACCAGGCCTGCGTGGACGCCGGCGCCTGCACCGCGCCGCACTCCAGCCGTTCGTCCACGCGCGCCTCCTACTACGGCAACCCGACCTATGCCAACTACCCCGTGATCTACGTGGATTGGTACCAGGCCGACGCCTTCTGCGCCTGGGAGGGCAAGCGCCTGCCCACCGAGGCGGAATGGGAGAAGGCCGCGCGGGGGGCAAACAGCACGCGCGTCT
>JASGTU010000049.1 GCA_030058085.1 Chloroflexota bacterium
CCGGCCCCCGCTCAGGCCGACCGGCCCGCATTGGACCGGGAAGCCCTGACCGAAGTCGTCAACCTGGCCCTTTGGTCCGGTCAGATGCTGATGGAGAACGGGGCGGAGAGCCAGCGCGTAGAGGAAACCATCCGCTCGTTGGGCGCGGGCCTGGGCTGCGACTGGGGCGATGTCTTTGTCTCGCACAACGCGCTGATCGTCTCTCACAGCAGCCGCGGCGAATTTCGCACCAAGACGCGCCGCATCGCACTCGGCGGCGTCAACCTCACCCTGGTGGCGGCCATGAGCCACCTGCGCCATCGCGTGGAAGAAGGCAAGTTCGACCGCTTTCTGGTGCGCCAGGACCTGGTGCGCATTGCCGGCCTCCCTCGTCACTACAATCGCGGGCTGACCGTGCTGATGGTCGGCCTCGCCTGCGCAGCGTTCAGCCGGCTGTTCG
Organism: Chloroflexota bacterium; assembly: GCA_030058085.1. Lineage (GTDB taxonomy): Bacteria > Chloroflexota > Anaerolineae > Caldilineales > Caldilineaceae > JASGTU01. Next base: position 440 of record JASGTU010000049.1, read on the forward strand.
GCGGAGACTGGCCGGTCTTCGGCGTGACGCTGATCGCCGCCAGCCTCGCCATGTGGGTGCGCCAGGAGTTAGCCCTACGCGACCTGAACTCGCTGCTGCAAGCGACACTCGCCTCCTTTGTCGCCGGCCTGACGGTCGGTCTGCTGCGCATGACCGGGCTGGCTTTCCAGCCGGAGACGGCCATGGCCGCGGCCGTGCTTCTACTCGTGCCCGGCGTGCCCTTTGTCAACGCCGTCGAAGACCTGATCAAAGGCTACACGGTGGTGGGGCTGGCCCGCTTCACGACTAGCCTGCTGATCATCCTGGCGATTGCCCTGGGGCTGATCCTGGCAATGCGGCTGACGGGGATCAAAACCTTATGAACGACGCCAACATGTGGCTGCTCGTGCAGAACGCCTTCTGGGCAGGCATCGCCGCGCTGGGGTTCGCCGTGCTATTCAACGTGCCCGTGCGCACGCTGTTGGCCTGCGCCGTCTGCGGCGCCATCGCCTACGCCACGCGCACGCTGTTGGCGACGTCCGCCGGTCTCAGCATGGAGGCGGCCACACTGGCGGGCGCTACGCTCGTAGGCTTTGCCGCCGTTCTCTTCAGCCGCCGGCTGCACGTGCCCGCGCCGGTTCTGGTGATGCCGGGCGTCATCCCGCTGATCCCAGGCGCGCTGGCCTTTCGCACCATGATCGATCTGCTCAATCTCTCCGCGGCGCCCGCCGCCGATGAAACGCTCGTGGCGATCGCGGCGGTGAACAGCTTCAAGACGGCGCTGATCATCGGCGCCATCGCCGCCGGCGTCGCCATTCCCAGCCTCATCTTTCGCCGCCGTCGTCCCATGACGTAAGGCGGATCGCCCTAACCGCGCAGCGCCAACCGCCCCCAACCTGTAACCGCCTCCCAAGGCGACATCGAACCGGAAAGCCCGGAGCCGGCCAAATGTAGCGAACAAGACACAACGTTTGACATAGCCGCAATCGGACATGTGCGTCTGTCGAGCGCGCGCCGGTTGCGCGATACATAGACCAGCTATCAATTCGCCAGTCTGTTGGCCTGTTGGCCCATCTGCGTCGCCGCCCATCCGGCCGTCGCGCCCGACAGACCCGCCATAGGAGCAATCAATCAACCATGCCTCTCCGTCCTCGCCCTTTATCCGCCATGTGGCCGCTGTGGATCGCGGCGCTGCTTTTTTCGATTACGCTTGGCCTCATCGGCGGGCAGCCCGCCCCTGCCTTGGCCGAGTCCGATGACGCCGACACCCTGTTTCTGCCGCGCGTGGTGTTGCCCTACATTGTCGTGCTGCGCGAGTCCGCCCCGCCCGTCATCACCTCCACGCCTATCACCACAGCCGTGGTCGGGCTGCCCTACACGTATACCGTCCAGGCGAGCGGCAACCCTGCGCCGGCCTTCAGCCTGGAATCCGCCCCGCAAGGCATGACCATCGACGCCGATTCCGGCCTCATCCAGTGGACGCCGGCGGAGACGGGCAGCTACACCGTCGCCGTGCGCGCGGCCAACGGCATCGGCCCGGACGCACAGCAGACCTACGCCATCCAGGTCGCGCCGGACGGCTCGCAACTGCCGGAGCGCATCTGGGACCCGCGACTGGATCAACGCGGGGCCACGCTCGTCGAGGCAAGCCCCGCGCCCGGCCAAGGCTACTGGCGGCTGGTCGAGGCGCGCTGGCTCGACGAGGCGGAGGCAGATGCGTGCGGCCCCGACCACCACATCCTCATGGACGTACTCGACGATACAGGAGAGAGAGTGGTCGGGCTGCCCATACGCATCGGATGGTTTGGCGACTATGCCACGGTCTACACCCAGGCCAAGCCGGGGGAACTGGCTGCCGCCGACTATCCCATGGTCCACGTCGCGCCTACCTACAATGCCCGCCCCAATGATGGCGCGCCCGCCGACCGCGTGGACGGCCTGGGACTGGGCTCCATCGAAGCCCCAGGCCAGACGATTCACACCGGCTACATCCTCATCTGGCGCTGGACCATCACCCCGCGCTAGGCGCAGGGATGCTTCACATCCCGGGCGCGAGCGTTCGCGCCCGGATCGCCGCGCCTATCCCCCAAAGCGTGGTACAATATGAGCAGGTACGCCGCGCCGCACCTGCCTGGCGGCCGTCCTGCGTCATACTCCGCCTGCAAAGGAGCCACGCCATGAACCCCACAGCCGCTGAACTCGACCTCTTCCTGCTCGAGCACCTCGACGACTACATCGCCGAAACGTCCGAATTGTGCGCCCAGCCTAGCGTCTCAGCCACCGGGGAAGGCGTGCTCGCCTGCGCCGGCCTGGTCGAAATCATGTTCGAGCGTCGCCAGTTCGCCGTCAATAAGATCCCCACAGACGGCAACCCGATCATCGTGGCCCGTCTCGGCGGCGCCTCGCCGCGCACCCTGCTCTTCTACAACCACTACGACGTCCAGCCCCCCGAACCGCTGGAGTTGTGGACCACGCCGCCCTTCCAGCCCACAGTGCGCGACGGCGCGCTCTACGCCCGCGGCGCCATCGACGACAAGGGCGAGTTGATCGCACGCCTGGCCGCGGTCGACGCGGTGCGCGCCCTACATGGCGGCCCCTTGCCCTGCGGCATCACCTTTGTCGTCGAAGGCGAGGAGGAGATCGGCAGCCCCCACATCGCCCAGTTTGTGCGCGATCACAAGGAACTGCTCGCCTGCCACGGGGCTATCTGGGAACAAGGCTACGTCGACGCCGGCGGGCGGCCCATCAACACGCTCGGCGTGCGCGGCATATTGGCCGTGCAGTTGACCGTGCGCACCATGTCGCTTGACGCGCACTCCGGAGGGGCGCACATGCTGCCCAGCGCCGCCTGGCGGCTGGTGCGCGTGCTCGACAGCCTGAAGGGGCCGGATGAGCGCATCCGCATCCCCGGCTTCTACGACAGCGCGCTGCCGCCTTCCGCACTGGACGAGCAGTTGTTCGAGGCCATGCCCGACCCCGAAGCGGAGTTGCGCGCCGAGTACGGCGTGCGCGAGTTCGTGGGCGGCTTGCGTGGCAAGGACCTGGAGCGGGCCGTCTTCTCGCCCACATGCAACATCCAGGGTATCACCACGGGCTACCAGGGCGGCGGCATGAAGACCGTCATCCCCCACGAGGCCACGGTCAAGATCGACTTCCGCCTCGTGCCCGAACAGGACCCGGACGACATCTTCGCCAAGCTGCGCGCACACCTCGACGCTCAAGGCTTTGCGGACGTGGAGCTGACGCGGCTGGGCGCCATGTGGCCGGTGCGAGTGTCGGCGGACGACCCGCTGGTCAAGCTCTGCATTCGCACGGGCGAGGAGGTCTACGGCAAGCCTGCGCTGGTCGAGCCGCTGGTGGGCGGCAGCTCGCCGGTCTACGCCTTCGCTAAGCCGCTGGGCGGCATCCCCGTGATCCGGCCGGGCGTGGGCCATTACGCCGGGCGCACCCATGCGCCGGACGAGCACATGCTGATCGAGAACTTCGCCAACGCCGCGCGCCACATCGCGCGGATTGTGGAGGAATTCGGCAGCCTATAAGCAGCGTTCGCACGGATCGAAAAACCTGACAGGAAGTTGAATGCTCCCCGGCAGGTTTTGGCCGCCCGCCGCCCAATTTTCAGAACGCGATTGACACGCAAGCCGAGTGTGTTACACTTATTTGTGACGCGTATCGTACGTGTCGTGGCCACACGTTCAGCAGCGCCCCCCGACATTGCCGCCAGGCCATCGTGTTCGTTGCTCCCAATCCGGATACGCGTCACGGCTATCCAACTACCTATGAAGCGTTTCGCTTTGTATAAAAAAGGGAGGATCGTCAATGAGTCTCTGGTCGCGTCTCTTTGGCAGCGGCTTCGATGATCAAAAACTGACGTCGCTCGTCGAACTCACCATCCGCGAAGACCCGCTGGTAACAGATCATACCAACCTGACCTTCGCCAGCGAAAACGGCGTGATCACCCTGCGCGGCCGCGTCGCTAAGTCCCTTGAAAAGGACCACCTCACGACCGCCGTAGAAAACGCCGTCAAGAACAGCGGCCTCAAATATGAACGGGTCGTCAACGACATCCAAGTCAAGTAGCGCATCGATCAAGTGCGGCCGCCGTTTCAGTTGATGGGGTCTTGCGCCGCGACGACATGGACGACAGCAGAGTTGAGCCTCAAGCCTGTCGTTCATGTCGTCTGTGTCTCCGCTTGCCCGTTATCCCCCTTTGCATCAGCGCCTATAGCGCCTGTCCATACGACGCCGATCTTACCGGCGGCACATATGAATGGGCGCACCTGCCGCGTCAGCCGGAACAACCCATGCGCCGTCTGCGTTATCCCGGCGGCGCTCAGTCTTTTCGCATCTCTGCGCCAGGCAGCGCTGCCGGATACTACACTGACAGGAGAACACCATGAGCCGCAAAACCGCCGCCATCTGGGCCATACTCGTCCTCATTGCACTGGGGTTGGCGGCGTGTAGCGCCATCACGGTGGAACCCGCCCCGGCAGAGCCGCCCCGCGCACAAGCCGATGCAATCCGCCTAGAGAACCGCCCGTGGCGCCTGGTAAGCTACGCCAACGCCCAAGCCGAAACCGTGACGGCGCGGAAGGAACCTGCCGCCGTGGTCACCTTCGAGGACGGCGGGGTCGGCGGAACGTCCGGCTGCAATTCCTTCTTCGGCAGCTATACCCTGGACGGCGATCTCATTTCCATCGAGCAGATCGGCTCTACGCTGATGGCCTGCCCCGACCCCCTCATGCAACAGGAGCAGGACTTTCTGGCTGCGCTCTCCGCCGCCGCCGGCTATGCGATCGACGGCGAAACGCTGCAACTGCTCGACGCCGCGGGCAGCGCCGTGGCGACCTTCACCCTCCAGGCCGAGGCGGCAGCAGAAGCCTCGCTCATCGGCGTCGCCTGGTCGGCGCAGGCTGTCGGCGAGGGCGAAGTCGTTTCGTCGCTCATCGCCGGCACACAGATCACCGCGCTCTTTACCAAGCAGGGCATCCTCTCCGGCAACGCCGGCTGCAACAACTACAACGCCGCCTACACGGTTGACGGCAACACGCTGCGCGTTGACCCGGCGGCCTCCACGCGCATAAACTGCACCGCTCCCGAAGGCATCATGGAACAGGAACAGCGCTACCTGTCCGCGCTCGAAAGCGTCGCCGCCTACCGCATCGACGGGGCGACGCTCGAACTCCTCGACGGCGACGGCGCTCTCGTCCTTTCCTTTGTCGCGCCGGAACCGGAGGCGTCCGCCTGCGCCGCAGAGACGCTAGCCAACCTGACTTACGACATCCCGGACTTCCTGGACCGCACGGTGCAACTGAGCGACGGCCATTATGAGTACACGCCCGACCGCATCACCGCCGGCCTCATAGCGGACCATACGGCGTGCGGCGACGTGACCGGCGACGGCAGCGAGGACGGCATCGCCTATGTCTGGGCCAACACGGGCGGCAGCGGCGGCTTTGTCTACCTAGCTGTCGTCAGCGCCGATGCGGGCGCGCCGGCCAATATCGCTACGCTATTCTTGGGCGACCGCATCAAGCTCCTTTCGACCGCCATCGACGACGGCCAAATCACGCTCGAAGCCATCGTGCAGGGGCCGGACGATCCCTTCTGCTGCCCGACACAGCAGGTCGTACAGGTCTATGCGCTGCAGGACGGTCGCCTGGTCGAGACGGAGAGCCGCATCGTCGCAGGGCTGACGCCCGAAAAGCTCGCCAACATGCCATACGCCGTGGAAGAAGCCCCCAACGGCAACGCCTGGCTGTCGGATGGCGTCTACGCCGATCCGTACGAATCCGACGAGGCGTTGGGCGCCTCGGTTGCCCTCCTGCCCGCGCATACCGCGTTCGGCGCAATCGACGGGACGCCCTCCGCCGCCGCCATCCTCGCCGTGCACGCCGGCGATTCCGATGAGCGCCACTATCTCGCCCTCGTACAAGAGCAGGAAGGCAAGCCCGTCCACATCGCCAGCAGCCTGCTGGGCGGGCGCATCATCTTTCGCTCGGTCACGGTAGAAGACAACCGCGTGATCGTCGACATGCTCACCGTGGGGCCGGGCGATTTCGTCTGTTGCCCCAGCGTGCACGTGGTCGAGATCTACGCGCTGCAGGATGGCGAACTCATCCAGGCATC
>JASGTU010000050.1 GCA_030058085.1 Chloroflexota bacterium
GGCGAGGGCGGCCGCATTGCGACGGATATGCTGTCGCACACGATCGGGCGCATTGAGTCGATCTGGAAGCCGGTGACGGCCACGGAGAGCTTCGAGATCGTGCGGCGGCGGCTGTTTGCGGGCGAGGTGGACTTTGCGGCGCGCGATGCCGTGCTGTCGGCGTATCAGCGCATGTACGCCGAGGGCAGCGGGGATTACCCCAGCGGTGTGGCCGAGGGGGAGTACTTCCAGCGGCTGCGCGCGGCCTACCCCATCCACCCCGAGCTGTTTGACCGGCTGTATCAGGACTGGTCGACGCTGGAGCGCTTCCAGCGCACGCGCGGCGTCCTGCGCCTGATGGCGGCGGTGATCCACGAGCTGTGGTATCGGGGGGACCAGTCGCTGCTGATCATGCCCTGCTCGATCCCGCTGGACGCGGCCAATGTGCGCGACGAGATGTTGCGCTATCTGCCGGAGAACTGGCCGGCCATCGTCGACACGGACATCGACGGCGGCGAGTCGCACCCGTTCGTGATCGACAAGGGCGTGCCGACGTTGGGCCAGTATGGGGCCTGCCGTCGCGTGGCGCGCACGATCTTTGTGGGCAGCGCGCCGTCGGTGGCGGGCATGGCGGTGCGCGGGGTGGAGGAGGTGCGCATCAACCTGGGCACGGCGCAGCCGGGCGAGCCGCTGGCCGTGTTCGGAGACGCGCTGCGCCGGCTGAGCAACCAGTTGACTTATCTGTATTCGGACGGCACGCGCTATTGGTACGACACGCGCCCCACGGTCAACCGTCTGGCATTGGACCGCGCCCCGCGCATCCCGGCGGAGCGGGTGCACGAGGAGATCGTGGGGCGGCTGAAGGCGGTGAGGCACAGCGGCCTCGACTTTACGGGCGTACATGTGGCGCCCGCCGGTCCGGCGGATGTGGTCGACGAATGGAGCGCGCGGCTGGTGCTGTTGGGCCCGGACAAGCCGCACAAGCGCAATGACGAGCAGTCGCCGGCGCTGCTGGAGGCGCGCAATATCCTGGAGAACCGCGGCAGCGCGCCGCGGCTATATCGCAACATGCTGGTCTTTCTGGCGGCGGGGGCGGGCGAGGCGGAATCGCTGGAGTTGGCCGTGCGCGAGCATTTGGCCTGGGCGTCGATCCGCGAACAGGAGGAGGAGCTCAACCTGGATGCGCAGCAGCGCAAGCAGGTGGCGGCGAATCTGCGGCGCACGGACGAGACGGCGACGGCGCGACTGATGGAGGCCTTCAGTTGGCTTCTCGTGCCGGAGCAGCCGGATCCTACAGGCCCCGTCGTGTTCCAGGCGTCGCGCATATCCGGCTCGGACAACTTCTACGAGCGAGCGGCGCGCAAGCTGCGCCAGAGCGGGCTGCTGATCACGGAGTGGTCGCCGGCTACGCTCAACATGGAACTGGAGCGCTATCTCTGGCGGGATAAGCCTCACATCGGGCTGAGGCAGCTATGGGGCTATCTGGCGCAGTACTGTTATTTGCCGCGTCTCCGTAACCAGGACGTGCTGCTGGCGGCGGTGCGCCGCGGCATTGCGGACGACGAGGCGCTCTTCGGCTATGCCGAACGCGTGCGCGAGGACGGCAGGTATCAGCGGCTGGTCTTCCGCCGCGCCGGCGAGGTGTATTTCGACGACGCCGGCGTGCTGGTGCAGCCGGAGGTTGCGCAGGAGCAGCTAAACGCTGATCGCGGCCAAAACGGCGGATCGGGCGGAGGTGGCGCACCCGACGGAGGTGGAGACGGCAATGGTGAGGGTAAGGGCGGAAGCGGCGGCGGATCGGGCGACGGCGAACCTGTGGCGAAGCTCAAGCGGCGCTACCATGCGACGGTGACGTTGAATCCGCAGCGGGTCAACCGGGAAGTGGGGACGATCGTCGAGGAGGTGATCGAGCATCTGACGGCGCTGGCCGGGGCGCGCGTGGCGATCACGCTGGAGATCTCGGCCACGCACCCGGAGGGCTTCCCGGACAGGACGGTCAGTATCGTGCGGGAGAACAGCGGCGCGCTCAAGTTCGATAGCTACGAGTTCGAGGAGGAGTAGGGATCGCCGGGAACGCCGCCATCCCTGGCGGCAAGGAGCCAGCAGGTTGCCGGCGATCCTAACGCCGGGAACGCCGCCATCCCTGGCGGCAAGGAGCCAGCAGGTTGCCGGCGATCCTAACGCCGGGAACGCCGCCGCCCGCTCCGCCCACTTCCGCGCCCCGAGAATGGATACGCCGCTATAATCGCGGCTGTACGCCCAGTTCCGCCACAGGCCGGGCGCTTTGCGGATGCGTTTTTTGTGATCCTGTCGTGATCCTGTTGTGATCCTGTAGCGGCGATACGCCTCCATGATCGAACGCGGCGGCTCCTGCATCAGGCAGGACGCCCAGGCGTTGTCTATGCCCGTAGACCACGCGAGGCGCCTGGCGGGGATGCGGCCTATCCGTAGGGGCAACCCTCGTGGTTGCCCTTCATCCGTCATCCGTCGCGAATCAGGCGCGGGAGGCGATCTGTTGTATCCTGTAATCATCGTCTAAAACGCACAACAACTAGCTCTCCAGGGTCGTCGCATCATCCAGCCTTGCCGAGCAATCCTCTTTCCTTCACACTCTTACCTAGCAGGAGAACGTCGTGAACACACTGCCCACATTACAAGGTGCGAATCGCCGCACCTTATCTTCGCGCACGCCTGGGGCGCCCGCACTGGCGTTGGCGCTGGCCGCGCTGCTGGCCCTGCTCCTCACCGCGGGCCTGGGACAGTTGCAGACGGCGCAGGCCCAGGGGCCGGACATCCGCTATGTGGACGCCGACGCGCCCGGCCCCACCTATGACGGCCTCTCGTGGACCACGGCCTATACGACCGTGCAGGACGCGCTGGACGTCGCCAACAACCCTGCCAACGCAACGACCATCTAC
>JASGTU010000051.1 GCA_030058085.1 Chloroflexota bacterium
TGTTCTGCCGGCGACCGGATTGACGAGACGTAACTAGAGTACAATAAACAGCGGGGCGGCGCTGAGAGGGTTTTCTCAGCGCCGCCCCGCCTTCATAAAACGCCGCCTGCGTTAGCGTACCAGTTACGGAATGCGCAGCGACTGCCCCACGTAGATCACGTTAGCGTTGTCGATACCGTTTGCCATGACGAGCGTAACCGGGTCTACCCCATACTGCTGCGCAATCATGCCCAGCGAGTCGCCCGGACGGACGACATGCGTGAGCGCCTGTTCTGCCATACTCGGCAGCGGCCCGCCTGCCATGATCGGCGCAGGCGCATTCCCCATCTCACCCGGATAGTTCGGGGTGTCCACAGCCATCGGCTGCGGACCCAGCGGAGCCGGCTGCACATACGCGCCTGCGCCGCCGCCCGAACACCCTGGGATGACCAGCGTTTGGCCGACGTAGATGACGTTCTGGTTGGATATGCCATTAGCGTTCACCAGCGCGTCAATAGAGATGCCGTACTGACGGGCTATCGCGCCCAGAGCGTCTCCCGGCTTGACCACATGCGTACACTCACCCACTGGTTGCGGCTGTGGCTGGGGTTGCGGCTGGGGCTGTGGCTGCGGCAGAGGCCACGGCTGCGGCTCAGGGCCGTCCCATCCGCCCGAACCGCCGCAGGAGACGAGACTAATGTCGTCCAGGTTGAAGTCCATCTCCACATTCGTAACGGCCCACTTCTTCCAGCCGCGGATAAAGAGGACTACCGAACTAGCCGGCGCCTTGAACTTGACCGTATAGGTTCCCAGCGGCCCCGGTTCGGTGCGGTCGTAGATCGGACCGAGGTCCATGCCTTCCCAGTGGCTCACATTGCGCCACTCGATGTCGGCGCCGGGGTTGATGCCCCACTGCGCTTCAAAGCGGTAGGGGTCTTCCTCGTTGCCTTCGCCGCGCAGCAAGCCGCGCACGGTCAACTGGTAGACGCCGCCCGGCGTCAGCCCGCCGATGCGCTGGAAGATGCCGGCGTAGCGGTCCGCATCCGTCGGGTACATGCCCTTGGAGTTGATCTCGATCAGTTGGCCGTTGCCGGCGACATCGTCGCCGCCGCAGCAGGACTTGCTCGCAGTTTGGCGATTCGCCATCGACACCACGGCTTCCCACTGCTCATCGTAGAAGCCGTAGTTGGCCGCGCCGCCGTTGATGAAGCCGCCCCAGCCGCGCCCGATGTCGCCCAGCGCGGTGCGGTTGAAGCCATCCTCGAAGTCGCCGTTATAGACCAAATTCGGCCCGCCGCACACCTCCGGCTTGCCGGCGCTAGGCGACCATTGCGGTTCTTCCTGCGGCGCTTTGGGCGCCACCGCGGCAGGCTGCGGTTCCGGTTGCGGCTTCGCCCAGTCGAACAGAGCGCGCGGGCTTTCCTTGCCGCCCGTGCCGCCGACCGACGGGCCGATCAGCGCAATGCCGTCCAGGTTGACATCCAACTCCTCGTTGGGCACGCCCCATTTACGCCAAACGCGCACAAAGAGCGTGATAACCTCCGCCTCCGGTGACAAAGTGGTGCGGAACTCGCTGAAATATCCGGGTTCCAGACGGTCGAAGTAGGTGTTGATGCCCGCGTCAGTCCAGTTGTCCACGTGCCGCCAGTCCGCGTTCGGACCCTTCGCCCAGCCGACTTCCACGCGATATCGCCACGGGTCGCCTTCGAGGTTAGTCGTGCGTACCATGGCGCGCATCGTAAAGGTGTACTTGCCCCACGGGGCGACGCGCACCGTCTGCGATAGGCCGGCGTAGCGGTCATGGTCAGGCGCCATCAGGCCTTTGCCGTTGATCTCGATCAACTGGCTGTGCTTGCCGTCGGCGACGACGGGCTCCCACTGATCATCGTAGAAGCCGTAATTGGCCCCGCCGCCATTGGTGAAGCAGTTCCACCCGGCGCCGACGATGCCGCATCCCGGCACGTTGACGAAGCCCTGCTCAAAGCTGCCGTTAGCCAGCACGTCCGTGTCGGATGCGCTGGTGACCATCGGCACGGCTGCGACCAGCGCCGCCGACGTCGTGATGGCGATCGTCAATATGATGCTGACGAGTTTGCGTTGCTCAGGCGTGATGGGCCGCCAGCGAAATGGCAGCCTGCCTGCGCGAAGAACGGTTAAAACGTTGCGCAGTTGCTCCTGCATAAGGGCAAACCTCCTTGCTTGGTCATACCAGTCGGCGCACACCACCCCAGCGGGCGCCCATGATTTCCTCAGCTTAAGTCAGATCCAAAAACAAATGCCGCGCCGCCGTGGAGACCCCGGTTGATGCGGTGTGCTTGGGTATTTGCCGTTTAGGCGCCGGTCGTTTGCGCGGCCGGTTCGCCCTTGAATGCCGGAACATCCGTTTGTCACGACGCCACCACCCTGCTACGTCGCATCTAGAGGATCCGTAGGCCGGCATCAGCGTTCTAAGGCTGCTCGAACAATGACCGGCGCTACAACACTCATGACGTAGAAAGCGCGCAAAAGTGACGCGTGAATGTGGATAACTTGTGAATAAGTGACCGGCGCGCCAAACGTAAACCGGCAGCCATCCCGAAATGCGTGGATAGCCGCCGGTTGCGTTCGCTTATTCGCCTGTCGCTTGCCGGTTTAGGTCAGCGGGAGCAT
>JASGTU010000052.1 GCA_030058085.1 Chloroflexota bacterium
CGAACAACAGGAAACCGGCGGCAAGCAGCACGAAACGTACGAGCGCGGCGCCACGGTCATAGGCCGCCAATACCCCGATCCCCGCTGTGGCGACGTACAGCACGGACGCGCAGGCGACAACGCCCGCGATAAGCGCGGCCATGCAGGCGGCCTTGCTGGTGCGCGCCCTCGGCCAACGGCTAATCTGCGTAGAATGCGACATGGGCCGACCTACGTTGTGTGGCGACCGTTTAGGTGCGCGAGAAACGGAGCATCTGCCAGCCGATATTGACCGCGCTCTTGAACCCCTCCCAGCTATTCAGCCCCTTGACGAAGGTCCAGATCGGCCCGGGCCGCACAGACCATTCCCAGGTAGCGCGCTTCTGCCAGTATTCGAGCCGTTCGGCGGTCAGGTCGCCGTAATCCAGCACGGTCGATTGGTCCATATCGACCTCTTCCCACTTGACGCCGGGGCGGAACCAGTTGTTCTCGATGACCTCGTAGAAGAAGGGCGTGCCGGGATAGGGCGCGGCGATGTGGAACAGGGCGATGTCGAGCGGCAGTTGCTTCGAGTAGGCGATGGTCTCGCGGATCGTCTCTTCGGTCTCGCCCGGCAGGCCGATGATGAAGTAGCCCCAGTTCTTGATGCCCGCGGCGTGCGCCCATTGCAGCGCGCGTTGGGCTTGCTCCTTCTTATAGCCCTTGCGCGCCCGCTTCAAGATCGCTTCGTTGGCGCTTTCGATGCCCCACGAGATCATCCAACAGCCGGCGCGCCCCATGAGGGTGAGCATCTCTTCGTCCACATAGTCCACGCGGCTGTTGCACGTCCACCTGATTTTCAGCCCCTCGTCCAGGATCGCCTGGCAAAGGCGGACCACGTGCTCGCGGTTCACCGTGAAGAGATCGGCGTACATGTGGATGTTGTGGATGCCCAGGTCGCGCAGGATTTTCAACTCGGCGACGATGTTTTCCGCCGACCGCACGCGCACGCTGTTCTGGTAAGAGACATGCTTGATGCAGTACTTGCAGCCGGCGGGGCAGCCGCGGCTCGTGACGATGAAGGTAAACGGCCCTTTGATCATGGGCATGCGCTGCTTGTCCAGCGGCAGCAGATCGTGACGGGGCAGGGGCAGGTCGTCCAGGTTAGGGATGAAAGGCCGGTCGGGATTGATGACGGTTTCCCCGCCCTTGCGCCAGGCCAGCCCCAGGACCGACGCCAACGTCGCGTCATCCGTCCCCGCGGCGCTGCCCGCCTGCGCAGGCGAGCCCAGCGGCGGGCGGCTGGTGTCGGCCAGCATCTTGGCGACCTGCGGGCTGGTCGGCGTCTTACCTTCCAGCCTGTCGAGCAAATCGCGCAGGGTCATCTCCGGCTCCCCGCGCAAGATGAAGTCCAGCGCCGGGAAGGAGCGCATTGTCTCCTGTGTCATCGGCGTGACATGCGTGCCGAAGGCCAGCGTCTTCGCCCCCAGCGCCTTGGCGATGAAGACGCCGTACATGTCGTTGCGCAGGGTGGGCGCAGTCACCTGGGTCAGATAGTACTTGGGGCGTTTCTCCTCGAGCAGCGCTTCGAATTCGGGCCAGCCCATGCGCAGCGCGTTGGCGTCGACGACCTCCACCGTATACTCAGGCAGGAGGATGGCGGCCATCTGGGCCAAGCTCACCTGAGGCCAGACCATGTTCTCGCGACTGCGCCGCCCCACTCGGTGTTGGCTGCGAATCCAGATCGCCCCGTCCGGCGTCGGCGGGTTGACGAGCAGGACGTCCACGCTGCCGGGCGGGCGCGCCGTCGAGGTCAGCGTCGGTACGACTGTGCCGGCGTCGGGAAACCCCGCCGGACGTAGGGGCGCGATGCGCCGGCTTCCCAGGTTGCTGCGGATATCTTCGGAAACGTCCACGTTTGGCTTACGGTTATCGACGGGCATTACTTCTCCACGAGCTTGCGCCGGCAATTAAGTGACGCCGGCCGGTTCTCCCGACCAGGCGTGCGCGGTTTCCTTGCCGGCCTTTTGTCCCAGGTCTTCATGCACCAACTGCTCGCGGATGCTGAGCGCCTCCAGCACCTGCATCTGCACCCACGCCACGATCAACTGCACCCCAATCAGGACCAAGCCGGCGCTGGTCAAGTAATAGAACCAGAGCCGCTCCATCGCCATGCCGCCCAGGCCAAATAGGAGGGCGGCGACGCTCAGAGCGATGCCCAAGGCTAACACGATCACGCCGGCGGGGCCGAAGGCCGGCTCGAGCCGTCTGCGTATGAGCGGCCGGCCAAATAGGCCCTGGCGCACCGGCGTGCGGTGGAAGAGCGCCACGAAGTAGTTGAAACTGATGCCGAGCATGACCACGCTTAGCCCAGCCACGGCCAGCGCCACGCCCGCGAAGACGACGAAGGCGCCCACCGGTCCTAGCGAACTGATGCCCTGCAGCCGCAGCACGATCAACGACAGCGCCGCCACTGCGGTAGCAGCCAGCGCGCCCATGCCGATTAGCCCCAGGATGCGCACCGGATTGTAGCTCAACGCGGTCCAGACGATGGACTGGGCGAAGAGCATGCCGTCGCGCACCACGCTGAGCTTGGAACGCCCCACCCGCTCGCTGTAGGGGATAGGCGTCTCGACCATCTTAAGCTGTTCGTGCAAGGCGCGAGTGCTCATCACCGGCGTCAGGTTTAGGCCGTCGGGCAGCGGATAGAGGCGCTCCAACAGCGATTTGCGGAAGATGCGCATGCCGCTGGCCGAATCGGTGATGCTCTGCGCGCTGATCAGGCTGACCAGCCCGGCAAAGATGCGATTGCCCAGGCGACGTACGGCCGGCATTTGGCTCTCGGCGCCGGCCATGCGCGAGCCGATCACGATGTCGGCCTGCTCTTCCGCGGCTGTGCGGCATAGCTGTGGGAAGTACTCGGGCGGGTAGGTGCCGTCCGCGTCGAGAAAGCCGATCCACTCGCCCTGTGCGGCATTGAAGCCGGTCTTCAGCGCCGCGCCGTAGCCGCGATTCGCCGGGTGGCGCAGCAGGCGCACGCCCGGCTGCGCGGCAGCGATCTCGGCGGTGCGGTCGGTCGAGCCGTCGTCGACGACGATCAGTTCCAGGTGTTCGATGCCCGCGTCGCGCAGGGCGGGCTGCACAGCCAGCACGCGGTCGACGATGTTCCGGATGCCGGCCTCTTCGTTCAGCGCCGGGATCACGACGGAAAGAGTGGTCATAACTTGGTCCTCCACGCAGCTCTGCATCGGCTCTACCTTGCCGCGTTCATCCCCGGCGGCAGGAAACCGGACGATGCCTCAATTGGCCTCAATCTTGCGCAGCACACGGGCCGGCACGCCGCCCGCCACGGTGTGCGCCGGCACGTCCGCCGTAACCACCGCGCCGGCTGCTATCACCGCGCCCTTGCCCACGCGCACGCCGTCCGTGATGATGGCTCCGGCGCCGATCCATACGTCATCCTCCACCACGATGCCCTCCGCGGTGATCCCCTGTTCCGTAAAGGGGCGGGCGGGGTCGGCAAACACATGGTTCACGGCCAACATCTGCACCAGCGGCGCGGTGTAGACTCGGTCGCCGACGGTGATGCCGCCCTGCCCGCGCAGGATATTGCGCTCGCCGATCAAGCTGTCGCGGCCAATGCGGATGAAGGCGTGGGGCAGGTCGCGAAAGTTGTAGACGTGCAGGATGGCCCCGTGCATGATCAGGGTGTTGTCGCCGATCTCGATGCCTTGCGGGCAGGCATGCAGATAGACGCCCTGATCCAGGTAGGCGCGGCGGCCCAACGAGATATGGTCGACGTAGCGCAGCCGCACGCCCGCCTCGATGGCGGCGATGCCCCGCATGCGCAGGATCAGGCGGTAGACGACGGCGCGCACGCCGATGCCGACCAGCGTGGGCATCCACCCCACCGCGGCGCAGACGAGCTGCTCCAGCCAGTAGCGCGGCCAACTGCTGGCCTGGCGGCGCACGTAGACGGAAACGCCCTGCCCAACCGCCTCGGGGATGACGCGCCCGTCCCCCGGCAGACCGGCGATGGCGTGTTCTGATTCGGGTCGTGCGTCCGTACGCGCGTGGCCGATAGCGCTCTCCCTCCGGCTGGCGTGTTACGCGCCGCCTGGCGGCTCACAAAAATCCCCGTCGACCCAGACTAGCGCCTCGCCCCGCGACTGCCGTAAGGATACTGTTGGGCAGCCACGAGGGATCCGTTAGCGTGTTTGCAAAAAAGATGGTGAGTATGTCGTTTGGATTCAGCCTGAATTGCTGACCCGCCAACAGTCTTCTTTGTCTTCCCTCGCGCAACGCTAACGAATGGCAACGGGCCGCCGCGTATAGTGGTTGCAGACAGAAAGCAGATAGGGGTGTAGGATCAAGGGAGATCAGCCTACTTCGACGTGCGCATCGTTTATATCCTCCTCTCCTCTACATTTGGCATGCATCAGTACACGGCCGACCTGGCGCAGACGGCAATCCAGGCCGGCCATGAGGTCCACCTAGCGACCAGCAGCCGCTATGCCGCCGATCGCTATGGGCCTGGCGTGTGCGTGCATACGCCCGTCTCTACAGGGGGGACCGGCTTCGGGCGCGCCGGCCTGCAATGGCGACAGCTCTGCGCGACGAACCGCTCTGTGCTGGACTTGCAGCCCGACGTCGTGCACATCACCGGCGTGCATCTCTGGAACCTGCCGCTGTTGTGGCGGCTGCGCAGCGCCGGCATTCGCACGCTCCACACGCTGCACGACCTGGACCCGCACCCCGGCGTGCAACACGGCAGCCTGATCCGGTTGTGGAACCGACTCGTGATCCGCAGCGCAGACCACCTGTTGGTGCACGGCGAGGTCTATCGCCGGCGGTTGTTGGCGGCGGGAAGATCGCCGGAGAGCGTGACGGCCATGCCTTTGCTGCACCTTTTCGGAGGCCATCGCAACGTGGAGCAGTGGGAGTATGCGCCGCCGCAACCCGAGTACGGAAGCTGGGCGCTGTTCTTTGGCAGACAGGAAGCGTATAAGGGCGTCCAGGAACTGCTCAAGGCCGGTCGCAGCATCGCCGCCCAGCGGCCGCACCCCTGGCTCGTGATTGCCGGCGAAGGCGGATCGTCCGTGGCGGACAATAAAACACCGCCGGGCGTGGAGTGGCGCAGCCGCCGCATCGACGACGACGAAGGGTCGGACCTCTTTCGGCGCTGCGGGTTGGTCGTCCTGCCCTATACGGGCGCAACGCAGTCGGCGTTGATCGCAGCGGCCTACGCCTTCTCGAAGCCCGTCCTCGTCAGCGACAGCGGCGCGCTGCCCGAATACGTGACCCCCGGCGAGACCGGCTGGGTGGTCCCCGCAGGCAATGTGCAGGCTCTCGCCGGCAGCCTGTACAGCGCTTTGGCCGATCCGGACCGGCTGGCGCACATGGGACAGCAGGGTCGCCGCTGGTATGTGGAGCAGCGCCGCCGCGCCGCCGCGATGATGGACAACATGCTTTACCAGACGGCCGGCCAGGCAAGGCGCTACCAGACAGCCAACTGATTTCAGCGAAGACGCCGGGGAGCGCCGGCGCTCTTCAGAGATATGGCAATGATTCCGAGCGAACTAGACGCCTATTTGAACGATACAGCGCAAGGTTACCAGACTAGGGCCAGGGCGATTGGACGCATCCCTCTGCCGAGTTTGCGCCTGCGAGTTTCCGAGCGCCGGCTGCTGCTGGTGCTGGTCGACTTGTTGTTGATCAACGGTTCTCTTGCCCTCGCCCTTTGGCTGCGCAGCGACATCGGTCGGGCCTACGTGTGGGCGCTGCCCCGGTGGTACGTCGTTCTCAGCCTTATCTGGCTGGGGTGCGCCATCTTCTTCGATGTCTATAACCTGAGCAGCGCGGCCCACCCCCCTACGGCGGTGCGGCGCATCCTCGGGGCGAGTCTGGCGGCGACGCTGATTTACACCTTGACGCCGATCCTGACCCCGCCCTTAGGCGCTCGCAGCCAGACGTTTCTTTTCGTCAGCATCGGCTGCGCGGTTTTGCCCATCTGGCGGCTGCTCTACGCGCTGCTCTTCGTGCAGCCTGGGTTTAGCCAACAGGCGCTGGTCGTCGGCGCAGGCCAGGCGGGCCGCGAGCTGGCCACAGCGTTATCGCAAGGCGAGCGCATTGCGGACAGCACACACATTAGCTATGAGTTGGCGGGTTATATTGACGCTAACCCTGCTCATTGGGAGACAACTATCTGCGACGCGCCGGTGTTCGGCGGCCACAATTTGCTGCTCCCACTGGTCAAACGCTTGGCCGTCGACGAGGTCGTGCTCGCCATCACCCACCGCCATAACATCAGCGAAGACCTGCTTGACGCGCTGGTGCAGTGCACCGAACAGGGCGTGCGCGTGACGACCATGAGCCTGGTGTACGAGCGCCTCTTCGGCCGCGTGCCCGTGGACCATCTGGGCAACGATCTGCCGCGCCTGCTGAACATGGAGGAATCGGTCGTCGAGCGCGTCTATGCCGGCATCCGCCGGCTGGCCGACATTGTACTCGCCATACCGGTTCTGCTCGTGCTGGGCGCGGTCATGCCGGTGATCCTGGCGGCCAACGCGCTCACGTCACCGGGCGCCGCCTTCTACCGCCAGCGCCGCGTTGGCCGGGGCGGTCGCCTCTTTGACATCATCAAATTGCGCACGATGATCCCCGACGCTGAAAAAGCCAGCGGGCCGGTGTGGGCGGAGTTGAACGACCCGCGCATCACGCCCATCGGGCGCTGGCTGCGGCGCACGCGGCTGGATGAACTGCCGCAGGCGATCAACGTTTTGCGCGGCGAGATGAGCTTCATCGGACCGCGCCCCGAACGCCCCGAGTTCGTCGAGGAACTGGCGAAGGAGTTGCCCTTCTATCGCACGCGACATGCCATCCGCCCCGGCCTGACCGGGTGGGCGCAGGTGCAATATCGTTACGCCAACTCGGTGGACGACGCCCGCATCAAGCTCGAATACGACCTGTACTACATCAAGCACTACGGGCCGCTGCTGGATCTCCAGATTCTGGTCAAGACGCTGGCGGTCATGCTGCGGTGTAGGGGCGCATAGGCGTGGCGTCTATCCTGTTTCTAGCGCAGGTGCTGCCCTATCCGCTCGACGCAGGGCCGAAGGTGCGCGCCTACTACGTGCTGCGTCACTTGGCCCAATCTCACCGCGTCACGCTGGTCTCCTTCGTGCGCCCGGAGGATACGCCGGAGCACATCGCTCACCTGCGCACATTCTGCGAGCAGGTGCAACCTGTGCCGATGCATCGCTCCGCCTGGCGCACGGGCAGGGCGGCTGCGATCGCGCTGTCAACCGGCCGGCCGGTCATCATCGAGCGCGACCGCAGCCCGGAAATGCTCGCCCTGCTGCGCAGCCTGGTCGAGATGCAGCGTTATGACTACATCCACGCCGACCAAACGTCTATGGTACAATATGCGTTGACTGCCAGCGAGGCTGCATTAGTCCACGGAAGCGCCCGGCCCCACCTAGTACTCGACGCTCATAACGCGCTTTTCAAAGTCATGGAAAGGCTGGCTGCGCAGACGCGCAACCCCGTGCTGCGGCTAGTATTCGAGCGCGAGGCGCGCCATCTGCGATACTATGAGGCGGAGAGCTATCGCCGCTTCGACGACGTCGTCTTCGTCACCGAGGAAGACCGCGATCGGATCGGCCTGGCGCACGCGCACGCCATTCCCATCTGCGGCGACCCGGATGCGACCCCGATGGCGCCCAGGCGGGACGGGAAGCGCATCACCTTTGCCGGCGCGCTGCACTGGCCGCCCAATGCCGAGGGCATTCGCTGGTTCCTGAACGAGGTATGGCCGATTGTGCACAGGTCCCTGCCGGACGTGACGCTTACCATCATCGGCAAGCAGCCGCCGCGCGATCTCGTCGAGATGAACCGGCCTAATGTGGAAACGCTTGGCTATGTGGCGGACCTGCAACCGTTTTTGGCCGAGACATGCGCCTGGATCGTGCCGCTATGGTCGGGCGGCGGGATGCGCGTCAAGATCGTCGACGCCTGGACGTGGGGCGTGCCCGTCGTATCAACCCGCATCGGCGCAGAGGGGCTAGCCTACACGGACGGCGAAAACCTGCTCATTGCCGACACGCCGCAGGACTTCGCCGCCGCGATTTCCCGGCTGGTGCACAACGCCGACCTGGCCGAGAGTCTGCGCCAGGCAGGCCGGCATACGGCGATCGAACGCTATGGCTGGCGGAGCGTCTACACGGCATGGGACGCCATCTATCCGCCCAACGCGGGCCGTGGCGCAACCAACCCCGAACCGAGAGCCCAACCGCACACACATGGCTGAACAGATCCCCGGCGCTATTTGCAGCTACCTTGGCCTATTTGACGACAGATCTCTGGTTCGCTCGGCGCCGACCGAGTCGCACCGTTGCTATGCCCAG
>JASGTU010000053.1 GCA_030058085.1 Chloroflexota bacterium
ATGTCCTGCCCGAAGCCATGCGCGGCAAGATCCTCTTCAAGTCCAGCCGCAACGGCGACAAAGAGGGCGTCTTCCTGCTCGACCCGGAAACGGGCCAGGTGAGCCAGGTGACCTGGGAGTGGATCTATCCGCTGGCCCGCGAGCAGTTGACGCTTTCGCCGGACGGCAGCAACCTGGTCTATGTCAAAACGGACGGCGGCGTTTCGCAGATCTTCGTGGACGAACTGCTCTACGAACGCACCCAACAGGTGACGCGCATGAAGGGGCTGAACTACGACCCTGCCTGGTCGCCGGACGGCGGACGCATCGCCTTTGTCAGCACCGATTCGGGCAACGACGAGATTTACACGGCGCGCTGGGACAATGACGACCAGCCCGTGCGCCTGACCGCCAACACCTGGGAATGGGACAAGCACCCCAGTTGGTCGCCCGACGGCAGCCGCATCGTCTTCTACTCCAACCGCGAGTCGGGCCGGCGCCAGTTGTGGATCATGAACGCCGACGGTTCGGACCAGCGCAACCTGAGCAACAACGAGTTCGAGGATTGGGACCCGGTCTGGGTGCGCTGACGCCAAACGCGGTTAGCGCCGCCCCCGCCCGATCACGAGACGTCTGTGTAAGCAGCGAGAGGAAGGAAAAGGCTCATGGAAACCACAGACCTGCGCGAGTATCTGATTGCGTTGCGCCGCTGGTGGTGGCTGGTATTGGCCTCCACGCTGCTGGCCGCGGCGTCGAGCGCCTATGTCAGCTATCTCCAGCCGCCTCTCTACCAATCGCGCACCACGATCATGGTCGGCACGATGATCAACGATCCCAACCCGTCGAGCAACCAGATCGCCATGGCCCAGCAACTGCTGACCATGTACGCCGGCATGGTCAATCGCGAGAGCCTGCGCCAGGGCACAATGGAAGCGCTCGGCCTGTCGGACTTGCCCGAATACACCGCTAAGGTCGTGCCCAACACGCAGTTCATGGACATCACCGTGATCGACACCGACGCGCTGCGCACCCAGGCTGTCGCCAATGAGTTGGTCAACCAACTCATCCTGCGCAGCCCAGCCGGAACGCAGGAGCAGGAACGCCAGGCCTTCGTCTACGAACAGCTCGACGAGCTGGAGCGCAACATCCGCGCCACCAAGGACGAGATCGGCCGCCTGGAATCCGCCCTGGCCGAGATGCTCAGCGCCCGCCAGATCGCCGACACCCAAAACCAGATCACGGCGCTGGAACAGAAGCTGAACACGCTGCAGGCCAACTACGCCTCGCTGCTCGCCACCACGCAGCGCGGCGCCGTCAACACGATCAACGTGGTGGAGCCGGCCAATCTGCCCCCCGAGCCGATGCCGTCCAAGCTGCTGATCAACATGCTGCTCGCCGCGGCCATCGGCTTCGTGCTGGGCGCGGGCGCCGCCTACCTCCTCGAATACCTGGACGACTCGGTGAAGTCCGCCGAGGACATCCAGAAAGTCCTGGATGTGCCGGCGCTGGGCGCGGCGCCCGCCCTAACGGACAAGGACCTGCGCGGCGGCGACCTGGTGATGGTGAACAACCCGCAGTCGCCGCCTTCGGAAGCCTATCGCATCCTGCGCACCAACCTCCAATTCGCCTCCATCGACGAGCCGGTGCGCACGCTGCTCGTCACCAGCGCCGATCCCTCGGAAGGCAAGACCATCACGGTCGCCAACCTGGCCGTGGCGTTGGCTCAAAGCGGCCGCCGCGTCGTCATCCTCGACTGTGACATGCACCGCCCGCGCCTGCACCGCGTCTTCAACGCGGTCAACAACGTAGGCGTCACCTCGGCGCTGCTCAGCGAATCGCTCGACCCGACGCCGTTTTTGCAGCGCACCGACGTGCCCAACCTGCGCGTCATGACCACCGGCCCGCTGCCGCCCAACTCGGCCGAGCTGCTCGGTTCGCAGCGCATGCACACCCTGCTCACCGAACTGCGCGCCCAGGCGGACTTCGTCCTGGTCGACAGCCCGCCGGTGCTGGCCCTCTCCGACGCGCCGGTGATCTCCACTCAGGTGGACGGCGTGCTGTTAGTGGTGCATGCGGGGCGGACGCGCCGCGAGACGTTGAAGCGCGCCCAGGCCGTCTTGCGGCAGGTCAACGCCAATTTGGTCGGCGTCTTGTTGAACCGCGTCTCGCGGCGCAGCAAGGGGTACTACTACTACTATTCGCATCACTACTCCAAGCGTTACCGCAACAAGTACTACCGCCGCGAAGACGCCGGCTCGATTCCGGCGCTGCCGCCGGCCGCGGCCGGCGGCGTCAACGGGCATCATCACCCGGCCGGCGTCGAGGATGGCCGCGTCGCCGCGCCGCGTACGCAGGACGCCGGCTAAGCGGCGGCTTCGCACGAGGCCCTGCCGCAAGCTGATCGGACGCATGCCGCCATGAAACGGATTCTGGTCGTCTGTACAGCCAACGTCTGCCGCTCGCCCATGATCGCCGCGCTGCTGCGCAACCGCTTTGTCCGCGCCGGTCTGGGCGACCGCGTGCACATTGCGTCGTCAGGCATCTATGCGTTGGTAGGGGAGCCGGCAGACCCGGCCGGCGTGCGCCTGTTGGCCGAGCGCGGCATCGACCTGAGCGGGCATCGGGCCACGGCGCTGGACGAGGAGGAACTGCGCCTGGCCGACCTGATCTTGGTGAGCGAGGAAGCGCACCGGCAGGCCATCTTCTACCGCAGCCCGCAGGCGCTGCACAAAGTGTGGCTGCTGACTGAACTCAACCGCGGCGACGGCGATCTGCCCGATCCCTACGGAGAGGGCGAACAGGCCTACAGGCGGGTTCTGGCGCAGATCGACGCCATCCTGGATGAAGGGTGGCCGCGCCTGCTGCGCCAGCTCGACCTGGCTTGATCCCCTCACAATAGCCTTGACCGTCAGGTCGCCGGCCGCGCCGGCGCGATCTCCGAGTCGCCGTTACCCTCCGCCGCGAACCACCAGCGGCAAACGCGTCTGCTCCAGCGTTTCGCCTGGACGCAGCAGCCACAGTGACAAGGTCACGCGGTTGTCCTCCAGGCTCCTCTCCGCCTGAGGGTTCTGCATCTCGACCGCCGCGGTGAGCGAGTAGAGACCCGGCGCCCAGCCGGTTGCATCAAATACCACCGCCAGCCGCGCCTCCTGGCCGCAGTGCGACGCCAGCGTGACGCCGGGCTGCGACCTCTCCAGCAACGTCCCTCCCGCATCCGGGTCCCCTGCATAGACGGCTAGCCGCACGTCCGCAGCGTCCAGGTTGCCGCCGTTGAGAAGCGTCGCCGTCACCATGACGACGGACGCCGCGGCCGCGGGGATGGGCGCGGCCGGATCGACTGCCGCCGCGACGATGGCTGCGTTGCTGTGCAGGTCCATCAGCGGCTCGGCAGAGGCCGCGAAACGCCAGCCCACCGGCGTGATCTGCCCGCTGTCGTGGTCAACAAGATTGCCGTTGAATCCCCGGCTGGTTTCGGTCACCGGATCGTAGACATACTCATAGTCGTTGAGGCTATACCACGCCCACGCCTGCACCAGCCGGTTGCCGTCTGGCGCATAGCCCGTATGCGGGTCCGCGGCCGTCTGTAGAAAGCCGAAGCTCTCCACCATGAAGTTGGCGACCGCCGCATCGCTGAAGCCGTAGGCCTTGGGCAGCAGGATGCCGTATTCCGAAAGGATCAGGGGTCTGTCCCGGTAGCCGCGGTCCGCCATCCAGCGGCGGAAGTCGACGATCTGCTGCCGGAAGATGTCCATGCGGTCATGGTCGTCGACCGTGCGGCGCAGGCCTTCTTCGGCAAACGCCTCCAACCCCACGGGGATGCTCGCCCCCCACTCGTCCGGCGCCTCGTTGAGGATGAAGCCGTGCACCGTCCACACGTCCACAGGCATGCGCACGCCGTAACGCTGGCGGTACGCGTCCAGCACCCTGTCCAGATAGCGCAGGCGGATGGGCGTGGGCTGCACCACGCCGGCAACGGCGATGCGGGCCGTAGGGTCCCGGCCCTTGATGAAGGCGTATAGGTCATGGTAAAAGGCCGCGTACGCCTCGGGCGTCATCCCGTCCTGCAGGTCGCGGTCCGGCTCATTGCCCAGCGTCCACAGCGCGCCGCGATTGGCGTCCACGAGAGGGCGAAGCGCATCAGGCCGGATGGGGTAGTGCTGCGAAGGCAGGATGGTCTGCATGTAGCCCATGCCCGCCGGCCGCGCCGGCGAAAGCTGGACGCTATAGTCCACATACCAGCCGGCATATAGCTGCGCCACGTCGTAGTCGTCCACGGCTTTGCCGTAGTTGCGCACGACGTTGACGCCTAAGCGCTCATGCTCCGAAGGAAAAAGCGGGCAGACGCCGGTCAAGCCCGGCATCAGGCTCGACCAGAGCGCCTGCCACGCCAACATCACGGCAAGCCACATTGCGCTCTACCTATCTGCGCTTTCCGGCTTCCGGTCGCCGGGAACAACGTCATCAGCGGGTCGCACCCCCGACCTTGGTCATCTCCGGGATATACACGACGATTTCCTGCGCGAGGCGCTTGATGCCGAAGTTGGCCGCACCTGTGTCGTTGGATGCAAGCGTCACCGTCACTTCGAGCGGCGTCGTCCTGCGGAAGCCGTCCAAGAGCGTCAGCACAACCGTATAGACTTGGGCGGACCTGTTCTCGAACAGATACGAGCCGTCGCCGTTCGTGACGGCGGTCCCCACCGTGACCCCCTGGCTGTTCTTGAGCGTGACGGTGGCGTTGCCCACGCCCGGCTCGCCTACATCTCGCTTCCCGTTGTCGTTGAGGTCCTCAAAGACGATCCCGCCGACCGTGCTTGTCTCTCGGTATCCGAAACTGGCAAAACCGGCGCCGTCCGCGGCCAAGATGACTTCTGCGGTGGCGGGCGACGTGGCGACCATGCCTGCCGGGGCGCTCGCCCGTACGCGGTAGGTCCCGCCGCTGACAGATGTGAAGGAGTAGTCTCCGCTTGCCGACGTATATCCGGTCTTCACCACGGCGTCGCCCGAGAGAAGCTCCACCTTGACGTTGGGCAGTCCCGGTTCGCTTGCCTGCTGCACGCCGTCGCCGTTCTGATCCAGAAAAGCAAAGCCGGAGATGCTGCTCTTGATGGCCTCAGGCATGTTCACCACGGTTGGCCGGCCTTCTATGACCGTTACCTGCTTCACGTTGGAGGTGAGGCCTACATAGCCGGCAGGCGTATGGACCGTGATCTGATAAACCCCCGGAGGCTGCGGCGGGAAGGAAAACCGGCCTTGGGCATTGGTCTGCACGGTGATAGGCAGTTGGTCGACGCTCTGGGCGACCGCCGCACTTGCGTTGTTCAGCGTAATGTTCCATCCGGCCAGCCCCTCGTCGCCTGGTTCCGGCACGCCATCTCCGTGTTTGTCCAGGAAAACCGTGCCCCGGATCGTGCCGTCCGCAACGGCAAGGGCGAAGTTAGCCGTGCCAAAGCCGCCATCCGTCACATCCGTCACGACTGTGTCGGGGGACAGAGCGGCATAGCCCGCAGGCACGGTGACTACGACCGCATAGAACCCGACGGCCACGTCGTTGATCTCATATGCGCCGAACTCATCCGTCGTCACGTCGACCGAGGCGCCGCCTCCTTGGGGCGTAATGCTTACGGATACGCCGCCCACGCCCAGTTCGCCCGCGTCCTGGACGCCGTTGCCGTTAAAGTCGTCGAAGACCACGCCGGCCACGCTGCGGATGCGGCGGTCCCCGAAGAAAACCTCGGCCACGCAGTTGCCCGCCATCGGCTCGATCTGCCGGTTAGGCGACACGCTCGTCCAGCCTGGCAGGTCCGTCTCGATCACCGTGTAGTAGTCCAGTTGCGCCAGGCCCTGGAAACGGAACCATCCGGTGTTTTCGTCGCCTGCGAAGCTGAGCGTATCGGCTACCTTGACTCCGCTTGGGTTCTCCAGCGAGACCGTCACATTTCCGATGCCGGGCTCTGACGACTGGACATCACTGGAACCGATCACCGGTTCGCCGTACTGAAAGACGCCGTCGGCGTTGCGGTCGTTGAAGACCCAGCCGCTAATGCCACAGGGATCATCGATGGTCGGCGCAGCCTGGGCCTTGTGTACAAGGGACGGGAAGCCCGCTAGGACATTCATAATGGCCAGGGCCAGCAGTACAGCTAACATTATCAGATATAATGGCATCTTCCGGCGTGGAGCCGTCAGCCGCTCTTCACTGGACATGCTTCTACCTTTCTCTCTGACTGTTGTGGCGACAGGTCATCTTTACGTGTTTATGTGCGCTGGAGTTCGCGGCCCGTTCACGCGTCCACCGGTCGCGGCTTTTCTGCACGCGGCAACTCTACCACGGCGCGTATTCCTTTGCCGGCCTTGCGCCGCACCTCGAGAGAGCCGCCGTGCATCACAACCAGCCGGCGCACGATCTCCAGCCCGATCTCCAGCCCCAACGCGGAGGTCGTTCTGTGGCCCGCAGGCAGGTAGACGCTCGCCCGCTCTGCGATTACCTCCGGCGCCGCCGTGACGGTGAGTTCGTAGCGCCGCTTGGCTCGCGACGCGACAGAAACCGCCGCGCCGGGCGGGGAGACGCTGAACGCGTGCCGGATCAACTCCTCGACGATCCACTCCAAATCGACTGCCGCAACCTGCGCCCAAGCAGGTTCCAGCGCAAGAACGAGTTCTTCCTCGCGGCCGCATAGCTGCGCCGTCTGAACGGCGGTCTGCTTGACGATTGCGTAGGCGTCCGCCGTCTGCCCGCCGGCGGGAAGCCGGGATTCGGCGCCCGCGGTTTCCTCTTCAAGTGTGGCGGCGAGCATCAGCTTGCCCAACATGCGGTGCAGCCTGTGCGCCGCCGAGACGATCTCGCGCCCTGTATCCGCCACCGCGGATGCGCCGGCGACCGCCTCGCTGCGAGCGAGATACTCGCCGTTCGCTTCGATCTCGAGCAGCGGGTAAAAGACCTCGTGCGAGAGCGCCTGCACTACTTTGGAGCGCGTCTGCTCGATGCGCCGGTTGTAGAAGGCGTTCCACTCCCGCCAACGCCGCGTGCGTGCGCTGAGCAAGGCTAAAAAGGCGGGCCAATCAAGGGGGCGCGCCAGATAGTCGTCCGGCCCAAAGTCTAGCAGGGTCTGCGGATCGTGCGGCGCCGAGTCCACGATCTGCACAACCGGCAACAGACCGGTCGGCTCCGCCGTGTGAAGCTGCTTGACGATGTCGGACGCCGAACAGCCCGGCAAGCGCCCGTTGATGACGACCACGTCGGGCTGTTTTTCCGACGCCATCTGCACGCCCTTGGCCGGGTCCCTCTCCGCCAGAACGTCAAACCCCTCGGCGCTCAAACGAGGGGCAAGGCTTTCCTCTCGTTCCGCCGCGCCCTCTAACAACAGTATTCGCGCCACCATTATTTTGTCCAGGCCATACCTTGTGGGAATGCGCCAGGAGGTCTCACATCCGCCGGTTCGGATCGCCCCGCAGCAGTTTTGTGTCCCAAGTGAGGTTTGTTCTCTGCCGAAGCCGGGTCGCCGCAGCCAGGAAACTCGGGGGCGCCTGGGCCAACGCTGATACGCCAACTTCTGCCCTAAGCTTAGGGCAGAACAGATCAGACGTACGCGAGGATTCCGTTGGCGGTACGCGAGGATGCTGTTTTCTCTGGCTGCCCTATTCTTCTTTAGGGGCGGCCAGCATATAGCCGTGGTGGCCCACGGTCAGCAAAAGCTCGGGGTTGGCGGGATCCGCCTCGAGCTTTTGGCGCAGGTTCTTGATGTGCCAGCGCAGCACCGCCGTGCTGTCGGAGCCGTCGCCCTCGGCGTTCCACAGGGCGGTGAGGAGATGCCGTCCGGAGAGGATGCGGCCAGCGTTCTGCATGAAGTAGCGCAGAAGTTGGAGCTCGGTGGGCGTGAGCAGCGCCGAACTCCAGCCGGTGCTGGCGGTGGCGGTATCCAAGTCCAACTCCAGTTCGCCCACACGCAGGCTGCGCTCCGGCGCGTCGGCCAGGTCGCCGCGCATCGGGTCGCCGCTGGTGCGGCGCAACACGGCCTGAATGCGCATGAGCAGCTCGCGCATGTCGAACGGCTTGACCAGATAGTCGTCGGCGCCGGCGGCGAACCCGATGATCTTGCTCTCCAGTTCCGGGTTGACGGTCATGAAGATGATGGGAATGCGTCCCCCGTCGACAGAGGCGCGGATCTGCCGCGCCAGGCGATAGCCGTCCGCGCCGGGCAGATGCACGTCGAGCAGGATCAGGTCGGGGCGTTGCTCTCGAAAGCGGAGCAGCGCTTCTTCGCTGCTGCCCACGCCGGAGGTCTGGTAGCCGTGGCTGTTGAGCACGCGGCACACCGTCCAGTTGAGGTCAATGTCGTCTTCGACGACCAATACTCGCGGCATAAGAGTGAGTCCTAACAGGCTTTACCGCCCCAAAAAGCAGATGAAGCCACGAATAGCACGAATTCTGTGAATCGCCTGTCTTTCTCCGACGAGGCGCGCCGCTCCGGCGCGCGAAACTCCGGCGGCAAGGATGCCGCTTCTATTCGTCTCGTATCTCCTATGCGGGGAACCAGACCGTGAAGACGCTGCCTTGACCGGCGCGGCTGCGCACCTGCACGCGCCCGCCCATCGCCTCCATCAGCTTTGTCACGATGTGCAGACCGACGCCTGACCCCCGTTTGGTCCGGGCGTGCCGGGCGCTTCGGTAGTACGGGCGAAACACAGCCTCCAGTTCCTCCTCGGGGATGCCCGGCCCTGAATCTGCGCAGTCCACATAGACGCCGGCGTCGCCGGGCCGGGTCCGCACCGTCACCTCGCCGCCGCTGGGCGTGTACTTGATGGCGTTGTCGACCAGATTGGTCAACACGAGCTGCGCCAACGTCTTGTCGCCGCAAACAGCCTCCAGATTGGGCGTGCGCACGAAGCGGAGCCGGATGCTCTTGCGTTCGGCGAGCAGGCGATACTCCTCGATCACCGCTAGGAGTGGCTCCTCGATGTTCAGTAGCTGGTATTCGACGCTGCACATCCCGCGCTCGCACTTGCCCGCCGCCAGCAATGAGTCGAGCAACATGCGCTCCCGCTGCAGCGTGTCCATCACGACCTGCCAGGCGCGTTCGTCGGCCGGTTCAACCTCGTGGCTGTCGTGGACCATCTCCAGGTTGAGGATGACAGTGGAGAGCGGCGTGCTCAGTTCGTGGGCAAACTGGACAAGCACGTCCGGGATCGGCTCGTCCTGCTCTGTGGTTGGGTCCCGGCGGATGTCGTTTCGGTTTGCCGGCTTGCCGGTCCGTGCGATCCGTGATGGCGTTGGCGTTTGCCGGGGGACTGCCGGTTCGTGTGGACCTGCCGGCTTGGCTGGGGGATAACTGCTACGTATCATAGTGGTTGGCTTCTTTGTGTAACGCTTAAGCGCAGCACGAATCTGTGATGGGCTGGATGAGTTAGTTGGTCCAAACGACCGGTCGGCTCAATCTAGGCGTTGCTGCGAGGGAAGATGTGCGAAGATGGCCGGTGCCCCGCTTACAATATACAAACATTATAGCGGGCGGCGGCAGGCCGTCAAGGCCAAAACAGCCCACAACGGGCGATTTTGGGCGGATCGGCGTGAATTCTCAATATCTGAAAAAAATTCATCCGCCCCATAGGGGTGATGGCACACCTATATTGGGGGAAACTTGCGGCGAACATTACAAATAGGACAAATGGCGTAAGGAAAAGATACGGCAAAAGACTGAACAAACTTGTGACATATGTCTTGTGCGCGGGGTTGCCGAATCCAGCCCCAATCGAGACAAACGATTCGGGCGGCGCGACCGGATCCGGGCGGCGCGTTTACGGCTATGCGGCGCGGGGGCGGGCATACCCGATCCGCCGCCAAAGCTCGTCGATCGCCAGCGCCGCGAAGAGAAGGAGGACGGCGTC
>JASGTU010000054.1 GCA_030058085.1 Chloroflexota bacterium
GGGTTCGACTTCGGCGTCGGCGCCCAATACCTCTGGGTGGCGCGCAAGGATAAAGAACGCCGCGCCGTGCTCAACGCCATCGGCCCGCTGTGGGACGGCAACGAGGTGTGGCTGATTGCGTCGGGCGGCGTGCTCTTTTTCGCCTTCCCGCTGCTCTATGCCTCAGCATTCAGCGGCCTCTATCTGGCGCTGTTCATGGTGCTATGGCTTCTGATCCTGCGCGGCTTGGCGATTGAGTTACGTCACCACGTTCATCACCACCTGTGGGGCGAGTTCTGGGACGTGATCTTCAGCGCCGCCAGCCTCGGCCTAGCCCTGCTGTTCGGCGTCGCCCTGGGTAACCTGCTGCGCGGCGTACCGTTGAATGAGCAAGGCTATTTCTTCGTGGCGCTGTGGACCAATCTTCTGCCCTACGCCGATCCGCAGGGCATTCTCGACTGGTTCACGGTGATGATCGGGCTGCTGGGGGTGGCCGCGCTGATCATGCATGGCGGCAACTTCCTGGCCTTCAAGGTCGGCCAGCCCGTCGGACAAAGGGCCGCGCGCACCGCTTCCCTGGCCTATTGGCCGGTCGTGGCGCTGACCGTGGCGGCTGTCGTGATCACGCCGCTGATCCAGCCGCTGGTGGTGCAGCGCTACATCACCCACCCCGCCGGCTTCATTCTGCCGATCGCGGGCGTGGCCGCGCTCGGCTACGTGGGCATTGCCCAGCGCCGCGGCAAGGCGCTGCATGCCTTCATCGCCTCCGGCGGCTACATCCTTTTGATGATCGTCTCGGCGGCTTATGGCATCTACCCGAATTTGCTCATCGCCACCACCGATCCGGCCCACAGCCTGACGATTGAGAACGCCGCGGCAGCGCCTTTCGGCTTGCGCGTAGGCTTGATTTGGTTTACCTTTGGCGCCATCCTCTTCCTCGGTTACACGGTTTACGTCTATCGAGCCTTCTGGGGCAAGGTAGAGCCGTCAGCCGTAGGCGAAGGGTACTGATCCGGAAACATCGATAGGGAGCGGTTAACTCGATGACGCTTTGGCAAGCCTACCATACGCCGCAGACTGTTCACGACGCCCTAGCGCTGTTGCAGCAGTATGGCGACCAGGCGCGCATCGTAGCCGGCGGTACGGACCTGATCCTGGACATGCAGCAGGGCAACCAGCCGCCGCTGCAAGCCCTGGTCGACGTCACCCGGATCGCCGGTTTCGATCAAATCCGCCAGGAAGACGGCTGGATCGTGATCGGCGCGGCCGTCACCCATGCGCAGATCGAACGCAGCGCGCTGGTGCGCCGGCATAGCGCGGCCTTGGCCGAAAGCTGCAGCGTGGTTGGCGGGCCGCAGGTGCGCAATGTGGCAACCCTCGGCGGCAACGTCGCCCATGCCCTGCCCGCCGCGGACGGGACCATCGGCCTGCTGGCGCTGGAAGCCCAGGCCCAGGTCTGCACGCTGGCGGCGGACGGGCGCGTGGAGTGCGCGTGGCAGCCGCTGCTCTCGCTCTTTGCCGGGCCGGGCAGCAACACACTGGCGCACAACCAGATGCTAGCCGCGTTCCGTTTCCCCGTTCAACGTCCGCATCAGGCCAGCGCCTTCGACCGCATCATGCGGCCGCAGGGCGTCGCCTTGCCCATCTTGGGCGTCGCGGCCAAGTTGACGCTGGACGCAGCCGGTGAGCGGGCGATTGAAGCGGCCATCGCCATCGGGCCGGCGGGGCCGATCCCCTTCCGCGCCGGTGAGGCAGAAGCGGCGCTGTTGGCGGCGCAGCGTTGCGACGACGCGGCCATCGAGGCGGCGGTTGCGGCCGCGCAAGCCCAGGCCCAACTGCGCACCAGCAAGCACCGCGCTTCGCAGGAGTACCGTCACGAAATGGTCGCCGTCCTCCTGCGCCGCGTCCTGCGCCGGGCCGCCGCGGGCGCACGAGAGGGCGGCTGACACGCACCCGGGGCTAAAAAGGGCGCTAGTCAAGCGGTTGCGGATGATGTAGAATGAGGGCGGCAGGTGTTCTTGCCGCCTCTCCGCCCATTGGAATCTGACGAACAGCGAGCGCAGTCCAACCACGTTTGAGGAGGGAAGCTATGACAGTCCCAAAGCGCTTTGGCGTTTTGCGCTTTTTCGGCACGTTGATGAAGGTGATCGCCTGGATCATCCTGGTGCTCAGCGTCCTTCTGGCGATTTTCGCCGTAATTGCAGGCAGCTCGACCGCGGTGACCAATATCTTGGAGAACGCGCTGCCTGAGGGCGCGATAGCGGGCGCAGCCGGCGGCATCACGATCGGCATTTTTGTGCTTTTGTACGGTTTTATGAACTTTTTGGTCTTCTACGTGGTTGGCGAGTCGCTGCACCTGTCGCTTGCCATGGAGGAAAACACGCGGTTGACCGCCGCGCTGCTGTTGCGCATGCACCAGGAAAGCCAGCCCGAAGAGCCGCCCGCCTATGGGCCGAGCGGCAGCGGCTTTGTCAACGAGCCGTTTGAGTAGTTTCGGCTTGCCACAGCACGTCTAGGACAGGATGCGCAGTTTGTCCTGGACCAAGGCGAGCAGGAACGTTCGTTCCTGTTCGCCGTCAAAGAGGATGGTTATCTTGGCCTCGGCGCCATCGCCTTCGCGCGCGGTGATGACGCCGGGGCCGAATCGTTCATGCGCCACGCGCCGGCCTACGGCCAGGTCCTGAATGGCGACGGTCGCCACTGCAGGCATGGGCAGCGGCTCGGGTGCGGGCGGCGGGCCGGCTTCGCGGTCGCGCCAGCTTTCGGCCAGATTCGCCATCATCTGTTCCGGGGCTTTGTCTACGCGGCTGCGCAGGGCGGAGACGCGTTCGCGAGCCTCAGCCAGCTTCGGCATCCAGCGCGCTTTTTCGCGGTCCGGCCGGTCGCTCTGGGCAAGCATGCGGCTGGCGCGCGAGAGCAGGCGCGTCAAGGTGTCGAGTTGCTTGAGCGGATCCTCCATCGGGTCGATCAAGAAGAGTTGTACGCCGTTCTGCCGGCACATTTCAGCGCGCGTCTGGTCGCGTTGCTCCTCCTCCAACGCATCCCAGTCGCTCTGCCGCGGTTGGCCCTTAGCGGTCAGGCCGGCAATGCGCACGGCGATCCCCGCATCCGGGTAGTAGTAGTCCAGTTTCAGCCGGCGGCGCGTCGCCGGGTTGACCAGCCACTCGGGGCTGACGTTGGTCTGCGCCGCAAATCCCTCAAACACACGAGCCAGAATCTCGCGCCATGCGTTCAGCGCCAAGAAGATCGTAGACATAGACGCCACTTTAGCACATCCGTTCCGGCATGGCAACCTTTCCTGTAGCCCAGAAGCGGATTGATAGTTCCGACCGTTCACTCTATAATACCCGTTGCTAGAGTCATCTATGCCAACCGCGGGCAAGGGCGAATCGCGTACGTTGGGTGCAATTTCCGGAGGCTTGAACGCCATGTCATTACGGCTGTTTACCGCCATAATCGAACGTGAAGGGGACTGGTACGTTGCCCTCTGCCCTGAACTGGATATCGCCAGTCAAGGCCAGAGCGTCGAAGAAGCGCGCAACAACCTGGTCGAAGCAATCGAATTGTTCCTGGAGACGGCCTCGCCTTCAGAGATTAAGGACAGACTGCGGCCAGAAGTCTTCGTCACCCAGGTTGGAGTCTCGGTTGCCTAGGCTGCGTCGCCTATCGGGCCGCGAAGTGTGTCGCATCTTCGTCGACCACGGCTTCGAGCAGGTGCGGCAACGCGGCAGCCCTATTGTCATGCAAAAGCGGACCGGTCACTCGACAATCACAGTCCCTATACCGGATCACGATGAGCTCCAGATCGGAACGCTGCGTTCTATCATACGGCAATCCCAACTGCCGCGTTCTCTTTTTGAAGCCCAGTAGACAGGCCATTGAAGCGAGCAGACCGTTCTATGACCACGCTGCATTGGGTTCCCGCCCAATCTGCAACGCCGCGCGGCGTGGCGCTCGTCATCCACGGGCTGAACGTGCGCCCGAACGCCATGCAGCCGCTGGCGAATTGCCTCGCCGCGGCCGGGGTGGAGTGCCTGCTCCTCTCGCTGCACGGGCATGGCGACAACGTTGCGCCGCCCCCTGGGCAAAGCGCTGCGACTGATTCCGCCGCCCGCCTCGAGTCCTTTCGCCGCGTGAGCTACGCCCTGTGGCGCGATGAGACGGCTGCAGCCTATGCCATCGCCCGCGCGCACAGCCGCCGGCTCGACGCGCCGCTGCTGCTGGCAGGCTTTTCGCTGGGCGCGCTGATGGGCTGCAACTTAGCCCTCACCGAGCCCGACGTGCGCTTCGACCGCCTGATCCTGCTGGCTCCCGCCCTGGCTTTGCGCCCGCACAGCCGGCTGCCGCGACTGCTGGCGTGTTGGCCCCGCTTCGTCATCCCCAGCCTGGCCCCGCCCGCCTACCGCGCCAACCGCGGCACGCCAGTCGCCGCCTATATGGCCCTCTACGCTGCGCTGGCCCGCTTTGGCCGCGGCGACCTGCGGCGGCTGGACGCGCCTGCGCTGGTCCTGATCGACCCGGCGGACGAACTGGCGTCCTACGCCGGGTTGGCGCGGCTGTGCGAGCGGCTGCCGCGATGGACGCTCTGTCCGGTCGCCAAGTCCGCCGGCGCCGCGCATCAGGTTCATCACCTGGTTATTGACGCGCCTTCCGTGGGGCAGGCGGCCTGGACGGACATGTGCGTACGCATCACCGCGTTCGTGCAAGAGCCTTCTTCGCCGCGCCGATAGCCGCACGCGCCTGCCCGGCAAAGATGAACAGAAAATGAGATCGTAACGCGTCCTTCACTTCCTTTGCGTCTCTTGATGGCATACTGTGCCTCTGTGGTCAAGACTCTTTGGCCCCGCCGCTGGAATGGGCGAGGAAGGGACGAGGATCGGACGGCCAGATGCCTGTTCGCTTTCCGAGCGGCGCTTCCATCAATACAGAATGCAGGAATGTAGAAGGAGAGCGTGACGATGAGTGTATCGAGCGGACGGATTCGACGCCCCAACAGGTTAGGGCTGGCCCTGCTGGTCATGTTGCTGGCGGTTGCGCTGGCGGCATGCCAGTCGCGACAGGCCGCCCCGGAACCTACCCCCGTACCGACGCTTGCCGCCGTAGAAGAACCCGCAGCGGCCGAACCCGCCGCCGAGGAACCCGTTGCCGAGGAGGCGACAGCCGTCCCCGCTCAGGAAGAGGCAGCCACGGCAGAGGAAGCGGCTGCGCCTCAGCCGGCAGCGCAGGAAGCCTCAGCCGGCCCGCAAACCTTCCGCCTCGTGCCGGAGGGCACAGAAGCTCGCTTCTACATCAACGAGGTGCTGTTCGGTCAGCCCAAGACCGTGATCGGCGTCACGTCGGACGTGACGGGCGAGCTGCGCGTGGACCCGCAGAACCCCGATTCCGCCGAGATCGCCGCCATTACGATCAACGCCCGCGACCTCACCACCGACAACGATCGCCGCAACGGGGCCATCCGCCGCTTCATTCTCCAGTCCGAGCGTGATGAGTACCAGCATATCGTGTTCGAGCCGGTTTCGGTCGAGGGGCTGCCCGCTTCCGTCGCCGTGGGCGACACGTTCCAACTTCAGGTGAGCGGCAACCTGACGGTGCGCGACGTGACCAACCCGGTCACCTTCGATGTGACCGTTACCCCCGCCTCGGAGAGCGAGATCTCCGGCGTCGGCGTGGCGACCGTCAACTATCCCGACTTTGGGCTGGCGATTCCGGAAGTGCCGTCCGTGACCGGCGTCGAGGACGAAGTGCGCCTGGAGATCGAGTTCCGGGCAGTCGCCGGGTAGCTTCTTGCACGCGCTGTCAGGCCGGCGGGCCGCCGCGCTCCTGCACAGGTCCGCCGGATGACGGCAGCGCCTTGACCAGATAGAGGCAGGTCTCCTGCCAGACGCGGGTTTCGCCCGCTTCGTCTACATATTCATCCCGTTCCACATGCAAACCGAAGCCGGCGTCGCGGTAGCCGAGCCGCTCGTAGAGGCGCCGCGCCGGGCTAGGCGGAACGACGCCCACGCTCAGGCCGATCCACGGGCAGCCGCGCGCCTGCGCCAACTCCTCGGCGGCCCGCAAGAGCCGGCTGCCGACGCCTTGCCCGCGCAGAGCTTCCGCCACCCACAGGTCTTCGACATCGGGGCACGCTGCGCCCAGCCGCTGCGGGGCGGACACATCCGCAGCGCCTTCCCATTTGAGCAGCGCATGGCCTACCGGTCGTGCACCCTGCCAGGCGATCAGGTAGACCGTCTCACCGCGCGCCTGTCGCGCCAGACGTTCGGCGTGCTTAGCTGTGCCGCCGTTGGTCAGGTGCGCCCTAACCAGCGGCAAGTCTGTCACAGCCATCGGTCGAATTTCAATCGCGTCGCTCATGTCGCTCCTGTCTAGTCTTTTCCCCCACCTGTGCCGGCCTATAGGCCCGCCAGGGCGCGGGCGCCGCCCCAGATCTGCATGAGGCCGATGAGGGCCAGCCCCAACGCCGAGACGCCGAGCAGCAGCCGGTTCGCGGCCGGGTTGATCCGCCCTGCAGCGGAAAATAGCCAGATGACGATGGTCACGCCGACGAAGAAGACGCCGTAAAAGCCAAGCAGAAAGGCCAGGCCGGTCGCCAGAGATTGCGCCAGCCCAAGCATGAGGATGGGGCCGGCGACCACAGTCCAGAAGATGTAGGGGTTCGGGTTGAGCGCGTTGACGACGACGGCGCGGCCCAGGCTTTGGCGCGCGCTCTGTCCGCCGGACGCGCGCAGGGTTGGGCCGGTCGTGCGGCGCAGCAGCCGGACTACGTTCGTCGCCAGGTAGAGCAGGTAAAGGCCGCCGCCGAATCGCAGCGCGTCCAGCATCCACTGGGGCATGCGGCTTAGGATCAGCACTACGAGCAGGATGATCGGCCCGTCGGTGATGGCCGGGGCGAAGATAGCGGGCAGCGTGCGGCGGAAGCCGTGTTGCAGAACCTCGGTGATGAGATAGATTCGGAACGGGCTGGGCGTGAGCACGGTCGGCAGCGCCAGCATGACGCCCTGCAGCAGGTAGATCGCCATGCACTGTATGATGACACAGCGGCGCGGGAATGTGAAAACACGAAGTCAGCGGGCAAGGCTTGCTCCCGCCCGCGCTCACAGGTAAGATGCAAGGGTTAGCCTGTCTCGCCGTCGTCCAAAGCTAGGAACGTTGTGAATGTCTACGTCTCCGCCGCACATCTGGCTGCTTTCTCCCTACCACAGCGGCAGCCATCGCGTGTGGGCGCTGGGCTACCAGACTCACAGCCGCTGCCGCCTCACGCTGATCACGATGGCGGGCCGCTTTTGGAAGTGGCGCATGCAGGGCGGCGCCATCGAACTGGCGGCGCAGGCGCGCCAACGCCTGACCGAATCCGGCCCGCCCGACGCCATCCTCGCCACTGACATGGTGAACCTGCCCGCCTGGCTGGGCCTGCTGCGCCGTGACCTGCCCGGCCATGTCCCCGTGTTTCTCTATATGCACGAAAACCAGATCACCTACCCCTGGCGCGAAGGTGAGAAACGCGACCTAACTTACGGCATGATCAACTGGCTGAGCCAGCTTGCCGCCGACCGCATCCTGTTCAACAGCCGCTTTCATCTGCAAAGCTGGTTCGAGGAGTTGCCGCGCCTGCTCAAGCACTATCCCGACTACAACCGCCTGGAGCTGGTCGAGCAGGTGCGCAGCCGCAGCCTGGCTGTTCCGGTCGGCATCGACTGCGCTTACTTTACCGCGGCGGACCGTGACCGCGCCCCGGACCGGACTCCCCTCATCCTCTGGAATCAGCGCTGGGAGTATGACAAGCGGCCCGACCGCTTCTTCGCCCTGCTGCAGCGGCTGCACGCCGAGGGCGTCCCCTTTCGCCTGGCTGTCGCCGGGCAGAACTTTCGCAATTCGCCCGCGGAGTTCGACGAGGCCCGCGTGCAGTTGGCGGATCGCATCGTCCACTGGGGCTATGCGCCTTCGCGGCAGGCTTATGCTGATCTGCTGCGCCAGGCCGACCTGGTGATCAGCGTAGCCGACCACGAGTTCTTCGGCATCAGCATCCTGGAAGCGATCTGCGCCGGCGCATTCCCGCTTCTGCCCGACCGCCTCAGCTACCCCGAACTGATCCCGGCTGAATTGCATCCCGCCTGTCTCTACGCCGGCGAAGAGGAGCTTTATCACAAGGCCGTGCTGCGCCTGACCGAGCCGCGGCCCG
Source organism: Chloroflexota bacterium (assembly GCA_030058085.1). Taxonomy (GTDB): domain Bacteria; phylum Chloroflexota; class Anaerolineae; order Caldilineales; family Caldilineaceae; genus JASGTU01. The sequence continues at coordinate 8,159 of JASGTU010000054.1, forward strand.
CGCCGCCCTCGCTGCGCCGCCACATCGCCGAGCGCTACGCCTGGCCCGTCGTCGCCGCGCAGTACGATGACCTGCTCAGCGCGGCCCGCCTGCGTTGACAAGCCGCTTGCCCGCCGCCATAATGGGCTTAAGTTGCCTCGCCCAATTCTCTATCCCACAAAGAGCCAGACAGTCCTAATAGACAGGTGAACCATGGTCAAAGGCATCTACATCCTCAACGCCGACGCCTACGAGAAGATCTACGGCCCGCAGGAGCGCGCGGGCATCGCCGCGCTATCCGAGATCGTCGCTCCGCCGCAGACGGCGGACTCGATCCGCGCCAACATGTCGCTCCTCGCCGGCGTCGAGGTGATCTTCTCCGGTTGGGGCGGCCCGCTCCTGGACGAAGCGTTCTTGGCGGCGGCGCCCAAGTTGCGCGCTGTCTTCTACGGCGCGGGCACGATCCGCTACCTCGTGACCGATGCGTTTTGGGCCAGCGGCATCCCCATCACCAGTTCCTACGCGGGCAATGCCGTTCCGGTGGCTGAGTACACGCTGTCGCAGATCCTGTTCTGCCTCAAGCGGGGCTGGCAGCACGCAGCCGCCGTGCGCCGAGACAAGGGCTACAGCCGGCTGGACGTGCCCGGCGGCTACGGCAGCGTGGTGGGCATCGTCTCGCTGGGCATGATCGGGCGTATGGTCTGCCGCCACCTGCAGCGCTTCGACCTGAAGGTGATCGCCTATGACCCCTTCGCCGCCGAAGCCGACGCGTCCGAACTGGGGGTGGAGCTTTGTTCGCTGGAAGAGATATTCCGCCGCAGTGATGTGGTGTCGCTGCATACGCCGTGGCTGCCCGAAACCGTCGGCCTGATCACCGGCGAGCACTTCGCCATGATGAAGCCGGGAGCAACGTTCATCAACACGTCGCGCGGCGCGGTCGTGCGCGAGCCGGAGATGATCGAGGCGCTGCAGCAGCGGCCCGACCTCTTCGCCGTGCTGGACGTGGTGTGGCCCGAGCCGCCCGCGCCTGACTCGCCGCTCTATACGCTGGAGAATGTCGTGCTGACGCCGCATATCGCCGGGTCGATGAACAACGAATGCCGGCGCATGGGGCGGATCGTGGTCGACGAATTGCGCCGCTTTGTGGCCGGCGAGCCGCTGCGCTGGTCTGTTACGCGTGAGCAGTCGGCGCGCATGGCGTAAGGGCGTACCCTGAAAAAAGAACCATCCAGGAAGCGCGCTTCCTGGATGGCGTTAGGCTGTCGGGCGGGTTTGGGCTGGTTGGCCTCTAGAAAAAGCCCTCGCGCAGTTGCCGCAGCGCGGCTTCGGCCTGCTGTTGCAGCGCGGCGGGCAGGCCAAGTTCCAGCGCTCTCTCTAGGTCGGAAATCGCCTGGCCGCGGTTCTCTAGGGCGCGGTGGGCTACGCCGCGCATAAACAGGATCTCGGCGGAGTCCGGCTGAACGAGCAGCACCGCGTCCAGGTCGTCGAGTGCATCCGCAGGCTCGCCCAGGGCGAAATAGGCCGCAGCCCGGTCGGCGCGGAAGCTCAACTGGTCCGGGCGCAGTTCGATGGCGCTTCCATAGGCCGCCACGGCCTCGGCATAGTCCTCTTGGCGCATGTAGATCAGGCCGCTGACGTGGTGCGCAAAGGGCTGCGCCGGGTCCAATAGGGCGACCTGCTGCATGTCAGCCAGCGCGTCGCGCCATTCCTCCAGCCAGATATTGGCCAGCCCGCGATAGAAGTAGGCCGGCGCGTAGTTCGGATCGAGTTCTATCGCCTGCGAATACGCCTCGACGGCGCGGTCGAAGCCGCCCGTCATGTGGTAGCGGCGCCCCGTCAAGAGTTGCTCGGTCGCGGCTTCGCCCGCGGCGGACGCCAGGTTGACCTGCACGCCCGGCGCGTCTTCGGCGCGCAGTTCGGCCAGAACCAGCGGCGTGATCGGGGCCTCGCCCGCGCGCAACGCATCCACCCAGCCCTGGCGCTGGGCGGCGATGGCCTGGATTTGCGGGTTGTCGCTGGCGGCCCAATCGACCAGGGCCGCCTCAAAATCGGTGACGGCGTCTTCGCTCCGTCCCAGCAATGCATAGGCTAAGCCGCGGCTGTCCAGGTAGGAGGACGTTGGGCTGGCGGCGACAGCCTGCTCGCAGAAGGGCAGGGCGACTTCGGCTTGGCCGTCCAGCGCGTAGAACCAGCAGATGTTGTTGCGCGCGCCCGCGGCGTCGGCGGCTTCGAGGCCCAGGGCGAGCGCCTGGCGGTAGTCGTCGACGGCGGCCGTCCAGTCGCCCCGCTGCATGTTGGACTCGGCGCGCATAAAGTAGATGCCGGCCTTGAGGTCGTCGGAATCGGTGCAGCCTAATACGATGTCGAACAACTCAATCGCCCCGGCGTAGTCGTCGGCGCGCGTGAAGTCCGAGGCAATGGGCAGGAGCGCATTGCACTCGGCGGGCGAGAACTCCGGCACAGGCGGCAGCTGCACCTGCGGCAGCGGCGCCTCTGCGGGGGGCGGCGCTGCGGGCGGCCCGCTTTCCATCTCCGTCTGGATGGGGGCGCAGGCGGCGAGCGCCAGCACGGCGACCAAGACGATCAGCAGGCGGATGATGCGGTTAGGGCACAGTTGGGTCATGTGTTTTTCTCCTTGTCCGTGCCGGATCATACAGCGGACGCGGCGGATGCGCAATCGGGCGTCTAGGTTGCGTGCCTATGGCGACCGTCTCAGGTAGAATGACGCTTCATCCGGGGCCGCGCCCGGCTCAACCAACCCTATAGAGCGATGCTTTGAGCGACGCCATCAAGCGATAGAGGAGACCATGCACATTGCGCTAGCCGAAACCGACCAAGTGGTTGCCCGCTGCCACCCGGTGATGGTGCAGCTTCGCCCGCACCTGGCCGACGTGAATGAATTCGTTGCGCAGGTCAAACGCCAGTTTGCCGAGGGATTCCGGCTGGCTTACGTTGAAGACGGCGACGCGGTCGTGGCGGCTGCGGGCTTTCGCGTGCAAGAGATGCTGGCGCACGGGCGGCTGCTTTACGTGGACGATCTGGTCAGCGACGCCGCGCTGCGCTCGCACGGCTACGGCGCGGCGCTGATGGCGTGGCTGGTCGCCTATGCCCGCGAGCAGGGCTGCGTCTCGCTGCAACTGGACAGCGGCGTGCAGCGCTACGACGCGCACCGCTTCTATTTCTCGCAGCGTATGCACATCGCCAGCTATCACTTTGCACTCAAGGGCGAAGTTTTTGCGCAGCGCGCTCTTCACGCCGCAGCGGGCAGTTCCACCTCGGCTAGCACGGGCCGGTGATCAGACGCTTCGCGGCCGGCCGGTTCCCGCCAGATGGTGCAGGAACGCACCTCGTCCGCCAAGGGCTGGCTGGCGAAGATGTAGTCGATGCGGATGGGCGGATCGGTCGAGGGGATGAAGCTCTGGCTGCCCGGCTCGCCGTAGAGACGGTAGGCGTCGACATAGCCGGCTTTTTCCATCTGCGCGATGACGCGCGGCTCCGGCGTGCCGTCCGGCAGGCCCAGGGCGGCGACGTCCCACGGGCTGAGCGCGTTGAAGTCGCCCATGACGAGATGGGGCCGGCTGCGGTCGCGGATGGTCCAGGTGCGCAAGGCGCGTAGCTGCGTCAGGCGCGCGTCCTCGTCGGTGTGGTCCAGATGCGTCACGTAGGCGGTGAAGGTGCGCTTGTCGGGCAGGAGAATGCGGGCTTCCAGCAGGCCGCGCTGCTCTTTGCCGGGCACGGGCGTGAGGTGATGGCCGGCGCTGGCGAGGATAGGCCAGCGCGCCAGCAGGGCATTGCCGTAGGCGTCGGCGGGCAGGTCGTCCTGCGCGGGCCAGCGGCGGCAAGGACCGAAGACGAACTGCATGTTCAGCCTGGCCGCCAGCGCCGCCAACGCCGGTTCATTTGCCCCCTCCACCACGCGTGGATAGAAGACCTCGTTGAGGCCGATGATGTCGGCCTGCGTATCGGCAAGCACGGACGCAACCAGGTCGAGGTTGGGCCGGTCGTCCGTTGTGCGCCAGCCGTGGATATTGTAGGTGACAACGCGCATCATCTAATCTGTGTCCCTTGTAATTTCCCGGATAGCCGGCTGACGAAGAAGCCTGGCTGTGTCCTGTGCGGCACGGCAATGCCGGTCCTAACCGGCGGCGACGCAGGCCGATCTTAGCACAGCGCCCCCGCCGCGGACAATCCGTGTGCGGGGGCGCTGTACGGTCACCGTGCGCATCGCTCAGGCGGCGGCTCCGGCCTGGCCTTCGAGCGGCAGCTTGCCGTTTTCGACCAGCCACATCACCGCTTCGTACACAGTCTGGAACGATGTGTAGCGGGGCTGATAGCCGATCAGCCGTCGCGCCTTTTCGATGCTGCAATTGGGGCTGTGGCGGATGTGGTCCGAAGTTGCGGCAACGTCTTCCTCACTGTGCAGAGCGCGCCATTCGTCCCAGGGCAGGTAGCGCAGGTTGGCTTCCTCGCCGAACCAGGACGCCGCGGTTTCGGCGAAGCCGCGCAGGGTGACGGCCGCGGGCGATACGACGTGGAACGCCTCGCCCACCGCGGCGCGCCAGTTGGCGATGGCCTGCATAAAAGCCTGCGCCACGTCGTCGGCGTGGACGTGGTGAACGGTCTCCAGGCCCAAGTTCGGCAGCAGGACTTCCTCGCCGCGGGCCAGCCGCGCATAGACAGCGGGGTTGAAGTTGCCCGCCGGGTTGAGCGGCAGCCAGCCGATGCCGCAGATGTGGCCGGGGTGCAGGATCGTAGCCGGGAAGCCGTTGCGGCGTGCCTCCGCCAGCAGATAGGCCTCGATCTGCGCTTTGCGGATGCCGTATTCTCCGAAGGGCCGGCGCGGTTGAAGCTCCGTGGTCGGGACCTCTACGCTGGGGCCGTGCACCCAGACGGTGCCGCAGTGCAAGAAGTGCTGGACGCGCCCGGCTAGCGCCTCGACCAGATGGCGCGCGCTCTCCTCGGTGAAGCAGATCATGTCGATCACGATCTCCGGCTCTAGGTCGCGGATCAGCCGGCCAAAGGAGCCGTCCGCCTCGGCTGCGCTGCGGTCGATGGTTACCCGTTCCACCTCGTTCCAGGCGGCGTGGGGCTGGTAGGGCTGATGCCGGCCGCGGCTCACCACCGCTACGTCATGGCCGGCTTCGACCAGGCGTGGAACCAAGTAGGTGCCGACATGGCCGGCGCCGCCGATCACTACTACGCGAGACATGGCATTCTCCTCAAATGGTGCGCGCTATAGATAAACGCAGTTGAATGAGCCAGGGTAATAATAACCTGGCCGGACCCGAACCCGTGATGCGCCCGCGACTCACCGGCGCGGCATAGGCTCGACCAGGCCGAACGCCTCCATGAGGGGCTGCAGCGCCGCGGTGACAACGCCTGCGCCGTTTTCGCGGCGATGCCCGCGCGCCACCGCTGCCACGGTGTTGGCCCCGCCGTCATCGCAACCGTCCGCCAGGGATTGGCGCGCCAGTTCAAAGTAGACGCGGCCGATGTCCAACGTCTGGGCGGCGAGGGCAGCATCGCCGGTTATCTCGGCTGCCACCGCCAGGGTGATCGGGTTATGGCGGCGCAGGTGAAGGTTCTCGAACCAGAGGGGCATGTCCGCCTCCTTGCCCACGCCGGTCAGCCGCGTCAGCCGCATGACGTCCGGCTGGATGCCGATGGTGCGGATTTCGGAGGGGGCAAGAAACGCCAGGGCGGAGCGCACGGCGTCGTCGTAGCGGCGGCTGCCGGTCACGCGGCGATAGGTGCGCAGCAGGTTAGCCACCGCGCCTGCATCCGGGTCGGAAAGTTGCGGCGTGAGCAGGTCGAGCAGGCGTTCGCAGGCGCGCAGAAAGCGCGTGTCGCCGGTGAGTTCCCACAACTCCAGAAAGGCGTTGATGCCGCCGGCGGCTAGGAAGTTCTCCGCCCGGTCAACGGGCGTTTCTGCGTGAGCGGCCCTGCCCAGGCCGCTTAGGTAGAATGCTTCGCTCTCATCGCGCAGTGCAAACAGCGGGCCGTCGACGCCCAGCCCGACGGGCAGTTCTTGCTCGGCGAGCAGGACATCCGCCCACAGGCCGGCGTAGTCGCGGGCAAACGCCAGGTAGTGGTCGCCGCCGCCCAGGCTGTGGGCGAGCAGGCAGAGGCGGATGCCGCGCAAGTGGTCGGGGACGTTCCATTGTTCATCTAGTTCTTCGGCGCCGGCTGCGCCGAAGCGCAACGAACGGAAGAGCTTCGTCCGGGTGTCATACCATGGCGGCACATCTGCATCCCAGTTGCCGAAATGCTCCGCCGCGTCCAATATCTGTCTGCGCGTCTCAGGGTCGTCCGGGGCGAGTTGGGCCAAGGCGCGCAGGAAAACGTTGAAGTGTTCGACGCCGCGCGACACATCCTGCATCGTCCAGTAGCCGTGGCGCCATTGACCCGTCTGCGTGAAATGTGCGTGCACGGCATCGCGCTTTTTGGCCAGAAACGCCAGCGCCTCGGACCGGGGCCGTACGCGTAGGTACGGCTCCCAGGCAGCGGCATAGGTCAATTGGTCCGGCGCATCGGTAGGCGGGGCCGCGGCGTACTGCGCAATGCAGGCGTCGATCCACTCGCCGACCGCATCGAGGAAACGCGCGGCTGCCTCTGCAACGGCGGGCGACCGGTCGAGTTTGCGTTCGTTGATGGACATCCAATCGCTCCCTGCGCGATAGCCGGATCTATGTGAAGACAGTCTCTCTATAGGTTATGACGCTCCAGCGCCCGGAAATGCCGCGCTCTCTTGCTGCGTTTGTTGAGGCTCTGTGCGCCGGTCGCTTAGGGCGTGGCCAGCCGTCCGGTGCGCGGGTCTAGTGCCACTGCGTTTTCCTGCAACTCACGCCATCTGTATATGCCGGCCAAGGAGACGGAGACGGCTAGATTCTTCTGCGCCTAGACGATAAGGCTGGTACGCCGCGATCTCATTCTGGGGGCGTTCTTGGCGCTGAAACCCGGCGCAGAGCAGACGAAATCAGAATCGCCCATACGTCGATGTTTCATACGCTCTCCTTCTGGCGGAGACACAGCTAAATGCAGGGTGAAGATGCATGCAGGGCGTAAATACAGATGTGGATATGGAAAATGTACTCCATGCCGCTCACGAAGTCAATCTTTTGCCGAGCGTTTGCTCAGTGATTGGATGGCCTTCGTTTTTTGCAATTGATGCGCAGTTTACTCGCTATGCTATAATGACCGGACAAGTGAAAAGGAGGGGAGCCGAACGGCTTTGGCCGCCGGGCGCGCAGCGTTTGGCGAGCGGTTCGGGCTCCCCATTTTTCCGAAATGCGGCCGGTTCGCATTTCGTCGCGCCGGCTGCGACGGATGTTATGGAGCTTATGCGAGAACTGCCGATCATCCTCTTTGGCGTGGGCGGCGTAGGGCAAGCCTTATTGCGTCAAATCCTTGACTGCCGCGGCCTGCACGCCATTCAATACGGTCTGCATCTGCAGCTGCTGGCGGTATGCGACAGCAACGGCGCCATTGTCGAGCCGAGCGAGGGCATCGCTGATGAGATGTTGCGGGAAGCGCTGACGCTGAAAGAGGGCGGCGGACGGCTGGCGGATCATCCCGACGGAGGACCGCAGGGCGATTCGTACAGCATCGTAGACATTGCCGGACGGGCGGGCGCGGTGGTCGTCGACTGTACTGCTAGCGACGCAACTGTGCCCGGTTTGTTGTATGCGCTGGAACGACGGTATAGGGTGGCGCTTGCCAACAAGAAACCGCTCACCATTGAGCAGGAGGTGTACGACCGGCTGACCTCAGCCGGCGTCACGCCGCGCAGCAATGCGGCGGCCCCGCGCCATCTCGGCGCCAGCCGCTGGGAAGCGACGGTCGGCGCGGGCTTGCCCGTGATCGCCACGCTCAACCGGCTGGTCGCCGGCGGCGATGCCGTGCAGCGCATTGCGGGGACGTTCAGCGGCACGCTGGGCTATGTCATGTCCGGCTTGCAGGCGGGACGGCCGTTCAGCGAGATCGTGCGCGAGGCGCACGCCCTCGGCTATACCGAACCGGACCCGCGCGATGACCTGGGCGGCGTCGACGTGGCCCGCAAAGCGCTGATCCTGGCGCGCGGCCTCGACTGGCGGCTCGATCTGGCTGACGTGGAGGTCGAAGGGCTCTATCCCGTCGGCATGGACAAACTCCCGGTGCGCGACTTCTTGGATCAACTGCCGGCGCTCGACGCACAATACGCCGAGCGCGTGCAAGCCGCCGCCGCCCAACAACAGACGTTGCGCTACGCGGCGACGATTGAGGATGGCCGCTGCCGGGTCGGCCCGGTGACGGTCGGCCTCGACAGCCCGCTGGGCCGGCTGGTCGGTACGGATAACCTGGTCGAGTTTCATACGCGATGGTACAATCCCACTCCGCTCGTGATCCAGGGGAGAGGCGCCGGGGTCGACGCCACCGCCGCCGCCGTGTTGAGCGACATCATCGAACTGGCGTTTGCCGCCAGCTAAAGATGTCACGAAATTCATGGGGAAGCTGTCACCCTGAACGAAGTGAGGGGTCTCGGCGTCAACCCCTAGGAGCTAGCGGGCAGACGAATTGACTGATACAGCCCAAAGGGGCTTGAACTTGTGACGGAGACTTAGAGCGATGGAAGGCAAGAAGATTAGGGTCGGCGTGCTGGGGGCGACGGGCGCAGTCGGCCAACGCTTTGTGCAGATGCTCCAGGGGCATCCCTGGTTCGAGATTACCGCCCTGTGCGCATCGGAACGCAGCGCAGGCAGGACGTATGCCGACGCCTGTCGTTGGAACCTGCGCGGCGGCATGCCCGCCCGTCTGCGCGACGTGACGCTGCTGCCGTGCGAGCCGGGCTTCGACGCCGAGCTCGTCTTCAGCGCGCTGCCCTCGAATACGGCGGGCGAGGTCGAAACCAACTTCGCCGCCGCCGGCTATGCCGTGTGCAGCAACGCAAGCAACCACCGCTATGACGACGACGTGCCGCTGCTCATCCCGGAGGTGAACCCCGAACACCTGGGGCTGCTGGACATCCAGAGACGCAAGCGCGGTTGGAAGGGCTTCATCGCCACCAACCCCAATTGCAGCACGACGCATCTGGTCAGCGCGCTGCACCCGCTGCACGAACGCTTCGGCGTGATGAAGGTGTTCGTCGTCACCATGCAGGCCATCAGCGGCGCCGGCTATCCGGGCGTCAGCAGTATGGACATCCTGGACAACGTCGTCCCCTTCATCTCCGGCGAAGAGGAGAAGATGGAGGAGAAGGAGCCGCAGAAGCTGATGGGCGTCTTCGACGGCGAGCGCGTGCGCTATGCCGATTTCGTCGTCAGCGCGCACTGCAACCGCGTGCCGGTGCGTAACGGTCACCTAGAGGCCGTCAGCGTCGAGTTCCAAACCAAGCCGAGCCAGGCGGATATCCTACAGGCTTGGCAGGAGTACCGGCCTCTGCCGCAGCAGCTAGGGTTGCCCAGCGCGCCGCAGCCGGCGATTCTGTACGAAGCGGCGCCGGACCGCCCGCAGCCGCGGCTGGACCGCTTGGCGGGCGCCACGCCGGGCATGGCGACTGTAACCGGTCGTCTGCGGCCCGACCCGCTGTTCGACTATAAGTTTGTAGTTCTGGGGCACAACACCATCCGCGGCGCTGCGGGTGGAAGCCTGCTCAACGCCGAGTTGATCGTGGCCCAGGGATATCTAGGGCAAGAATCTGCCGCCCTGACCCGCTCCCTGCAGATGGCGTAGCCTTGGGACGCAATGACGGTGCGCTGCGCCGGCGGGCGCTGTTCGCAGCGCGGCGCACCTCATCTGACTACGGGTGTACTGTGAGTGATAGGGGGATAATGTGAGCACCGCGTCAACCACTAGCGTTCTCTCGAGCGAGCGAGCACAAAGCGAATTCAAGAATTTCGGACGCGCGACGCTTGCCGATTACTTCGGCGACTTTGTGATCTATCGCAACTTGGAACCGTTAGACCGTCGACTGCCTGGGCTCAGAGCAGCTTCCTACAAGATGAACCTCAGCAGCGATCAGATCCCCCGCAAGCTGGATACTGATTATGCCAAGGCTGCGATCTTTTTCGCCAAGCAGGGGCAGAAGCTCCGCCGGCAGAAGGTCGAACTGAGTGAACTGCTCTTTGTCGGCGATACGCCCACCGGAGACGGTCAGGCCTATGCCAACATGCGACAACTGAGTGGGTGGCAGAGCAGTTGCTTCATCGGGAGCGAGCGACTTGCCCAAGAGTTCCTCGTCGATATCGACGAGGAGGACGCCGTCTATTGCGCCAACCGCTGGCCCGCCCTCGCCGACTGGGTGAGGTGGACGCTGCAGCAGGGCATGCGTCTGGACGAGCGCACAGCCGTCATTGTGGACATCGACAAGACCCTGTTGGGCGCCAAAGGCCGCAACGATCAGGTGATCAACGAGGCGCGGCTGGAGGGCATGTTCCGCACCATGGCCTCGGTGCTGGGCGACCGCTTCGACCGCGCCGCCTTCGAGCGAGAATATGCCGAGCTTAACCGCTCTCGCTACCACTTCCTGACCGCAGACAACCAGGACTACCTGGCCTATATTTGTCTCGTCCTCAATGGCGGCCTCGTCAGTTTTGAGGAGATTCTGGACGAGATCAAATCGGGCAGCATGGACAACTTCGAGCAGTTCTTGCGCTGGGTGGGCAGCCGTCTGCTGATTAACCCCGGCGCAGGCGAAAGCATCCGCCAGATACACGAAGCCGTGATGTGCAGCGTGCGCACGGGCGACCCCACGCCCTTCAAGCAGTTCCGCCGCCAGGAGTTCGTGACGACCATCGAGCGCATGGGCAACCTGCCCGACGATGCGCCGGTGGACGATCTGTTGGCCCGCGAGATCACGCTGACCAACGAGGTGTGTGAGTTGGCGGATTGGCTCAACGCGCGCGGCTGCCTGCTGCTCTGCCTGAGCGACAAGCCTGACGAGGCTTCTTGCCCGGATTCTCGCGAGTCGCCCGATCTGCCGCCGATCCACCGCGCAGAGACGCACCGCGTCGGCGCCGGCATCCGGCCTATCCTAGACGAACTGGGCTAGATTTGAGCGCAGGGGACCCGCACGCTATGCGCAAGCGTTCTTACTGATCGCACGGGCGGCGCGCGGTATTGTAGACAAGAACGGCGCTGCGGCGCCGGTCGAATGAGAGCCGTAGAGACGGGGCGATGCGCCTCCTGAGCGCATCCACGCAGTGCGCGGGTAGGCAGTGCGGGTAGCGGCGGCATCCTAGCCGCCGGATTGACTTGAGGGGCAATGACGCCGGATAAAAAGCAACCGCCGCGCAACACGCGCGGCTCAGGCGATAATCAAGGGGGGCAGGACCCCAAGGGGACGGGCGGCAGCTTCTTTGGTCGAAGCTGGTTCTGGCTGGTTTTGGCCGTGCTCGTGTTGTTTGGATCGCGCTTTTTCTTCAGCCGGCCCGTCGACATGTCCAATATGATCGGGCTGAATGAGGTGGCGCAGAAGGTGGAGGCCGGCCAGGTTGCGCGCATCGTCGTGCAGGGCGATGTGGTGACGCTTGAGATGAATGAAGGGCCTGACTTGCGCAGCCGCAAGGAAACGGGCTACAGCTTGCTCGAAACGCTCAAGACAATGGGCGTAAGCGCCGAGAAGCTGGAGAAGCTGCCCATCGAGGTGGAAAGCCCGCCCAGCAGCGGCGCCATCTTTAGCTGGCTGATCATGCTGCTGCCCATGGTCTTGATCTTCGCCTTCTTTTTCTTCATCATGCGCCAGGCTGGCGGCGCCGGACAGAACCGCGCCATGCAGTTTGGCCGCAGCCGTGCGCGCAAACTGGACACGGGCGACCGCCCGACGGTGACCTTCTCCGACGTCGCCGGTTCGGACGAGGCCAAGCAAGAGCTGCAGGAAGTGGTCGAATTCCTCAAAGAGCCGCAGAAGTTCGCCGCGCTGGGCGCACGCATCCCCAAGGGCGTGCTCATGGTAGGCGCGCCCGGCACCGGCAAGACGCTGCTCGCCAAGGCCGTAGCCGGCGAGGCGGGCGTGCCCTTCTTCAGCAGCTCCGGCTCCGAGTTCGTGGAGATGTTCGTGGGCGTGGGCGCCAGCCGCGTGCGCGATCTGTTCGAGCAGGCCAAGAAAAACTCGCCCTGCATCATCTTCATCGACGAGATCGACGCCGTCGGACGCCATCGCGGGGCCGGCCTGGGCGGCGGCAATGACGAGCGCGAGCAGACGCTCAACCAGATCCTGGTCGAAATGGACGGCTTCGACAGCGATACCAACATCGTGATCGTCGCCGCCACCAACCGGCCTGACATTCTCGACCCGGCGCTGTTGCGTCCGGGCCGCTTCGACCGCAAGGTCGTGGTCGACCGGCCTGACCGCCACGGGCGCGAGGAGATCTTGCGCGTGCATGCCCGCGGCAAGCCCATCGGCCCCGATGTGGACCTGGGCGTCATCGCCGGGCAGACGCCGGGCATGGTCGGCGCCGACCTGGAAAATCTGATCAACGAAGCGGCTATCCTCGCTGCGCGACGCAATAAGCGCTCCATCAGCATGGATGAGTTGGTCGAGTCCATCGAGCGCGTGATGGCCGGGCCGGCGCGGCGCAGCCGCGTGCTGACCGAAGAAGACCGCAAGATCGTGGCCTATCACGAGGCGGGCCATGCCATTGTGATGGAGCATTTGAAATTCACCGACCGCGTGGGCAAGATCACCATCGTCAGCCGCGGGCAGGCGTTGGGCTATGTGATGCCCTTGCCCGAAGAGGATCGCACGCTGAAGAGCAAGGCCGAATATGAGGACGAACTGACAGGTCTGCTGGGCGGGCGCGCGGCCGAGGAGTTGGTCTTCGCCGAACCGACGACCGGCGCGGCGAACGACCTGGAACGCGTGACCAAGCTGGCGAAGGCGATGGTGACGCGCTACGGCATGAGCGACCTGATCGGCCCCATGCAGTTGCAGCAAGCGGACAGCAACCCCTTCATGGGCATGGATTTTGGCGAACAGCGCACCTATAGCGAAGAGGTGGCGCGCCAGATCGACCAAGAGGTGCGGCGCATCGTCGAGCAAGCTTACGAACGGGCGCGCCAACTCTTGGTCGAGCACAAAGACAAGCTGATCTTGCTGGCGGAGACGTTGCTGGAGAAAGAAGCGCTGGACCGCAGCGAGTTCCTCAAGCTAATCGGCGAACCGGCTTAGCCGGGCCGTCACGCAGCAAGTTCGCCGCGAGCGCGTGGCGGCGGCATCCTTGCCGCCTAGAACTATCGCCTTGCAGCAAGCCCGCGGTGTGCTGCAAGGCGGTTTTATTTGCCCTATTCGCGCAGCAGCAGGCTCTTGCCGGAATAGCTCTCCAGACGCACCGGCACGCCTCCGGTAGCGGTGACAGTGCCATCCTCCTGCCCGTTGAGCATGTCGATCGTGGTGGCGCGCGGCGTCCAGCCCAAGTCGACCACCTCATTCACCGGCTGTGCGCCGAAGTTAAGCGCGGTCGCTTGCCGGCCCAGGCCGTCGGGCAATTCGTGCGCCATCACCAGCAGCCCCTTACTCGCCGTTTGCGGCACGGCCGTCTGTCTGGCGGCGTAGAGACGGTATTGGGCGCGCATGTGCAACAGTCGCTTCAACTGGACGGCGAACGAATCGGTCTGCTGTAATTGCTCGACGAGCGAGCCGTAGAGCGCAGGGGCTTTTGGCAAGCCCGCGGCGGAAGCCGGCGCAGACGGATTCACGCCCATTAGGTCATACGCCCCCCGGTTGATCCAGCGCGTGTCGCCGTCCGCCATCAGCTCCTCGACCGCGGCGCGCGGCAGCGGCAGCGCGCCGACCAGGTCCCAGCCGGAAAGGGCAAACACGCCCGGCTGCAGCGCGTTATACATGGCGAGAAGCAGATGCGCCCGCCGGATCTGCTCGGCCTCCTCCGGCGTCAGGTTCCACACATCGCCGATGCCCAGCGCGGCCGCGATCATGCCGGCGGTCGTGCAGGCCACGCCGTTGGTCACGAAGCGCAGGTTATGGGGCGCGTGCGCGCCGGTGAGCCGTTCATACATCAGGCTGCGAATCGACTCGCGCAGTTCGCCGCCCGTCCACGTTCGCCCCTGATAGGTGATCTCGTCGTCCTTGTGCAGCGTCCAGAAATGCACCAGTTCCAACGTCAGCTCGTCGTGGTTCTGCAGCGCGTGGATCAGCGAGGCCGGGTCGATGTCGTAGGCGTGCATGGTGTGCAGCATCAGGCGCAGAAACTCGACGTCGCCCGTCACCAGGGCGTGATGGTAGGCCGGTCGCGTGATGAAGTCGTAGGAGAGGTCAGCCCCGCCCTGTGACATGGCCGCGATATCGTCGACGGTCAGGTTCAACTCTTGGAAGGTGAAGCCGCCCGCCTTGCGCACCAGCCCGGCGATCAGCTGGTTGGCCGTGATCGACAGCGGATGTCCTTCGGACCAGGCCGGGCCGCCGGCGCGCGCCTCCACGCCCAGGAAGCCGTTGGCGTCGAGGCGCAGGATGCCCGCGCCCAACGTGTCGAGGGAGTGCAGCGCATCGCCGATCACCAGGCGCGGCGCAGCGAACGTCGGGTCGAGCCAGTTCAGCGTCGGCTGCCCCTCTTTGAAGTAGTGGAGATAGACCCAGCGCCGCTGTACGCCGTCTACGCCTTCCACCGAGCGGGTGGCGCTCCAGTTCGTCTCTTTGATGCCCGGTTCATAGAAGATGACCCGCGACAGCCTGCCCACGATGTAGCCGCATGCGTGCAGGGCGTCTTCCGCTTCCGGGCTGAGGTTGGCCGAGTCTTTGCCTTGCGGCACGTCGGGCAGCAGGTCCCAGTCCGCCTCGGCGATCTCCACCATGTGATAGAGGCCGGGGTAGTCGGCGTAGCCCATCTCAGCCAGGCGAAAGTCTGGCCCTTTGCCCGTGTGTCCGGGCACAATGTCGTCGATCACGACGCCGTCGTTGGCCGCGGCGTTGCGGCTCATGGCGGCGTACTCGTCCGCTGTGCCGAAGGCCGGGTCGATCTCCAGGCCGATGCGGTCGAAATGGCCGTCGACCGTAGGCGTCAGTTCGCGGCCGGTGACGCCGCCGGCACGCTTCATCGGCCCGGTGTGCAGCGCCTGGATGCCGATGGCGGCGAAGGCCTGCCACAGCGCCGGGTCGCCCAGGGCCGCCAGCACCGAATCACCGGGACGCGTGATGACCGAGGCGGGGTAGGCGGAGAACCAGACCGACGCCTTGGCTGCGGCCGCGCGCGGTTGCGCCTCAGCATAGGGATGGCGCCACATGCGTCCCTGCCCCGAATAGGCGACGGCGCCGCTTCGCGCCTGTTCCAACATGGATTGTTCTACCAGCCAGCGGATTGTCTCTTCGCTCGGCGCGGCCATCGTATACTCCTTGGGCTCTACACTCTTATACCGCTATGCCGCCGCTGCGGACGCGCGTTGCGGCCTGCGCCAAACCAAGCTGGCTGCAGCCAACAACACGACGATTGCCGTCGCCGTCCATGCCGCCGGCGCGACCACGGCGACGCCGGGAAATTTAACCCCGATCCCGGTGAAGGCCCACACCAGCACCAGCAGGTACGCCGTGTCGCGCCGCATCCACGTCATGAGTGCAGCCACGACCAGCGCCACTGCCAGCATGATCACCAACCACGCTTCGTCGCTGAGGCCAAAGCCGTCCCAACCCACATAATCCAGCACTGACGTGATGTTGGCGATGGTCGCCACCGTGATCCAGCCCAGATAGATGCTGAAGACTAGATGCACCAGCCAGCGCTCCGCAGCGGGGATGGTTGACCGTCCGATGTCCAGGCGCAGGTAGATCAGGATCAGCGAGACGAGCAACACGAGCATGGCGACGATCGTCAGCACAAACTGCTCGTAGTGCCACAGGAAGATCCAGGCGATGTTGGCGAGCGAACTGACTACGAAGGGCCAGTCGATGCTGCGCAGCCGGGCGTTGTTGCGTTGCGCCGGCAGCGCCTGGTAGATCGCATAGGCGATCAACCCCAGGTAGATCAATCCCCAGATCGAGAAGACATAACCCGCGGGCACGAAATAGACCGAGAAGCGGTCCGACACCTCGCCCGTGGTCTGCCCGTTGATGGGCAGCGCATTGGCCAACCCGTTGACCGCGATGGTGGCGATCACGGCCGCGACGACAAGCAATTGGCGCAGCAGATTGCGATTCATGTAGGGGGCTCCGTTTCTTGTGAAAGGCTCATCTTCCGCGAGTCAACCGCTTCCGGGAAGATCCTGCGCGCCGGCGAGTCGTCTGGCTGGCTGCTTGACTGCCTGTCTAGCTGACGACGTTGATCGGCTTGCCGGCTTGGAAGGCTTCGATGTTGTCTACAGTAGTCTGCATCAGGCGGCCGCGCGCCGCGGCCGTCGCCCAAGAGATGTGCGGCGTGATTACGCAGTTGTCCAGTTCGAGCAGCGGGTTGCCGGGGCCGGTCGGCTCCTCAGCGCTGACGTCGAGGCCGGCGCCGGCTAGTTGGCCGTTCTTCAACGCTTCGTAGAGGTCCGCCTCGTTGATCACCGGGCCGCGGCTGGTGTTGATCAGGAAGGCCGTCTCCTTCATCTTGCCCAACAACTCGGCGTTGACCATGCCGCGCGTCTGGTCGGTGAGCAGCGTGTGCAGGCTGATGAAGTCCGACTCGCGGAAGAGCGTCTCCAGGTCGACCAAAGTCACGTTTTCGTCGTCGGTTTTGGTCACATAGATGTCATGGGCGAGCACCTTCATGCCGAAGCCTTTGGCGATGGCCGCGGTCGAGCGCCCGATGCGGCCAAAGCCCACGATGCCCATGGTCTTGCCGTGCAGCTCGATCAGCGGGTAGTCCCAATAGCAGAAGTCTTTGGATTGCAGCCAGCGTCCCTGCTTGACCGTTTCGGCGTGGTAGGCGACGCGCTGCGTGAAGTTGAGGATGTGGGCGAAGACCATCTGCGCGACCGAGTAGGAGCCGTAGGAGGGCACGTTGCACACCGGGATGTTCCTGTCGCTCGCGGCCCTGATGTCGATGATGTCGTAGCCGGTGGCTAGGACGCTGATCATCTTGAGCTTGGGCAGTTGGTCCATGATGGCGCGGCTGATGATCACCTTGTTGGTGAGGATGATGTCGGCGTCCTTGGCGCGCTCCACTGTCTGGTCGGGCTCGGTGTAGTCGTACAGTTCGAACTCGCCAAGCGCGCGCACCGCGTCCCAAGAAAGGTCGCCGGGGTTGAGAGTGTGGCCGTCAAGACATACGATTTTCATGGCAGCTTTTTCCTTTGTCTGAATGGGGCCGCCGGCGGAGTGCGGCGGGAGCAGGGTCTCCGCCCGAAGAGGCTGCGGCCAAGTGGGTAGGACGAACAATCAATCGGCAAGCGAGCATCCGGGGGCCCGTGCAACCGTACGGCTGCTGAACATCTGGGAACCGAATTGTACAATGTCACCGGCCCGGCGGACAAGGGACCTTCAAAACTCGCTGGCCCCGGTCGTTCAAGAGACGAGCTTGCGCAGGCCCTCTCCGTTCTTCTGCCAATAGTTCTTGAGAATCGCCATGTCGTCGCCGATGCGGAAGTGGCGCACGCCCATCTCCAGGTAGTGCGGCGCTTCCTCCAGGTTCTTGAGTTCGACGCGCGGGGCGACGCCCATCTTGAGCGCCGTCTCGATGACCTTGCGCTCGACCGCGCTAATGTCGATGGCGTGACCGGGCCGGTAGGCGCCGCTGCTCATGGTGTAGTCCGACGGTCCCCATTGGATCATGTCCACGCCGGGCACGGACAGGATTTCTTCGAGTTGCTCCACGGCGGAATACTTTTCGATCATGATGGCGACGACCACGTCGCGCAGGGCTTGCACGTACTCCGCCTTGCCGTCGCCCGAATAGGCGAAGCGTCGCGGGGTCGCGCCATATAGCCCCTGGTCGTCGGGCGTGTCCGGGCGCACCATGCGCACGCACTCGCGCACTTCCTCGGCGCTGCGGCAGTCGACAAAGAGCACGCTTTCGAAGCCGGAGCCGATAGAGCGCTGCGCCAGGAAGGCGCGCGGGTCCTGGTCCACCTTAATCATCGTGCCCAGGCCGTAGATCTCGGCGGCGCGGCAGTAGTTGTCCAGGTCCGCCATGGTAAAGGGGCCGTACTCCGAGGCGAATTCCACATAGTCGAACGTGCCCAGGTTGCCGATGATCTCGACCACGTCGGGCCAGACGGTGCGCGTGCGCGCGCAAATGGTGGGCTGGCCGGAATTGAGTAATGTTCTGATTTTGTTGGTGCGCATGGCGTCCTTTTCTTTCGATGGAGGGTGAAGGGGGACGATTTCTTTCAGTATACACCAAGCCGGATGCCGCGCCGCTACGGAGATGGGCCGCCGCAATCCTATGACCTCGTCTGGTTTCCCCCGGCGCGCCGTTGGGGGTAGAATGACCGTTGGGTAGCGCGTGATGGCCTTCGCACCATCAGCCGGGGAAACGAGGCTTCCAATGAAGCATGGATGGTCACGCGTGCTGCGCATCCTAGCGATCGCAGTTGTCGTCCTTATCTTGGGACTGTACCTCGTCTTGCCGTTCGCGATGGCCGTTGTCGCCGTGTACCCGCACAAGGACGCGGTCGGCGCCCCTCCCGCCGGATTTGAGGCCGTCACATTGCAGACCGAGGATGGCGTTACCCTGGCAGGCTGGCATCTGCCGCCGGCCAACGGCGCATCTATCCTTCTCATTCCCGGCGCGGGCGATGCTCGCGAGGCGGTGCGCGGCCATGCAGAGATGCTGGCGCGCCATGAGTACGGCGTGCTGGCGCTGGACCTGCGCGGACACGGCCAAAGCGAAGGCGAAACCAACCGCTTCGGCTGGCAAAGTACGCAAGATGTAGGCGCGGCCGTCGCCTATCTGGGCAGCCGGGATGATGTCCAGGTAATCGGGGGGCTGGGCTTGTCGTTGGGCGGCGAGGCGCTGCTGGGGGCTGCGTCCGCCTATCCTGCGCTGCAGGCCATTGTGGCGGACGGCGCGACGCGGCGCAGTATTCCAGAGTTGATCGCGCTGCCTTCTGAGCGTCCGCTGGTGCGCAACTTCACCGCACGGGTGATGTTCGCCGGGGTGGCTCTGTTGAGCGGCGATAAGGCGCCCACGCCGTTGCTGGACTCGATGGTCGAGGCCGGGTCTACGCAATACCTGCTCATAGCCGCCGGCGGTGAAGAGATGGAAGGGGCCTTCAACCAGCATTTTGTCGAGGCAGTGGGTCCGCGCGCGGCGCTATGGGTCGCACCCGAAGTCTCGCATATCGGCGCGTTTGCGCGATACCCAGACGAATACGAGCAGCGCGTGATCGCCTTTTTCGACGCTGCGCTGCTCGACCACTAGACACCGATTGGCAACATCCACCCTACTAATCCCCAAACAACTAGCTAGATGAGGCGACATGAACGACAACCCGTATCTCTCCATCGACCGGCAAATGGTCGGCGACATCTACACTTCGCCCGAGGTGATGGACAACCTGACGATCCTCTGCGACGATTTCGGCTCGCGCTTCGGCGGCACCGAGGGCGAACGCCAGGCCGCAGAATTTATGAAGGCCAAGCTGGAAGCCTACGGCCTGCAGAACGTACACCTGGAGCCGGTCGAGTACCTGGGCTGGCGTCGCGGCGAGGTCACCCTGGAGATCCTCAGCCCGCTGCAGATGACGCTGCCCTGCATCACGCTGCCCCATGCGCCCGCCGCCGATCTGGAGGCGTCTATCGTCGACGTGGGCGACGGCAGCGAAGCCGACTTCGAGCGCTTGGGCGATGCGCTCAAGGGCAAGATCGCCATGGTCACCAGTCGTACGCAGCCGCGCGGCATGAATCGCTGGGTGCACCGCAACGAGAAATATGGCCGCAGCTTCATGGCCGGGGCTGCCGGCTTCATCTTTGTCAATCACTATCCCGGCTATGGCCCGGCTACCGGCGGCGTGGGCGACGGCGACGAGGGGCCGATCCCGGCCATCTCGCTGGCGTTGGAGGACGGGGCATTCCTGGCGCGCTTGCTGCGCCGCAAGGGCGAGGTGCGTATCCGCCTGCACAGTACCGACGCCTTCGAGCAAATGGTTTCGTGGAACGTGATCGCCGACCTGCCCGGCACGGCGCAGAACCCGGAGATCGTCATGCTCGGCTGCCACTACGACGGCCATGACATCTCGCAGGGCGCCGAAGATCCGGCCTCGGGCACGGTGGCGGTGATGGAGGCGGCGCGGGTGTTGGCCCAATACGCTGGGCCGCGCAAGAACACGATCCGCTTCGCGCTGTGGGGCATCGAGGAGATCGGCCTGATCGGCTCGACGGCTTACGTGGCGCAGCACCCCGAGGAGTTGGACCGCATCCGCTTCTACTTCAACATGGACGGCGCAGGCCACGGCAAGCGCAAGGATGTGGTGCTCAACGAGTGGCCGGACCTGGAGCCGGTCTTTGAAGAGTGGCAGAAGTCGATGGCGCTCGACTTCTCCGTCGGCGAGTCCGTCAGCGCCCATTCCGATCACTATCCGTTCCTGATGGCGGGCGTGCCCACGGGCGGCATGGAGATGGTCGAGCATGACCTGAGCGGTCGCGGCTACGGCCACACGCGCTACGACACGCTCGACAAGGTGGGCGAGCGTGGGCTGCGTGAGGCCGCAGCGATGGCGGCGCGCTTGGCGATACGCATCGCCGACGCCGCCGAATGGCCGGCGGCGCGCCGCGGCCAGGAGGCCGTTGCCGCGCTGTTCGACAAGCAGCAATATCAGGATGAGGCAGCTATCTTCGCCAAGATCAGGGCGTACAAGGAGAAGTTGCAGGGCTAAGGCCTAGCGCAGCAGCGTTGAAGCCACGAATTCTATAAATTGCACGAATTGCGACAGGTCTATTGGCTTTGTCGCATTCGTGTTCATTCGTGAAATTCGTGGCTTTATCTGTGTGCGCCCCGGTTGTGCCGTTATTTGGCCCGGAACAATGCCGCGACCGCTATCCTCGGTTATACTGCTAACGTCCCCAGAGCCTGCGAACCAGCAGCCCGCGAACTTGTGCAGTTAATCGCTGCGAATTTTGGCGTTGGCGGCGGCTTGCAGTATCGTGGTGGCGGATATCACATATCTAGGCGCAAGAGACCGGCGCGCTCCCTGCCGTTATCGGTTCGTCGTCTCTTGGCCTGAGGGCGGCAATGACCGGTCGCCTCGGAATAGTAGCACGTTTTGATTAAAGGATCAGTCCTATGGCGCGTCTGCTTATCGTTTATGGCTCCGAAGAAGGACAAACTGCCAAGGTCGCCAAACACTTGGCGGAGTTTTTCCGCGATCGGCGTCACCAGGTCGATCTCATTTTCGGCAAGGAGGTCCCTGCCGATCTGTCCATGACCGTCTATGACGGCGTGGTGGTGGGCGCCTCGATCCATATGGGTCGCCATCAGAAGTACATTGTCGAGCTTGCCAAGAAGCATTGCAACGACCTCACCACCCGGTTCTCCGCCTTCTTCACCGTCTGTCTGACGGCCAAGGGCGAAACTCCCGCGGAAAAGGCCCAGGTCGAGCAGTATGTGCAGGACTTTATGGAGGCCACCAACTGGTACCCGGACCAGGTGGGCGTCTTTGCCGGCGCGCTGCTCTACACCCAGTACGGCTTGGTGAAACGCTTCATTATGAAGTCGATCAGCAAGCGTTCGGGCGGCGACCTCGACGCCTCGCGTGATTACGAGTACACAGATTGGGAATCGGTTGACGATTTCGGCGACACATTCCTCGCCGCGATCGCCGGAGAGTCCGTTCTCACCGACAACTGATTTGCCTGATTCGCCTCGTCCGACGCTGCCCCGGCGATCGACACGGTCTCGGAGGCCGGCAGGTCGGCGCGGCGTTCACGCGTCATGCGCACGTAGATCCAAAACAGCAGCGTTCCCGCCATCGTCAATCCGATGCCGGTCACGAAGAGCGCGCTATAGCCCTGCGCGGCGATGATGTAGCCGCCCGCCAGCGCCAGCAGCGAGAAGCTCAGCCCGCCCGCCATTTCACCCGACCCCGACAGCACGCCGCGCCAGTTCGGCGGCACCATCTCCATCGAGTAGGTCAGATAGGCCGGGTAGCGCATGGCCGAGAAGACCACAACCCCCACATAGCCCAACCCCGCCAATTCCCATCGCGGCGACAGAATCAGCGGCAGGATGCTCAACGCTGTCGCCGCAGAGGCGAGCGTCACGATGCGCGGCGCCGACCACCGCGCCGCCAGCGCCGGGATCAGCAGCGCCGCCGGAACTGAAGCCAGTCGCGCCGCCGCCGAGATCAGCCCGATGCGGCTGGTCGGCACGTCCAACTGCGTGTCGAAATAGACATTGTAGAACGTGCCCGCTGCGCCGATGCCCGCTACCTGCAGGAACCGGATCACGCCGAAGGCCAGCAGCACAACCCCGACCGACCTTCTGATGGCGCGCGCCCGCGCGGCGTTGTACGCCGGGTTATCGATCTGTTCCAGCGTCATGGCTTCCCCGTCGAGCGGCGGTCGTTCGTCCCGTCGTGTCAGTAGCAGCGCGGCCAGCGCAGGCAGCATCAACGCCGCCGAGATAAAGAGCGGGAAGCGATAAGGGTCAGGCTGGTCTTGGGCGATCTGCAGCACGGTCGCATAGAGCCGCGGCAGAAACCCGCCGATCAGGCTGCCGCCCATCGCGGCCAGCGCTAACAGGCCGGTCTGCAGCGAAAACGCCAGCCCGCGTTGCGCGGTCGCCGTCATCTCCATCAGAAAGGGCACGGCATTGACGAAATAGACGGCAAGGCCCAAAAAGACCAGCGTATAGCTGGTGATGAGCCAGCCGCCCGGCGCGAGCGGCGCAATGGTCTGAGCTAGCGGCAGCAGCGCCCCGCCCACAATGATCAACGCCATCCCCGCAATAACCATCGACCGATAGCCCACCCGGCCCCCCAAGGCGCCCGCAGGCAAGCTGGACAGCGCAAAGACCAGCAGGCCCACCGAGTTGACCACGCCGATGAATTCCGGCCCATAGCCCAGACGCACCAGGTAGAGATTAAAGACAACCGAGTAAATGCCGCCGTCGATGGAGAAGCCGAGCAGGGCCGTGGCGACGAAATAGAGCCGCACGTTGCGGTGCAGGCCGCGCAATGCGGCTAGATAGCTGCCAAGCATGGCAGATTACCTCGTTCTATGTATGGCGCGGCCGGCGCGCCGCTCGCGAAACATTGCCCAATAACCAGCCGGCAACTGTACAGCGCCATGCTGGGCAACCGTACAATCGCCGGTCGAACTCATGCTTTGTTGTCTAGGCGAATAGAGGGCGTCTGGCGGGCAGACGCAGTCTTTTGCATTGTATCACCGGCGCAGTCGCCTCGCGAATTGCCGCCCGTGAGACTTTAGTCGCAGCGCGATCCGCACCGGTTTCCTACAATGGGGGCAACCTCTCGGCCCGGCGCCGCCGGCGTGCGAGCCTGAGCCGGTTGAGAGCCAGTCAAGGAGCGCTGTGAATGGCCAACTCGCTATTGCCGTTTATCGACCAAGACCGCTGTACAGGCTGCCATCTGTGTGTGGATATCTGTCCCGCCGGCGCCCTAGCCCAGATCGACGGCAAAGCTTGTCTTGCTTTTCCGCAGCTCTGTACCTACTGCATCGCCTGCGAAGATCAATGTCCGGAAGACGCCATCTCGCTGCCGTTCCTGATCGTGTTTGCGCCCCCCCATCCAAATCCGCCCCAAGGCCAATTGCCGGCAAAGGAGTAGAGTAAAAATGAAACCTGCACTGAAACGCACTTTGATGATCGGGCTGCTGGCCTTGTTGCTGGCAGGACTGATCGCGGGCTGCAACCGTGGGCGGCGCGATGAAACGCCCGAGCCGGTCAGCGCAGAGGGGGACCTGCCCGCCAACGCCCTCCAGATCGCAGCCGAACGCGGCCTGACGCCGGACGACATCAACGCCGCCCTCAAGACCTTTATGCCCAGCGGCCAATGGGACGAATACTTGATGTTCGCTTCGGGCGGCCATTCGGGCAACATGATGGTCATCGGCATTCCGTCCATGCGCATTCTGAAGCACATTGCCGTCTTTACGCCTGAAGCGTGGCAGGGCTACGGCTTCGGCGCCAGAGACATCGAGGAGATGCTCGACGCGGGCAACGTCAACGGCGTCAAGATCCGCATGGGCGATACGCATCACCCGGCGTTGAGCGAGACCGAGGGCGACTACGACGGCCAGTACGTCTTCATCAACGACAAGGCCTCGGCCCGCGTCGCCGTCATCGACCTGCGTGACTTCGAGACCAAGCAGATCGTCAAAGACCCCAACATCATCAGCAACCACGGCTCGACGTTTGTCACGCCCAATACCGAGTATGTCGTGCAGGGCGCGCAGTACGCCACGCCGCTTGGCTGGGAATACGCGCCGATCGAGGAGTACGAAGAGAAGTACCGCGGCCTGATCACGCTGTGGAAGTTCAACCGCGAGACAGGCCGCATCGTGCCCGAGGAATCCTTCAGCATCGAGGCGCCGCCCTACTGGCAAGACCTGTGCGACGCAGGCAAGCTGGTCAGCGACGGCTGGGCTTTTTGCAACTCCTTCAACACCGAGATGGCGACCGGCGGCATCGAGGACGGCAACCCGCCCATCGAGGCCGGCGCCAGCCAGCGCGACATGGACTACCTGCATATCTTCAACTGGCAGAGGGCCGAGGCCGCGGTCAAGGCCGGCAAGGCAGAGATGATCAACGGCATGGCCGTGCTGCGTATGCCTGTCGCGGTCGAGGAGGGCGTTCTCTATCTGGCGCCGGAGCCGAAAAGCCCGCACGGCGCGGACGTTACGCCCGACGGCAAGTATATCGTCGTGTCCGGTAAACTCGATCCGCACGTCACCATCTACGCTTTCGACAAGATCGAGCAGGCCATCGCCGGCGGCAACTGGGAGCTGGACCCCTTCGGCGTGCCCGTCTTGAACTACGACGCGGTGAAGCACGCCCAGATTGAGTTGGGCCTCGGCCCGCTGCATTCCATCTTCGACGACCAGGGCTTCGGCTATACCAGCCTCTTCCTCGACAGCGCGGTCGCCAAGTGGAAGGTCGGCGATGAAGACCCCGAAAGCTGGCAGATGGTCGAAAAGCTGCCCGTGCAATACAACATCGGCCACCTGACCGCGGCCGAAGGCGACACGGTCAGCCCCGACGGCAAATACGTCGTCGTGCTCAACAAGTGGTCGGTAGACCGCTTCGCGCCGGTCGGCCCGCTGCTGCCGCAGAACATTCAGCTTGTCGACATCAGCGACGGCAACTTCAAGGTCATCTACGACATGGCGATGGGCATCGGCGAGCCGCACAACGCTCAGATCATCAAAACCGACAAGATCAACGCCTGGACGGCCTACCCCGAGGTGGGCTGGGACCCGATCAAGCAGGAGAAGTCCGAGTACGCCACCCTGCCCGGCGAAGAGCGCATCGAGCGCAACGGCAATACGGTCGAGATCTTCATGACCTCGGTGCGCTCTCACTTCACGCCGGAGCGGGTGCGGGTGAAGAAGGGCGACCATGTGATCTGGCACATCACCAACATCGAGACCGCGCACGACGCCACACACGGCTTCCAACTCGGCGGGCACAACATCAGCCTGAGCCTGGAGCCGGGCGAGACGGTCACCTTCGAGCTGGACGTGAGCAATGACGGCACCTATGCCTATTACTGCACGGAGTTCTGCTCCGCGCTGCATCTGGAGATGATGGGCTATCTGCTTGTCGAACCGTAGACAGCGCTTGCGCTGCGTCCTTCCGGGAAGCTTCCAACCGCGCCGTTGTTGCCTGGGCGGCAGGGCTTCCCGGAAGGCGATTCGAGGAACGGCAAAGGGAAAGAGATGACGACAATGGCAGGGTTTCTAGAACGTATCTTAGGGCCGCGCGTCCCGCCCGATGAAGCGAACGCCGGCCGCGTGCGCTACCTAATACCGACGGCGCTGTTTGTCGTGGCGGCTGTACTGCTGGTGACGTCGATCTTCTTGCCCTACTGGCGCCTCACCCTGAACGCGCCCCAGTATCCCAAAGGGCTGACGATTCACGCCTACCTCAACCGGCTGGAAGGCGATGTCAGCGAGATCGACGGGCTGAACCACTACATCGGCATGCGCCCGCTGGGCGAAGCCGCCCAGTTCGAGCGCTCGATCTCCATCGTCGGCGTGGCCGCGGTGTCGCTGCTGATCTTGGCTGCCGTGGTTGTGCATACCCGCTGGGTTGTGCTCTTGACCCTTCCGGCCCTGCTCTTCCCTGCCGTCTTCCTGCTCGACCTGCAGTTTTGGATGGCGAACTTTGGCCGCAACCTCGACCCGACCGCGCCGTTGTCCAGCAGCGTGAAGCCCTTTGTGCCGCCCGTGCTCTTTGAGGGCAAGATCGCGCAGTTCAGCACCTGGGCTATGCCCGAAAGCGGGCTGTGGCTGGCTTTGGCCGCGTCCGTATTGATCGCGGCCGGCCTCTACTTCCACCGCCGCGCCTATAAGCCGCTGGTCGACGCGCAACAGGGGACGGCATGAAGCGCTCAGCCCTTGGCGGGGCCATGCGCGTCGCCTTCTTGCTCGCGCTCATCCTGGGCGTCTTCGCCGCGCCGGCGCGCGCGGACGGCTCCTTCGACCTACAGGCCGCGCTCGATGCGGCGCGCCCCGGCGACGTCATCGCCGTCCCTGCGGGGACCTATGCCGGGCCGTTCTCCATCGATAAGCCGGTCACCCTGGACGGACAGGGCCAGGCCGTCATCGCCGGCAGCGGCCGCGGCGACGTGGTCACCATCCGCTCGCCCTACGTCACGCTGCGCGGCTTCACCATCCGCAACAGCGGCGACCTGCTCGATCAGGAGAACGCCGGCGTGACGGGGCTGGCCCCGAATCTGACCATCGAGGACAATCGCTTTGAAGATACGCTCTTCGGCGTGTATCTAAAAGAGGCGCCGCACAGCATCGTGCGCGGCAACGAGGTGCTTTCCAAAGACTTGCCCCTGCCGCGGCGCGGGGACGGCATTCGCATCTGGTACAGCGACGGCAGCCGCGTCGAAGACAACTACGTCCACGGCAGCCGCGATGTCGTCATCTGGTTCTCGCACGACAGCGTGGTGCGCGGCAACACGGTCGAGGACGGGCGCTATGGCCTGCACTTCATGTTCAGCGACAACCAACTGCTGGAGGACAACCTGCTGCGCCACAACTCGGTCGGCGTCTTCCTCATGTACGGCCGCGGGTTGACCATGCGCCGCAACGTGATGCTCGAAAACCGCGGGCCGAGCGGCTATGGCCTCGGCCTCAAGGACGTGGACGACATCGTAGCCGAGGGCAACCGTTTCATCGCCAACCGCGTCGGCCTCTATGTCGACAACTCGCCGCGCGAGGCGGACGCAGCCGTCCGCTTTGCGCACAATCTGTTCGCCTATAACGACACCGGGCTGGTTCTGCTGCCCCTGGTCAAGCGCAACACCTACGTCGACAACGTCTTTCTGGACAACGACGAGCAGATCGGCATCGCCGGCAGCGGCCAACTCAGCGGCAACCAGTGGTCGCTGGATGGCCGCGGCAACTACTGGAGCGACTACGCCGGCTTCGACGCCGACCGCGACCGCATTGGCGACCTGCCCTACCAGCCGGTGAGCCTGTATGAGGACCTGATGGCGGCGCACCCGGAACTGCGCCTTTTCCGCCTTAGTCCCGTCGCCGACGCGCTAGACTTGGCCGCCAGGGCCTTCCCCATCTTCCAGCCGCAGCCCAAGATCACGGACGAGCGACCCCTGACCGCGCCGCCGTCGCTGCCCGCGGTGTCCGGCCTGCCCGCGCAGACGGGGCCGGGCATCTTGCCCAGCGCGCTGGCATTAGTCGGCGCGGCGCTGCTCATCCTTGCCGCCGGGACGGGCGGCTTCAACGGCTGGAACAGGCGCGCCGCACGCCAACAGACCGAGCGCCCACGGATATTGCCATGAACAAGGCCATGAATGAGGCCATGAACAACCCCATGATCGAGTTTGAACGCGTCACCAAGCGTTTCGGCCGCAGATCCGCGGTAGACGACTTCTCGCTGACCGTCGCCGCGCAACAGGCTGTCGCCCTGTGGGGGCCGAACGGCGCGGGCAAGACCACGGCCATCAAGTGCCTGCTCGGCCTGCTGCGCTACGCGGGGACGATCCGCATCGACGGGCTGGACGCACGGCGCAATGGCCGCGCCGCCCGCCGCCGCATCGGCTATGTGCCGCAAGAGATCGCCCTCTATCCCGATATGACGGCGGCGGAGACAGCGCGCTTCTTCGCCCGGCTGCGCGGCGCGCCGGCGTCCCAGGCGCACAGCATCCTCGCCCAGGTTGGGCTGGATGACCAGGCCGCCAAGCCGGTCGGCGCTCTGTCCGGCGGCATGAAGCAGCGGCTGGCTTTGGGGCTGGCCTTGCTCGGCGACCCGCCCGTCCTCATCCTGGACGAACCGACCTCTAACCTGGACCGGGCCGCACGCGACCATTTTCTGCACCTGCTGGCCCAGGTCAAAGCCGCGGGCAAGACCATCCTCTATACGTCGCATCGGCTGGAGGAGATCGAACTGCTGGCCGACGAGGCGGTCGTCATGGAAAGCGGGCGCGTTCGCGCCGTCTGTCCCGGCCATGCGTTGGCGCAGACGCTCGGCATGCGGCGCACCGTCAAGCTGCACGTCCCCGCCGAGTCGCTCGACCAGGCGCTGCAAGTCCTGCACGCGGGCGGCTACCAGGCCAGCCGCAACGGGCGCGGCGTGCTGGTCGAGGTGCGCCCCGACGCCAAGGCGGAGCCTATCGGCCTGTTGGGCCGCGCCGCCATCGCAGTGGTCGATTTCGAACTGGAGTAAGCCATGAGTATCGCTACAGTCTGGCTGTTGGCCCAGAAAGAACTGCGCGACGCGCTGCGCAACCGCTGGTTTCTGCTCTACACCGTCGCCTTCGTGGCGCTGGCGTTGGGCCTCTCCTATCTGGCCTTGGCGGGCGCGGGCATGGCCGGCTTTGCCGGCTTCGGGCGCACCGCGGCCAGCCTGATCAACCTGGTGCTGCTGATCGTGCCGCTCATGGGGTTGACGGTCGGCGCGCAGAGTTTGGCCGGCGAGCACGAGCGCGGCACGCTGAGCTACCTGCTGGCCCAGCCCGCGGGCCGCGCCGAGATCTTCCTGGGCAAATTCATTGGCCTCGCCCTGAGCCTGCTGGCCGCGCTGGCCCTCGGCTTTGGCATCTCCGGCCTGGTCATGGCCGCGAGCGAGGGCGGCCCCGCCGACCCCGCAGCGTATCTGCATCTGGCCTGGCTGGCCTGGCTGCTCAGCCTGACCATGCTCAGCGTGGGGCTGTTGATCTCGGCGCTCAGCCGCCGCGCCAGCGTTGCCGTGGGCGTCGGCCTCTTCTTCTGGCTGGTCTTTGTCTTCCTGGGCGACCTGGGCATGATGGGCACGGTCATGGTGATGCGCGTCCCTGCCGACGCGCTCTTCTGGATCGCGCTCGCCAACCCGTTGCAGGTCTTCAAGATGGCGGCTATTCTCGACATCCGCGCCACGCTCGACGTGCTCGGCCCGGCGGGCATCTATGCCATCCAGCGCCACGGCGATTGGCTGGGCTTGCTCTTTCCCGCCATCCTTGCCGTCTGGGTCTTGTCGCCGGCGCTGGTCGCCTATGGCCGCTTTGCCGCACGCGGCGATTTTTAGGGAGGAGATCAAACCGATGAAGTGCGCTATAATGCCAAGCGCGATTCAGACGCGCCTGGTTATCAGTCTCCTCATCGCAGCGTTCGCCGGTTGGGCGCTGCCTGCTTGCGCGCCCGGCCAGGCGGAGATGGCGCCGCCCGACATCGTCTATGGCGAGACGCCCTGCGTCGAATGCAGTATGATCATCAGCGATGCCCGTTTCGCGGCCGGTTATGCGCATGAAGTCGCGGCGGGACGGTACGAGAGCAAGGCTTTCGACGACATCGGCGACATGCTTGTGCACGCCGGCAAACATGCGGAGGACAAGATCACGGCCTGGTACGTACACGACTATGTAGGCGAGGCCTGGCTGGATGCAGAGCAGGCGATCTTCGTCGTCAGCCCGCAACTGCCCACGCCGATGGGCTACGGCATTCTGGCCTTTGCCGAGCGGTCCGCAGCCGAACGCGTGGCGGCGGAGGCGGAGGGCGAATTGCTTACCTGGGAGGAACTGCGACAGGAGGCGAAAGCCGGCATCGGGCACGGTCACGCTCATGGCGGATCGTGAGCCGGTTGCGGCGTTTGTGCAACCGATCCGGCGATCACACGTAATTTGAGCAACCATCATGCAGGTAATCTAGATAAGGAGCAGTGTTCATGAAACGGTATTTCTGGATTGTCACGGTGACCGCGCTGGCCCTAGCCCTCGCCGCTTGCGGCGGCAAGAAGGAGCCGACCCCGGCGCCAGAGCCGCCCGCCGCCGCGGCTGAAGCAGCCGCACCGGCGGCGGAACCTGTCGGGGACGCGGCGGCGGGCAAGGATTTGTTCGTGCCCACTTGCGGCGCCTGCCACGGGCCGGAAGGCAAAGGCGTCACCGGCCTGGGCAAGGACATGACCCACAGCGAGTTCATCGCCGAGAAGACGGATGCCGAACTGCTGGAGTTCATCAAGGTCGGGCGTGCGCCGGATGACCCGCTCAACACCACCGGCGTGCTCATGCCCCCCAAGGGCGGCAACCCTGCCCTGACCGACCAGCAGTTGATGGACATCATCGCCTACGTCCGCTCGATTCACGAATAAATTGATGCGAAGAATCGGGCGTAGAGTCGAGAGCGCAAGAAATCCTGTTATCGTTAGCTATAGAACGGAATCGCACCATGTCGTCTGATCAGTCACCCGCGGCCTATCGCTATCTCGCCGATCTGCACGTCGAGTTGCCGGACATCCCGCCGGACAGCATCATCAGCCGCACCTTGTTCAGCGACGGCCGCGTCAACGCCACGCTTTTCGGCTTCGCGGCCGGGCAAGAACTGACCGAGCACACTTCCACCAAGCGCGCCCTGCTGCATGTAGTAAGCGGCGAGGCGCAACTCACCCTGGGCGCGGACAAACTGGAAGCGAGCGCCGGCGCGTTTGCGGACATGCCGGCGAACCTGCCGCACAGCATCTCCGCCAAAACCAACATGGTCATGCTGCTGCTGCTGATCGATGAAACATAGCGCCGAACAGCCTGTCCCCGGCCCAGAAGCGTCTCTGGGCCGGGCGCGCGGCAAGTCGAGAATCCCCGTCATCCCCGTTTTGCGCCGGCTGATGCTGGTCGCGGCGATGGCCGCGCTGATCGCGGGCGTGTGGGCCGGGCTGCTGCGCTTCGGCCTGGCCTGGCCTACGCTGCCGCGGCTCCTGCCCATGACGCACGGCCCGCTGATGGTGGGCGGCTTCCTGGGCGCGCTGATCTCTTTGGAGCGCGCCGTCGCGCTCAACCGCGCCTGGACCTACGCAGCCCCGGCAGCGGCGGCAATCGGCGCGCTGTTGGCGACGATCTACCCCCTGCAATGGGCCGGGCCGCTGTTGATCGCAGTAGGCAGCGCTCTGCTCGTCGTCATCATGGCGAAGCTGTGGCGTCTTCACCCGACACTGTACGGCGGCGTGCTTGTATCCGGCGCGGTCGCCTGGCTGGGCGGCAACCTCCTGTGGCTGTCCGGCTACAGCATCCCCAACGTCGTCATGTGGTGGGCCGGCTTCATGATTCTGACCATCGCCGGCGAGCGCCTGGAACTCAGCCGCATGTTGCGCCTTACCACGACCGTGCAACGGCTGTTTCTGGCGGCGGCGCTGCTCTTCGGCCTCGGCCTGGCTATCTCCGCCGCGGACTTGGCGCTGGGCGTGCGGATTGCCGGCGCGGGCATGATTGCGCTGGCTGCGTGGCTGTTGCGCTATGACATCGCCTGGCGGCGGCTGCACGCCGGCGGGCAGGCGCGCTTTGTGGCGATCTGCCTGCTTTCCGGCTACGCCTGGCTTGTCGTGGGCGGGCTGCTGGCGCTGCGCTATGGCGGCGTCAGCGCGGGCATGGCCTACGACGCCATGCTGCACAGCATCTTCCTCGGCTTCGTCTTCGCCATGATCTTCGGGCACGCGCTGATCGTCTTTCCCGCCATCCTGCAGATTCGCCTCGACTACCGGCCGCGCTTCTACATCCACCTGGCGCTGTTGCACGTAACGTTGGCGCTGCGCGTGGCGGGCGACCTGCTGGTCAACCCGTCGCTACGCACATGGAGCGGCGTGCTCAACGCCGTCGTGCTGCTGCTCTTCCTGCTCAGCACCGCCGCGGCTGTCTTGCAGACCCGCGCCGGCGCAATGGCCGCTGCGGGTGCGGTCAAGGAACGTTAGCCATGCCGCCCCTCACCCGGCTGTTCATCAAGACCGCGCTGGTCTATCTGGCGTTGGCGTTGCTTGCCGGCCTGGCGCGCAGCCTGCCGCCCTCAGAGGCGCTGCCCGCCTTCTTCGCCTATCTGACGCCGGTCTATTTCCATCTGTTCATGGCGGGCTGGGTGCTGCAACTCATCATCGGCGTCGGCTATTGGATGTTCCCCAAGCACACGCGCGAGCAGCCGCGCGGCAATGAAGCGCTGGCCTGGGCCGCCTATGGGCTGCTCAACGCCGGCCTAGCGTTGCGCGTCGTGGCGGAGCCGCTGCACTCGCTGCAGCCGCACCCGGCGTGGGGGTGGGCGCTGGCCCTGTCGGCTGTGCTGCAATGGCTGGGCGGCATGGCTTTTGTGGCGAACGCCTGGCCGCGCATCAAGGAGCACTGACATGCCCGGCCTAAGCGTCTGGTATGTCCGCACGGCGTTGGTCTATCTGGCATTGGGCCTGACCTTCGGCATGCTCATGCTGTGGCACAAGGGCATGCCCATCCATCCGGCGCTGTGGGCGCTGTTGCCCGCCCATATCGAATTCCTCCTCCTCGGCTGGACGCTGCAGCTGGCCTTCGGCGTCGCCTTTTGGATATTGCCCCGCTTTCGCACAAAACGGGGCAATGTGCGGCTGGCCTGGCTGGCCTATGCGCTGCTCAACGCCGGCATCTGGCTGGTCACGCTCGATCCGTGGCTGGGCAGGCTGGCGGGGTGGGGATGGACGGGGCGCGTCCTCGAGGCTCTCGCCGTCATCGCCTTTGCGCTCCACGCCTGGCCGCGCATCAAGCCGCCCGGCGCATAGGCGCGGCGCCCCTGGGATCGCCGGCATCTCTGCCGGCATTCTCGCCTGCGTCCTTGCCGCCACGGATGGCGGCGTTCCCGGTACGACCCGTGCGCTAAGGATAGCGCCCCTACGAGCAAGCGCGATGAGTTGGCCAATTCAATGGGACACAGTCGGGAGTGTGCTTGCTGTGTGGTGTATAATGACGGCATTACCGTCCGCCGTACTTATGCACCAAGCGCGCCAGGCCATGACACACAGCAGCACCCCTTCTACAGCCGCCGGCAGCCTTCCTTCCGGCGAGATTACCGCCCTGTGGGCCGCAGTGCCCTATTTGGAGGAACTTTGCCCGGAAGTCGTGGGGGCGCTGGCGGCAGCCGCGTCGAGCAGGAACTATGCAGCGGGCGAACTGATCTTCAACGAAGGCGATCCATGCGCCGGCCTCTTTCTGATCGAGCGTGGCGTCATCAAGATCACGCGCTTCGCCAAAGACGGCCGCGAACACATCCTGCATCTTTTGCATCGCGGCGACACCTTCAACGACGTAGCCTCGCTCGACGGCGGGCCGAATCCGGCCAGCGCCATCGCGCACACCGACGCGGTCGTGTGGCGCATCCGGCGCGCCGATCTGCACCGCCTAGCCGAAAGCCACCCCGACCTGGCCTGGGCGCTGATCGAAAGCCTGGCGCGGCGCGCCCGCTACCTGATCGGCCTGGTCGAAGATCTGTCGATGCGCAACGTGCGCAGCCGCCTCGCCCATCTGCTCCTCGCCCAGGCGCAGGCCGCGGAGACGGACGAGGTGCCGCGTCTCCTCACACAGGAGGAGATGGCAGGCCGGCTGGGGACCGTGCGCGAGGTCGTGGGGCGCGCTTTGCGCGGCCTTGCCGCCGACGGCATCATCGAGTTCGACCGTCACCGCATCGTCATCCTCGACCCCGAACGCCTGGCCCAAGAAGCGGAAGTATAGGAGTCAGGCCGCGCCGCCTGCCTGTCCGGCTGCACGCTCCAGCCAAGCGATGGCCGCGGTGCGGACCGGCTCGATGCCTTTATAGGCGGCCAACTCGGCGTCGACGCCGCGCAGGGCCGCCGCCAGACGCTCGGCGCGCTCCGGTCGCCCGGCAAGCGCGCCGAGCGGCCGCGAATAAACGCGGATAGTGAAGAGAATGTCGCCGCTTTGGGGCAGGCGGCGCAGGGTCTGCCGCTCCATGCGCAGCCACAGGCTGTCGCCGGCATTCTGTGCGGTGATCGGGGGCTCGCCGGCGGCGCGTTGGTGGCCGCCGGGCTGAAAGAGCGCCGGGCTGTCGAGGATGCTCACGTTCAGGCGCCACACGGGTCGTTCGACCGGCAGGCGTGCAAAAAGGCGATCCATTGGCGACGTGAGCGCTGGGTCGTAATGCGGCACCGGCTCGTGGATGGCGTTCAGGGACCGGCCCAGCTTTTCTGGCATGCGCCAGCGCGTGGGGAAGCAGACGCACGCACCGGTCAGCCGGTAGCGGTCGTCTCCATCCTCCCGGCCCATCAGACAAAGATCTTCTTGCACCAGGCGCGAGGCGAGTTCCAGAGGATGCAGGTCGTCCGCAGCCAGGTCCCAGGTTTCGCCTGTGGCGCGGTTGGCGAGGCGGGCGCCCTCTTGGCGGTAGACCTGGGGATAGCGGCGGGGCAGGTGTTCGGCTAGCAGCGCCAGCGTTTCTCTCGCGCCTGCTGCGGCTGCGGGCATGATGCGCAGAACATCGTCGCGCCGTTCCGCAAGCAAGCGTCGCTTCTCAGCCAGCTCGTCGGGCAGCCGGTCGTCTACCTCGATCCACTCGGCGAGATCGAGCGGATGCAGCCCCATCGTCACGCGAATGGCTGCGGGCAACATGGCGACATAGTCACGCGGCGGCGACAGCGTCACGTTGGATAGATCACTCTGGTACATGGCCGGTTCTTTGTCCTCCTCGCGTGTTTGCGCCATTGTATCATGCGTAATATGCTTCGGCTGCGCGATGCGGTTTGCCAAACTTAGCCAGAGGTGCTAATGTGTCCACCCTCGTGCGGATTGCTTGCACGGCAAATTTGACATTTCTCCGAGGAGGATATGCCATGCGTTCTCGCTTCTTTTTCAGCCTAGTCGTCTCGTTCGGCTTGCTGTTTGCCTTTGGATCGGTTGTTGCGGCCCAGACGTGGACGCCCGATGTTCAGGTTGACGATGACGGCGTCGTGGACGGCGCGGTGATCATCGCCAAGGCCACGGTCGAGGGTCCGGCGTGGGTGGTGATCCATGCCGACGACGGCGGCAACCCTGGGCCTGTCATCGGCCATGCGCCGCTCGCCGCGGGGGAAAACCTTCAGGTGGTCGTCGAGATTGATCGGGCGGCGTCCACGCCCGTCTTGCACGCCATGTTGCATGTCGACGCCGGCGAAACAGGCGTCTACGAGTTCCCGGGGGCGGACGTTCCCATCAGGATCGGGGAAAACATCGTCATGGCGAAGTTCTCGGCCGCGCCGCCGACTCTGCCGGCTTCGGGCGGGGCGACATCGCCGCTGCTGATTTTGACGGTGGTCACGCTGATTCTGTTTGCCTTCGGCGGCAGCGTCTTGTTCTCTAGCCGCCTGGCCTGAGCAAAGACGAGCGGCGTTCGGCTGCCGGGGCGCAGGAAGGATGCGCGTCCCGGCGGCTAACGCCGCTCCGTTCGAGCAGGGGGCGTCTTGGTCGATGCAGTCGCCGGTCGCGCCCATTCGCCCTCTAGCTCGTCCAGCCGCTTTGTCGCCTCTTCGAGCACGCCGCGATTTGACTCCTCCAGACCGGCGAGCATCGTCCGGATTTCCTGAATCTGCGCTTGAACGGATCCGTCGCCGGACGGCATGGGCTGCGCGCCGTTGATTTGCGGGCGCTGTGTCAGAAACCAATGCGCCAGGAAACTGGTGATGCTCGTAAAGAAGCCCACGCCGACCACGATCAGCCCCGCCCCGATCAGCCGGCCGAAAACTGTGGTCGGGTATGTGTCGCCATAGCCGACCGTGGCGATTGTAACCACGCCCCACCAGAGCGCGTCGCCGGCCGTCGTGATGTTCGCAACCGCCGAATTACGCTCTGCAGCCAAGATCAGCAGCGCTCCCGCCTCATAGACGACTGTGGCAACCCAGATGACGACTAAAAACGTGGATTGCGCCCGTCGCTGTACAACCACTTGTCCCATCGCCCGATAGTCGGCCCTGCGCAACTTGCGCAACGCCAGCCAATCTGCGACCAGCCGCGCTAGGCTGAAAAACGGAACCGGCAAGGCGCCTAGCCACATCAACCAGCCATAGTAGGCCACGAGATGGCGGCGTTTGTACGGCGCGCGCACAAAGCGCACGGCCGCATCGACCAGCAAAAAGAGGCTGATGCCGCCGATGAAGGCGACGACGACTCTGCGCTCTTCGCCGGAGATGGGCATGAGCAGCAGGACGGCGTTCAGCAGCGAGACAACGGCCATCGCCAGGACGAATAGCTCGTAGTTGGCATGGATGACGATGGCGCTGTCCGCAGCCGTATCTTGTGAGGCGCGTGGCTTGGTCTTTGCGCTCACTGCGTAAGCTCCTGTTGCGACGCTGTGCGGTCTATTGTCCCGGCGCGGTGTAGGCCACGGTCTTCTTGGCTGCGGCGTCCAACTCCTCCGGCGTAAGCAGCACGGTTACGTGGGCGGTAGCGCCGCCGGCAGCCGTGATGGCCAGCGACAGCGCTGCCACGTCGGCGTTGTCCGGCATGTCTGCGACGAAGTACAGATCCGTTTTCCCAAAGGCGTAGTAGAAGGACTCCATCCGCCCGCCCAACGCTTCGATCATGCGTTCGACGACGGAGCGCCTTTTGGAGCCGCCATCTCTGACTAGACCCTGCAACCCTGCCTGTGTGTAGCTTGCTTGGATCAGATACTTTGCCATGCGTCCCTCCTCAGTTGCGAATACGGGGGCCTCTTCCTGTCTCGAGTTCCTATCCACAGTCTCAGAATTCTAGCCGGCAGTTCTAACGCAGCGTACAGGCAACGGCCAATCTCCGCACAGCGCAGGGCTCCGAGTATAACGCTTTAGGCGTGGGTGTAACCTTGTTCTCCCCGGCCCGCGCCCGCTATAGCGGCGTGTATTCGAGCAGGCAGACGCTGTGCGCAGCCATCTCCAGTGACAGCGGCTTATCTGTGGCGGACCATTCGCCCAGGCTCTCCGTTTCCAGCCGCGCTGCGTGCAGCATCGCGGCCAGTTGCTCGGCGTCGGGCGACTGCGGGCGGCCCAGTTCAACCCATGCCGTGTGCGCGTTGCTGTGCGTCGCGTCGACGACCGAGATCGTAACCGCGTAGCGGGCGCCGGTCGGGACGCCGGACAGCGTCGTTTCCACCGCGGTGCGCGTCGTCACGTCCCAGTCATCGTGATGGCTGCACAGCAGGACCTGAATGCGGCCTGTCCCATCGACGGCAGCGATCCCGCAGATATCGGGCGGGGCGTCTACCGCGTCGCCGCCAGGATGTTGTCGCGGGTCGCGGGCGGCGCTGCTCGCCAGGTGCAGCCGCATGCCCCCCAGCCGCGCCAGCAGGCGGAACACGTTCAGCACCGGCTTGTCGACGCCGTTCGTGCTCAGCGTGCGCAGCCCGGCGAAGAACTCCTCGTTCTCGAACTGGAAGGCCCACGTCAGCATGGCGTCGACGCGCACTGCCGCGCCTGAATCGTTGGCCGCCCTGAGGTCGATCAGCTTGCAGGCGGTGTTGGCGACGTAGCTGGCGTAGTACTCGGTGTTGCGGTAGAACAGGTTGGGGTTGTCGCGAATGGCGCCCGCGGCCCAGCCGTCCGGGTCGCATTCGGAGAGCACGACCTCCAGCCCGCGCAGTTCGGGGAAATCCGCGATCACCTCCAGGCCGGCGGCTACGTTGCCCGTCAGCGTGTAGAGCGTAGGCGTCAACTTGGCGGCTCCGGCGTTGGCCGTATAGCCGCCGCCTTTGGCGTGGAAGCTGATATAGTCCAGCCGCGTGCCGCGCCGGCCCGACACGGCGTTGACGCCGCGGGTGCAGTGTTCCAGGAAGGCGCGCAGAAACGCGCTCGACTCGGGCCGCTCCATGCCGCTGGTCGTCGCCGGCCCGCCGAGCAGCGCCTGCGGCAGCGCGGCGTGCAGCCCGGCTTCCGTATAGTCATACAGGCGGCAATACTCTTCGACGCCGCCGGTCCAGTAGAAGATATCCGGCTCGTTCCACAGCTCCCAGTACCAGCGGCTCACCTCGGCCATGCCGTAGCGCGCCAGACAGTGCTCCGCCAGGTTGCGCACCAGTTCCAGCCAGCGCCCCATGTCGCGCGGCGGGTAACGCCAACCGCCGTGGCGCGGGTCGTCGTAGCGCACGCCCTCCGGCGCGGTCGACAGCGCTTGCGGCATGAAGCCGATCTCCACAAAGGGCACATGGCCGGTTTCCAGATAGGTGTCCAAAATGCGGTCGATCAGCGTCCAGTCATAGACCGGCTTTCCCGCTTCGTCTTCGGTGTAGACGTTGGTCGATCCCCACTTGAGCCGCCCTGCGCCGTCGCCGGAACAGAGCAGGAAATGACAGCGCACGTAATACGGCGCGTCGGCCAGGCGGCCCAGCTTGCCGAGCAATTCGCGGCCGTTGGGCGTGTAGGTGTAGTTCGGTTCGTCGTAACCCACGTAGCGCCAGATGCGGCGCAGCGGCATGTACCGGTTTACGTGGACGTCAACGCGGGCGTGTGCGAGGTCGGTCATGACAGGCCTTTCGATGCTGCGGGAAGATAAATTATAACGCCATCCAGGAAGCTCACAGCTTCCTGGATGGTAGTTGCCTAAGTGGCGAAACCCCGGGTCTCAGAACTCTCCTTCTTGGCATCCTAGCGCTCTATTCCACCGTAACCTGCGTGTAGACCGGGTACTGGTTGCCGTCGAGGTCCTCGACGATGAAACCGACCACGTACACGCCGGCGGCTGCATTCATATCAACCCAGGTAAAGGGCTGGTCGCCGAAGGTGAGCGTGGGGCCGGTCTCGGTGGCGGGCGTGGCTGCGCCGTCGGCGCCCAGGTCAAGCCACTGTTCGAGAACAGTGAACGTATCGCCCGGTTCGGGCAGGATCTCACGCGGCGCGCCGGTCGTGCCGTCGCCCGTAAAGCCGAAGACCTGGTGCAGGGCGCCGTTGCGGAAGAAGAGCCGTGCAGAGCGCTGTTCACCGTCGCCATAGGTGTAGATGCCGTCTACCGTGTAGATCGCATCCTCCCATGTGGCGCCGTAGCTTTGCGGCTGGAACATCGTCACCGCCCGCTGCGTGCCATCGTCGATGGCGAAGACAAGCGGCTCCCACTCGAACTCCATCGTGAACTCGCCTTCGGGCCAGACCGGATAGTAGACGCCGTCGACTTCGCGCGTGTCGCTGCTCTCCAGATAGTCCTGGTCCGTCAGGTTGATGGCGTTGGCGGCTTGGTCAAAATAGCCGGCGAACAGCTTGACATAGCCCACGTTTTCGCCGGAGATGTCCACGCTGAGCAGCACGGGCCGGCCCGGGGCCGCGGTCTGGCTCGACGCGGTGATAGCCGAGACCTGAATGCCGCCCGCCGCCGGCCCGCGTACAGCCGCGTCGCTAGCCGGCAGGGTCACATTCCGTTCCGTCGCGTCAAAGGGGCGGCCCGTGTAATGGAAGGCCAGGTACTCATCCCACAGCGACTCCTGCGCGAAGCGGGATGCCAGCCCCAGATAGGACGGGTAGCCGCTTACCGGGTTGTTGTAGAGCTGCGAGTTGGGGAAGTAGACCGAGACGCCGGTTGCGCCAGGCTTGCCCTGACCGTGCCGCTCCGCCACCACCGTCTTGCCCAGGGCAGCCATTAGGTTGTTCGCCGCGTCCACGACCGCCCTGTCGCGCGTCGATTGCGCCGCCAGTTGGGCGAAGTTGCCCAGGTCGATGTAGGACGCGGGGACCTGGCTGCCGAAGATGCTCGTAAACGACTGTGCGTAGCTGCGCGCCTGCGCCACCGGCTTCTGGCTCGCCTGCTGCATCTCATAGGCCAAAACATTGAGGCTGTCCATCAGTTCCGGCAGGGCGGAGAGATCGACGGCGGAGAGGGTGATATTGGCGCTCAACTGGTTCGCCAACTGCGCCGCCGACGGCGCTTGGAAGTTGAACAGGCCGCGCCCGCCGCTGACGAACTCCAGGCGGGCCTGGTCGTCGACGATGCGCTGGTCATCCTCGATATAGGTGTCGATGATGTAGCGGCTCAACTCTGCGCCGGTTACATTGGGGTTCTTGTGCAGTTCGCCGAGGAAACTGGCGTAGGCCCAGCCCAGGGCCGGTTCGGTCTCTTGCGAAGCCACGGCATAGCGCGCGTGCGGCTCCAGCGCGCTGAAGACTTCCAGATGTCCCATCAGGCAGGCGTCCATGCCGATCAACTCGAACTTGTCCAGCCCGGTGCGCCGGCGGATCTCGCCCAGGGCTTCGTCCAGTTCGTCGAGGAAGAGATGATCGCCCAGGCGCTGAGCGA
This sequence comes from Chloroflexota bacterium, assembly GCA_030058085.1. Lineage (GTDB taxonomy): Bacteria > Chloroflexota > Anaerolineae > Caldilineales > Caldilineaceae > JASGTU01. The sequence goes on from JASGTU010000054.1 coordinate 48,614, forward strand.
GGGGCACATTGGCGTCGAACGCGCCGGAGGCGGTCGGGTCGCTCCAGCCGCCGGGCCAGCCCATGCCGTGGTCCGACAGGATCAGCGCGTATTTGTCGGCGGGATAGGTTTCCATCGCCCAGACCACAAAGTCGACCAGCGCTTGGCCGTCCGCCATGTTGACCTCGCCCAGGTCGGCGATCTCTTGCGAGCGGATCGCGTTCAGGTCGTCATCTTGGGTGACGTAGAAGCGCTTGGTCGACGACCAGTCGCCGTCGCCGCTGAAGCCGCCGCGATAGCGGTCGAGTTGGCTGACGATCTGCACGGCATCGGTGGAGCCGGCCCGCTCGGCCTCGTTGAGGTCGAGGAAAATGTCCTGCTCCAGCACCTTGTCATCCGCGTCCTGGTAGAGCATGATCAGCCACTTTTCGCCGGGCGCTGCGGTCGCCGCCGCAACCGGGGCGGATGTGGGCGCGCGCGCCGGCGTCGCCTGGGGCTGTAGGGCTTGGGGAGCGGCGGGTTGCTGACCCGCCATCTGCGTGGCGGCGAGATTAACCATGTCGCCCGCGCCGCCGCCATCGCCGCCGCGGTTAAACAGGAAGAGGACGGCCATCACGGCGACCAGCACCAAGATCATGGGCAGCGACAGCTTGCCTCCCGGCATCCCCCCGCCCGGTATGGGCGAACCGCCTGACGGCGGGCCGCCGAACCCGCCCGATGACGGCGGAGGGGCCGCGCCGCCGCCCTCGTCGCGTCGCGGCGCGTCGGCCCGCTCGCGCTCGCCCGGCGCGGTCGTGGGACGTCGTCGCCGTCGCACGCGCACAGTCTCTTTGTCGCCGGAATCGGCGAACAGCGTCCAGCCAGGAGCCTTGCACGGCGCGGGCGCGGCTCCAATACCTGCGGCAACTGGCGCGAACGCCGGGAAACGCGCCTGGAGAAGGTGTTGCAGCCTGCCTGTCATAGAGGTCTCCTATCCGATCGGTCGCCCAAATTGGCTTAGTGGGTGAGAAGCGTTGCCGGTCAGCGCGACGCGCAGGCGTTCATGCGCCGGCCGTAGAGAATCCGCTTGCTTATCATTATACCCCCACCGCCAAGCGCACAAAACCGATGCACTCACCCCGCGTGAAGCCTGCCGTCCGTTTTTGGGTGCATTTCATCTTTGGGGCGCGCACGCTGTCACCCTGAGCGCAAGGAAGGGTCTAGCCGGCCAACAGTATCTTCGCCATGCTCAGCATGACAACTCGCCCCCAAGTTGAAGTAGACCCTCCGTGTTTGGGCGTCTGGCATCAATCCGCCCTCTGTGGTAACGTATGCGACAGATAATGCCCCTGTCCATCATCGCATGGCAGAACCCTGAATCCCGAACCGACACGCGGACACGCACACATGGCCGAGCATCTGGAAACCGACGTCCTCATCATCGGCAGCGGCATCGCCGGGGCGACCGCTGCGCTCGTCCTCGCCGACGCCGGCGTGGGCGTCACAGTCGTCACCCGCGCCGCCGAGCCGGAGGACACCAACACCTACTGGGCGCAGGGAGGCATCATCTACAAGGGCGAAGATGACTCGCCTGCGCTCTTGGCCGAAGATATCCTGCGCGCCGGAGACGGGCACAGCAACCCGCGCGCCGTGCACATCGTGGCCGAAAACGGACCGGATGCGCTGCGCCGCATCCTGCTCGAGCGTGTCGACGTTCCCTTCGACCGCAGCGCCGACGGCGATCTTTCGCTGGCCCTCGAAGGCGGGCACACCCTCCCGCGCATCATCCACGCCGCCGACGCCACCGGCAAGGCCATCGAGCTGGCGCTGCTCAACGCGGTGCGCGGCCATGCCAACATTACGCCGCTCACCCAACACACCGCGGTTGACCTGCTCACCCCGTCGCATCACGCGCGCAATCGCCTGGCGGTCTATGACGACCGTTCGTGCATCGGCGCCTACGTCTTCGACCAGCGATCTGGGCGCGTGCGCCGCATCCTTGCGCGCAAGACCGTTCTTGCCAGCGGCGGCCTGGGGCAGATCTTCCTGCGCACGACCAATCCACCCGGTTCGCGCGGGGACGGCATCGGCATGGCCTGGCGTGCGGGCGTGCGCATCATCAACGCCGAATATGTGCAGTTCCACCCCACCTGCTTCTACAGCCGCCAGGCGGCCCGCTTTCTCATCTCCGAGGCGGTGCGCGGCGCGGGCGCGCGCCTGGTCGACGCTGCAGGCGAACCGTTTATGCAGCATTATGCGCCGGAGTGGAAGGACCTCGCCCCGCGCGACGTGGTGGCGCGCGGCATCCACCGCGAGATGCTCAAGCACGACGTCCCCAACGTTTATCTGGATCTGCGCACCTATGTGCCGCAGGAAGAGATCCTGTCGCACTTCCCCACCATCCGCGCCCGCTGTCTGGAATATGGGGTGGACATCACGCGCGACCTCGTACCCGTCGTGCCGGCGGCGCACTACTTCTGCGGCGGCGTCTGGGTCGACGACTGGGGCCAGACCACGCACCAGCACCTCTATGCCGTGGGCGAGGTTTCGTGTACGGGCTTGCACGGGGCCAATCGTCTCGCCAGCACCTCGCTGCTGGAGGGCGTGGTCTACGGCGAACGCGCCGCCCGCCATATCCTGGAGCACCTGCCCGCTGCGCATTTGCACGCTCTGGCCGACATTCCGCCCTGGCAGGATACCGGCGAATATGACCCCGACCCAGCGCTCATCAGCCAGGACATGAGTTCGATCAAGCACATCATGTGGAACTATGTGGGCCTGGTGCGCACCGAATATCGGCTGGCCCGCGCCACCCGCGAGCTGCGCCAGCTCAACTTTGAGATCGAGCGCTTCTACCGCAAGACGCGGCTCACCGACGAGTTGATCGGGCTGCGCAACGCCGTGCGCGCAGCCATTGTCGTGGCTGACGCCGCCTGGCAGAACAAACAGAGCCGCGGCGCGCACTATCGCGAATAGATGAAAATCACAGTCTTCGCAGCAGGTTCACGAGGCGACATCCAGCCTTGCATCGCATTGAGCAGAGGGTTACAGCGAGCAGGCTGCCGAGTGCGTTTGGCCGCGCCCGAAGACTTCGCCGGTTTCGCCCGGCAATACGATGTGGGCTTTTCTCCCTTGAGCGGGGACGTTCAGCAGATCATGGCGAGCGACACTGGGCGGACCTTTATGGAGACGGGCGGCGCGAACCCGCTCAAGTCGATTCGAGCGATGCGCACCATGATCGCGCCGGTCATCATGGCGATGGCGGAGGACGCTTACGCAGCGTGCCGGGATGCCGATGCGCTCATCTGTTTGGGCGTGTTTAGCGCTTTCGGGCGCGCCATCGCCGAAGCATTGGGCATTGCGATCATCAACATGGAGCCGACGCCCCTGCTGCCGACGCGGGCTTTCGCTGCACCGTCATGGCCCATCCAGAAGGATTGGGGCGGCGCGCACAACTACCTGTCGGGTCTGGCAATGCTTGCGGTGATTTGGTTGTGGCACCGCCCTTTCGTGAGGGAGTTCAGACAGCGGTTGGGGTTGTCGCCCCGTTCCGCCGCCGGTCACTACCGCGCTTTCCGGTCAACGCCGCTGCTGAGCGCGTACAGCCCGAGCGTCATCCCCCACCCTGCAGATTGGCCGGACGGCGTACACGTCACCGGCTATTTTTTTCTGGACGACCAGGCAGACTGGCAGCCGTCGCCGCAACTAAGCGCATTTCTAGAGGCGGGCGATCCGCCTGTCTACATCGGATTCGGGAGCATGGCCGGTCGCAACCCGGAGCGCCTTGCCGGGCTCATCATGGAGGCGCTCGCCAAAAGCGGCCAACGGGGGCTGCTGCTGACGGGATGGGGCGGCTTGCGCACCGCATCGACGCCTGATAGTGTGTTTGTGACGGATTCCGCTCCCCACAGTTGGCTGTTCCCGCGCATGGCTGCCGTGGTGCATCACGGCGGCGCCGGCACGACGGCGGAAGGGCTGCGCGCCGGCGTGCCCAACGTGGTTGTCCCTTTTGTCTTCGATCAGCCCTTTTGGGGCGCACGGATCAAAGCGCTGGGCTTGGGGCCGGACCCCATTCCGCAAAAGCGCCTGACCGCTGACCGTCTCGCCGCTGCCATCCGCCTTGCCGTCACCGACCCCGGCATGCGGCAGCGCGCTAATGCATGTGGCGCAGCCATTGGCGCCGAAAACGGCGTAGCCAACGCGGTGAACGTCGTCAAGCAGATCTTTGGCGAACCGAGGCCAGGGGAAAGCGAAGCGGAATGATGAGCAAGCTCGCAGCCCATACCGTATTACCCTTCCCTAGAATTCGGCTGCCGATGGTTGACGGCGGGCGGATGGCGCGCCAAAAGCATACGGTGCATGGGCTGGTGGAGTTCGATGTCACCCTAGCCCGCGAGGCGATTCGCCAACATAAGCTTCAGACCGGCGAAACCCTCTCGTTCACGGCGTTCATCATTGCCTGCCTGGCGCAGGCCATCGACGTGAACAAGCGTATGCACGCCTATCGAGACTGGCGGAACCGGCTGATCCTGTTTGATGACGTGGACGTGAACACGTTGTTCGAAGTCGAAGCGGATGGGAAGAAGACGATTCGTCCGCATATTCTCAGATCGGTGAACAAAAAGACCTTTCGCGAACTCCACGAGGAAATCCGGGCGTTCCAGCGGGAACACAAAAGCAGCCGGGAAGCGAAGTTCATCGATTGGTTTGTCTTGCTGCCCGGCTTCGTGCGGCGGCTGTTCTATTGGGCGCTTTTCAAGAATCCGCACTTGCTCAAGGAATATTACGGCACCGTGATGATGACCGCTGTGGGGATGTTCGGCGATGGAGGCGGCTGGGCTATTCCGACATCCAACCATACCCTCCAGCTAACCCTGGGCGGCATTGTCAAGAAGCCGGGCGTTGTAGAGGACCGAATACAAGTGCGCGAATATCTGAGCGTCACCGTCAGTTTCGATCATGATATTATCGATGGCGCTCCGGCCGCGCGCTTTACGCAGCGCTTGAAGGAGTTAATCGAAAGCAGTTACAGCCTATGCGACTAGGCCGCGCATCGGCGAAGTCTCGACGGGCGAATCGCCGTCTAGCGCCGTGTTGCGCCCGGCTTGGCTCGGCGGCTGTAACCGTGAGATGCAACCGTACATTGCCGTTCTGTTCGATCCGCGACCGGCGGAGCGGAGTCCGTCGCCGGGAATTCCGGCCCTCGGAAACTCCGGAACCCGTCTTCGCCCCTCAAACTACAGGAGGCTAGACTGATGCCAAACGAACGACCAACCTATACGGTGCTCATCGCCAGCTACCTCGAACCCGGGCATGTCGAACGCATTCGCGCCGTGGACGAACGCTTGCGCGTCGTCTACACGCCCGAACTGCTGCCCCAGCCGCGTTATCCGGCGGACCACGTGGGCAAGGTTGAGCCCCGCACCCCGGAGCAGGAAGCCGCCTGGCGCGCCCTGCTCGCCAAGGCCGACATCCTCTTTGATTTCGACTACACCAACTTGACCGATCTGCCCGACCTGGCGCCCGCCGTGCGCTGGATCCAGGCGAGCGGCGCGGGCATCGGCCAACTCGTGCATCGCATGGGCTATGCTGAGCGCATGCCCAACACCGTGATCACCACCGCCAGCGGCGTCCATGCTCGCCCGCTGTCGGAATTCGTGATCATGGTCATGCTCATGTTCAGCCGCCACATCTTCCGCATCCAGGAGCAGCAGGCGCGTAAACACTGGGAGCGTCTGGCCGGCACCGACCTAGCTGGACGCACGTTGGGCATCATCGGCATGGGCCACATCGGCGCGGACGTAGCGCGCATGTCGCGGCCCTTTGGCCTGCGCATCGTCGGCACCAAACGCCAGATCGACGGCATCGACCCGCGCTCGCTCAGCCTGGATGAGCTGTACAGCCCGCCTGACCTGGACAAGGTGCTGCGGCAGGCCGAGTTCCTGGTGCTGTGTGCGCCGCACACCTATGAAACCGAAAACCTGATCGCGGCGCGCGAGCTGGCGCTGATGCCCAAGGGCGCGGTGCTCATCAATATCGCCCGCGGCGCCGAGATCAACGAGCCGGACATGATCGAAGCGCTGCGCTCCGGCCATCTGGGCGGGGCCGCGCTGGACGTGTTCGCCGAAGAGCCGCTGCCGGCTTCCAGCCCCTTGTGGGACATGCCCAACGTGCTCGTCAGCCCGCATTCCGCCAGCACGAGCGATCGCGAAAACGAGCGGCTCACCAACTTGTTCTGCGCCAACCTGCGCCGCTTCCTGAACGGGGAGCCGCTCAATAACATCCTGGACCCGGAGAGGCTGTACTGATCGCGGGCAGGCCGCGGCGCGCCGGCCTGCCCGTGCGCCGGGCGTGAATCACATACAGGCCTAGGTTCAAGGCGTCCCAGGCTGACGCGGCGGGTCCGGTCCAGCCCGTGGCGGGCTGCCGTATGTACCTCGGTCCGAATTTGTTTTATCCCGTTTCTCCCGGGAAGGATCCCCCCTGTGCCGGGACGCTATACGGACGCGGTCGCCGGCGCCGGTTCGGGCGGCAAACTGCCGCCCGCCAACTCATGACCATGCCGCGGACTTTGTTAACCCAATGAATAAAGTTGCCTCGCGCCACATGTGTGCTAAAATGGGCGTCATCACCCGCATAACGCATCGAATCGCATCCCTCCAATTGTGAAGGACCTCCAAAAATGTCACAGCCCAAAGTACGGGTCGGCCTAATCGGCACAGGCATGATCGCCCAGACGATGCACCTGCCGCATCTCCGCGAGCTTTCGGACAGATTTGAAGTCGCTGCGCTTTGTGATATCTCGCCGGGGACTGTGCGCGCTGTCGCCGCCAAGTATGGCATCCCCCAAACCTATACGGATCATCGAGACATGCTGGACAAGGCGGACCTGGACGCCGTGCTCGTGCTGACGCCGAACCACGCCCGGCCCGCCATCGACGCCGCCCGCGCCGGCAAGCATGTGTTGGTCGAGAAGCCCATGTGTAACAATCTGGCTGAGGCCGACGAACTGATCGACACGGCGCGCGCCAGCGGTATCGTGGGCATGGTGGCCTACCACAAACGCTATGACCCCGGCTATCGTATCGGCCAGGCCGCCATCCGCACGCTCGAACGACCGCACCTGATCGATCTCCACGACGTGATCGGGCCGAATGACATGTTCCTGGCCCACTATGACCTGATCCGCGTCGACGACGTGGACCGTGCGGTTTTGCAGCACGCCCAGCAGGAACAGGTCGCTAGCTTGCAGGTCGCCATCGGCCAACAGCCGGAGAGCATCATGCGCGCCTACGGGCTGATGCTCGGCCTCAGCACTCATGACATGACCATCCTGCACGGCGCGGTTGGCCTGCCCGAACGCGTCATCGCCGCCGACATCTGGGATAACGGCCTGGGCATCGCCGCCATGTTCGCCTACCCAGGCGACCTGCGCTGCATGTTCTATACCGGCATCATGCCCAAACTGCGCAAGTTCGACGAGTCGTTGACCGTCTATTCCGGCGATCGCGTGGTGAGCATTCAGTTCCCCAGCCCCTTCCTCAAGAACGCCCCCACCGTAGTCGAAGAATGGCGCATGGAGGGTGGCGCCTATCAGGAGGTGCGCACCGAAGCGTCCTATCTGGAGGCCTTCAAAGAAGAGTTGATCCACTTCCATACGTGCATTGTGGAAGGCAAGACGCCGGACACGCCGCTGGAAGAGGGCCGGGAGGACATCGCCACGCTAATCGAGATCGCCAAGAAAGCTGTTGGGTAGTCTGCTGGCGCATTCACCTGCTGGAGGGCAGGGAGAGGCGCCGGCTTAGAAAGTCGGCAATTACATGAGTAGCGTCTTGAGGACCATCTAGTTTCCAACCCAAGAGT
>JASGTU010000055.1 GCA_030058085.1 Chloroflexota bacterium
CCGGCCGTCGCCAATTTGAGCCTGGGCGGCAACGTCTCGGCCGCGCTCGATACGGCCGTGCGCAACGCCATCGAGGCCGGCGTGACCTTCGTCATCGCCGCAGGCAACGCCAACGCCGACGCCTGCAATACGTCCCCGTCTCGCGTGGGTGAGGCCATCACCGTCGGCGCTACTACCATACAAGACGCGCGCGCGGGCTTCTCGAACAAGGGCGCCTGCGTCGACATCTTTGCCCCCGGAGCGGAAATCACCTCCGCCGGCCACAAGGCGGATGACGCCGTCGCTACCCTCAGCGGGACTTCGATGGCGGCGCCGCATGTCGCCGGCGCGGTGGCGCTCTACCTGGAGCAGAACACCCGCGCCTTGCCGGAACAGGTAACGGAAGCGCTGTTGGCGAACGCCTCTGCCGATTACGTGACCGACGCCGGCGCAGGCTCGCCGAACGCCTTGCTCTACGCCCGCTTTGCGCAGGAGGAATCGACGCCTGCGCCGACTGAGCAACCGACCGAGGAGCCGACTGATGAGCCAACGGAAGAACCGGCTGAGACGCCAGCTGAAACGCCAACTGAGACGCCAACTGAGACGCCCGCCGAGCAATCTGCCGAAGAACCGGCGGAAGAGCCGGTTGAGGAACCGGCCCAAACCCCTGCCGGGCCTGCGCCGGCCGGTATGGAGGCCCCCGAATCTCCCGCCGAACCGGAAGCGCTCCCCGCGCCGCCGCAAGGCGAAGCCGAGGAACCGGAGCCGGGGGTGATACTCAACGGCGCCTTCGAGGGCGATGCCTCCGCCTGGGTCCAGTCTTCTCGCTGGGGCTATGAGCTGATCTGCGGCTTCACCTCCTGCGGCGACAACCTGCTACCTCACACCGGCGATCATCTCGTCTGGTTGGGCGGCACGGATCTCGAAACCGCGCAGATCGAGCAGCGCATCATCCTGCCCGCAGGCAAGGCCGCGCTCCTCGACTACTGGTATCGCATCGAGTCCGAGGACCTGTGCGGCTATGACACCGGGCAGATCCTGGCTATCGCCGGAGACAAGAAGACGGCGCTGCGCAGCTTTGACCTCTGCCGCGACGAGCAGACCCGCGAGTGGGTCCATGACCAGATCGACCTAACCCGCTTCGCCGGGCAGGAGATCACCCTGGCCTTCCGCGCGGAGACCGATATCTTCCTACGCAGCAGCCTGTTCATCGACGACGTAGCCCTCTATATCGGCGCCAACGCCGCCGAGGCTTATCTCTCCTCGGTCCAGGCTGCCGCCGTCAATGGCCAACCCGCAGGCGACCCTGCACCGTGGTTGGGCATTCTGCCCCAATAACCGACAACCGGCGGCAGGGGGCTGCGCCCACGAAGCCGACCCTCCCTGCCGCTCATGCCTCATAGACGGCTCTCGCGCCGTCGACCGATCTCTGGGCCGCTGCCGGATTCTCCGGCGGCGGCCCGCCCTTTGCTGGCCTCTCCATGCCGGCCGCGCCGTGTTGGCCGCGCCGTTTTGGCGACGATGGCCGCATATTGTGTAGGGCGAACGTCAGCCAGGCGTAGACTCTCCGTCACCCGAGAAGAGCCTGCGCGCCCGGCTGCCCGACGCGCGCCGTGCTATGCTATGCGCATTCAACGCCGAGAAGTTGCCTTTGTGACGAGTGGCGGACGCGTCACCCGCCGATGCGACGGCTTCCCGGCGTTATACAATAGCCCAAATGCCACCCCCTTTTGATGCGGGCGCTTGCGCCGAAGGGCCGCGATCTCCGAGTGAGACCGCGGCCCTTTGGCTTACCGCTCAGCCTGTGCACCGAGTGGATACGATACCCGACGCCGAGCTTGTGCATTCTGTAACAATCCCTCCCGACGAAAGCGATCCGCCGCTGCTACACTGACGCACAGAAGAACCGATCCGAATCCCCCTGTCTCGTGGAGGGAAACGCATGACCGGCAACAGACATCACATCGTCGTCATCGGCGGCGGCTTCGGCGGCCTCAATGCCGTCAAGACGCTCCAAGAACATGACGTCGACATCACCCTGGTCGATAAGCGCAACTATCACCTCTTTTGGCCGCTTCTCTACCAGACGGCAATGGCCGGCCTCTCGCCCGCAGACATTGCCGCGCCCTTGCGCAGCATCTTCAAGCGGCGCGAGAATGTGCGCGTGCTCATGGCCGAAGCGACGGACATCGACCCCGACGAGCAGCGCGTGCGCTTTGCCTCGGGCGAGGAGGTCGGCTATGACTCGCTGATCGTCGCCGCCGGCTTCCGGTATCACTACTTCGGCAACGACGCCTGGGAGCGCGTCGCCCTCGACCTGCAAGGCCTGGATAAAGCCCTCGCCATCCGCCGCCGCATCCTCGCCGCCTATGAGCGCGCCGAGCAGGAAAGCGACCCGGCCTTGACCGCGGCCCTACTCACTTTCGTGATCGTGGGCGCAGGCCCAACCGGCGTCGAGTTGGCCGGCAGCATCGCTGAAATGGCGCGCCATACGCTCAAAGGCGATTTCCGCCGCATAGACCCCGCCCAGACGAAGGTTCTCCTCATCGAGGCGGCGGACCGCGTGCTGCCCGCCTTCGACCCCGACCTATCCGTCAAGGCGCAGCGTTCGCTGGAAAAGATTGGCGTCACCGTCCTCACCGGCGCTATGGTGCAGGACATCGCCGCGGACCACGTGCGCGTGGCGCGCGATGGCGCGACCGAACGCATCGCCACCCACACCGTCATGTGGGCCGCCGGCGTCAAGGCCTCGCCCCTGGGCGAGTTGCTGCACCGGCGCACGACCGCGCCCATCGACCGCGGCGGCCGCGTGCAAGTTGCCCCCGACCTTAGCGTGCCCGGCTATCCGAATCTATACGTCATCGGGGATATGGCGCATGTGGAACAGGCCGGGCAACCCCTGCCCGGCCTAGCGCCTGTCGCCATGCAGCAAGGCAAACACGCCGCAGCCCAAATCCTGCGCCGCATCGGCGGCGAGGAAACGCAAGCCTTCCGCTACGTCGACCGCGGCGTGATGGCGACCATCGGCCGCGCCGCGGCGGTAGCCGACATCCGCGGGCTGCGTCTCAGCGGCTTCACGGCTTGGCTGCTCTGGCTGTTCGTACACCTGATGTACTTGGTCGGCTTTCGCAGCCGCCTGTTTGTCTTCCTGCAATGGGCGTGGAGCTACGCCACCTTCGGGCGCAGCGTACGCCTCATCGTCGGCAAAGACGAGCACGCGCCGCCGCGGGCCCCTATCGAACCCTAGTTGTGGTATTCCGAGCCGGCGCGGGCGCGAAACGGATTGCCGTTGCCGCCCGCCGGGCCGCGCTCACTCGTCTTCAACGGGCCGGCGGCGTTCGCCTCCTCGGCGCGACGATCCAGGCTGAACTGCGACCAGCCGAAGTGCAGCGCATAGGCTACCTGATTCGCCGCCTGTTGCAAAGCCTCACTTTGCTTGCGGCTATACGCCCGCTCAGTTTGATGAGGCCCCAGTTGCAGCAGCCCATAGCGTTGACCGCCATATTCCAGCGGCACGCTTAGTCGCGCGTCCCGATTCCAGCGCCCGAAGGTGTGAAGCGTTTGCAGCCGCCCGTCCATCCACAGACTAACGGCGCCGGACTCGGCCTGCAGCGAATGCGTCGCCTCCATGAGCAGCCGCCTGGTGAGTTGGGTCACATCGCTCAACTGCACATAAGCCTCGACTTGCTCCCCGAACGCGCGTAGTCTGGCTGTCTCCTCCGACTCGAAGCGGAACTCGCGGTCGACAAAAGCTTGCACGCGCGACTTCAGCGGCGTGAACGCCGCCACCAGGATCAGGGTGGTGGCAATGGTGGCGACGTCACTCTCTTCGCCCGTCATTAGAAAGAAGGTCTTCTGCGTAAAGCTGTGTAGCGCCGAAAAGACGCCTGCCAAGATGGACGTCACCGCGCCATAGACAAAGGCGCGGCTGGCGAAGGTGTCCACCTCCCACAAACGCAGGCGCAGAATCGCCAGCGCGACCGAAAGCGGAAAGAGCAGCATGGGTAAGAGCAAGAACACGGGGTTGAACGTCATGGGGACGCCCGCCAGAGGCGACAGCAGCCAGGCGCTGATCGGCGTAAACGCTACTATGCTGCCCACCGTGACCAGGCGTGCCTGGCGGCGCACGACCGCATTGGCGCCGGCGACCGCGCGATACAGCATCATCCCGAAAAAGATCAGGATGCCCAGCCCCGTGTAGCGGTAACAAAAGCCCCATACCGTTACATAGGCCCACGGTTCGCTCCTGTTGCCCAGAGCCGCTATACCCCAGAGCCCCAACCCAATCGAGACTAGATAGGGCACGGCCAGAAGCGCAGAACGTCGCTGCACCGGCAGCCATTCCTCCGGAAATCGCCACGCCAGGCTGATCAACGCTCCCCCGATCGTCGCCAACGCCCCTGTCCAGATCGCACCGAAGACGTGGGTCGTATACAGATCGAACATCAGCATACAGACGAGCGCGGTCACTATGCAGAAGAACGACAGCGCCCGCCCCGGTCGCGTCCCGCCGCGCAAGCGGTAGATCCACCCGCCGATGCTTAGGTAGGCCAGGCCGACGAAATAGGGCAGCCAGAAAATGCGCACCGTGTCCGTGGCGGTCAGCGCGGTCAGCGGAATCGCCGGATAGAGATACTCGCTGCCGTCCGGCTTGCGCGTGAAGATCGAAATTCTGTCGCCAAGCTGGCTGCCGGCTAGGATGCGGTTGTAATCGCGCGAGTTGTTCACGGGCTTGCCATCCAGGCGGATCACCTGCTGCGGATGGTTGATGCCCGCCTCCCGGCCTTGCCACCCGGGGCCGTTGATTCCGCTGACCATCAAAGTCGGCTCGACGACGAAGCCGGCGAACGGCTGGTGACGCCACGAAAGCGCCAGCACCAGGGCTAGAATGGAACAAACGCTGGCGAGGGCGAACCCCGCCAGCGTGATCGCGCGGCTGATGCGCTCCAGGTAATCGACGGATTCTTGTGTTCTCGCGGTCATGGCGTCTCCTCCGGCAGCGCGTTATGCGCTCGCCCGTGCGCCGGTCACGACGGCGCTTTCCGCCGCCGCCTCCATCGCCGGCAGCCGTTCCATCGTGATCAGAGTCAGTTCATGCTCCTCATCCCAGTCGCTGCCCGCGAACTTGCGCACCGCCGCGCGGATCGCGTCGATTAACGCCTCATCCGCCTGCGGGTGCTGGAGGATGACCTCCTGAAGACGTTCTACGCCGAAAAGATCGCCCTCGGGGTTGGTCGCTTCCACCAGCTCGCGCTGGCAAAAAAGCAAGTACTCCCCTCGGTCAATCGTGATCTCGTCCTGCTCGAAGGCAATATCCAGTTGCTCGCCCAAGCGGAGCGGCAACGTAGGCATCGCCTCCACTGTGCCGGCCCGGCGATAGAAGACCGGCTCATGCCCGGCATTGGCATATTGCAGCCTGCCGCTGGACGGATCCAACAGCGCATAGAAACAAGTAATAGAGACCTCGTCCGGCGTCTCGGGGCAGAGAAACTCGTTGCTGCGCGCCAGGGCCTCTGCCGGCGACATGAGGCAGCGCGCCGTACCGCGCAAGGTGGCGCGCGCCGTGGCGAGCAACAGAGCAGCCGTCGTGCCGCCGGCGGAGATATGCCCCACGGTCAGCATTAGGCGGCCATCGGGCAAAAGCAGCATGTCATGAAAACTGCCGTTCACCGACGCCCCAGGTTCGTGGTGAATTGCCGTCCGCCAGCCGGGCATGATCGGCGGATGCTTAGGCAGGAGCGAGCCCTTAATCAGTTGAGCCACGCGCGTGCCATGATAGGCGAACTCATACGCTTCGAATTCCGCTTTGCGCCGGCTGAGCAGCAGCGCCACGCCGACGATTGGCAGCAGCAAGCCCATCGCCAGCAACAGCGTCAGCAGATCCCGATAGCGCCGCGTATCGCGCGTCAGCGTCGCCCAGTCATCCTCGATCACCAACGTCCACGCCGTGCCCGGAATGGGCGCATAGGCGGCGACGATCTCGTTCTGATCCGCGTCCTCCGTCCGTACGGCCCCGCCCTGCGGCTCGAACACCAGGCCCGGCAGGGCGTGGGTGGCATAAGGCAGGCCGATGGCGCGCGAGCCGGAATCAAATAGGATGTTGCCGTTGCCGTCGACCACATAGGTAGAGCCGCCCTGCCCAATGCGCAGCCGCACGATCGCGGCGTAGAAAGGGCTGAGCGTCGACTCGCCCAGCCGCAACATGCCGAGCAGCGCGCCGACGAACTGGCTGCGCTCACCGAACACGGGAACGCTCACGACGATCACCTGCGAATCGTCCGGCCCATCCGTCTCGGCGTCGGAGAAGATTGGCGCAGCCGAACCTAGCAGCCGGCGAAAATAGTCGCGGTCCGACCAATCCTGTGCGATGAGGTCTGGCCGCAGCGGCTCCGTCGCCACCACACGGCCGTGGTTGTCCAACAAAATCAGCCCGCCGTCGAAGACCCCCTCGCGCACGAGCAGCGACTCTTGCAGCGCCTGCTGCCGCACGGTCAGGTCTCTGTCATAGAGCGCCTGCGTGCGCGCAAAAGTTTGCAGCGCATCCGAGAACTTCGTCATTTCGCCGCGGATGCGCGCCGCCGACAGGTAGCTCAATTGCCGGTCGCGTTCGATGAGCAGTTCGACCGCAGCGCTGCGATAGGCCATGAAGGTATACACGGCGAGAGACGCCACGGCGAACAGCGCTACCAAGAAAAGCCAGGCAATGTGATAGCTGTGCCAGCGGCTTAACCGAGATGTAGAATTCACTTCGTCCCCTCCGTTCGGACAGCCTATGGACGACTCCTGCCGGCGTCGTCCATAGGCTGTCGCTCGTGCACTTCACCGCGCGCTTCTAAGCCTGGCTGCGGCCGGGTTGGGCCATCTCGATCATGGCCGAGGTGTTCTTGATGATGTCAACGCGCGCCTGGCCTAGCGTATAGATCTCCTCCCAGGCAGCCAACGCCAAACGTCGCGCCTCCGCCATGTTGGCGAAGATCTCCGCCGTCACCGAGTAGCCCTGGATGTGACCCTCGGCGAAGGCGCCGATGTCGATCTCCTGCGATTGCTCCGGGTATTGTGTGCGCACGATCTCGACCCACTCATTAACCAGCGACGCCCGCGCCGGCTGCAGCAATTGCGCCTCCGCCATCGCCCGGCCATACTCGGGGCTGACGAAGAACTTCATCAGTTCCCAGGCCGCTTCCGGGTGCTTCGTTCCCGAATAGACTGCGAATCCGTCCGTCGTCGCCAGGGTCACGCGGCGCTGCGGCCCGGCAGGAAACGGCGCCACGCCGATGCGAAATGGGGCCAGCTCAAGAATATCGCGCAGCGCCCACGACCCGTCCTCCACCATCGCCAGCGACTGCTGGATAAAGGCGTGGCGGGTCTCCAGGTTCTGTATGTCGAGCTTGTTCGCCATCACATGGTCATCCCATATGCGGGCGCGGATCCATTCCATCGCCGCCATCGCTTCCGGCCCAGCCATGAGGCTGCGAGTCGGGTCCTCGGGATCGACAAAATGGCCGCCCCAGCCATTGACGTGGATCTGCAAACGATCCCAGGCGATATCCGACATGCTCCCCCACAGGTCGATCTTGCCGTCGCCGTTGCGGTCCGCCGTCAGCCGCCGCATCGCCTCCAGGTACGTATCGTGATCCCACGTGTTGTCGGGGTAGGCGACGCCGTATTCGTCGAACAGTTCCTTGTTGTAATAGAGCGCCAGCGCGCCGTGGTATTTGGGCAGGGCAAACCGCATCCCGTCTGGCATCAGGAAGCTGGCATATTGCGCCGCGTCCCAATCGGCAATCGTGGCGGCGTCCAGGTCCGCCTCCACATAGGGATGCAGATTGAGCAGATAGCCCTCCTCCGCCCAGATGGGCAGCATTTCGCAGCAGCCCGAAAATACGTCCGGCGCGATGCCCGCCTGCATGTCGGCGAGCATCTTCTCGTCAGAATTCTCCGGGTCGGGAATGTAGAACACCTCGATATCAGGATGCTCCTCGTGGAAATCCGCCAGCAAGAATTGCTCGCCCAGACAGCGGCAGTCCTGATATACAAGTTGGATCTTGCCGTCTTCATGGGGCGCTGTGCCGGCAGGGCGCGGGGCGCAGGCGCTCACAGCGGCGGTCGCAATCGACGCCCCCGCCATCTGCAAAAACACGCGGCGCGATAATCGCCGCCCGCCTAACTGCGTCTGCCTGCCGGCGGGCGGGAACACGACAGACGACGCCCCAGGCATCCGCTGATCGGATGCAGCCTCTTCGCTGACTAGACGCTGCCGGTGACGCATATAGCCCTCTCATTCTGCGCAGCAGCACTGCCGCGCCTGCTCTCGCCCCGCTCCAATATCGAGAATGGCATGCGCCGCATAAGCCCGCATGCCCGATCCCGTCAAACCGTTAATGCGTCCGCCCTTCGCATTGAAGGGTGAGTCAGCGATATAATCTCGTACACAAACGCTGTTGGAGCGATGAAGGTGCGATCTCAGCGCGGGGGAAACCTTACCCTGCCAAGGTAGCGTCAGGGTTGCGTCAAGGTTGCGTCGGGAGATTATACATAATTCGTCCGAGTGCGCAAATCGATTACAGCGGCGCAGATGCTTTGCCGAACGACGCCCATGTCGCAGCCGTAAGCAGGGAACACCAACCGATGCGCCGACGTATACTGAATAAGGGCGCAGTACGAGGACGCGCCCGATTGAGGAGGAGAACCATGCAGAGTATGACGAACGCATCTCGTCTGCGCTTGTGGTCAATTGCGCTGATGGTCGCCTTGCTCGCTGCCCTCTCGCCGGCCCTAGCCCGGCCTGTGCAGGCAGCCGAACCAGTAACCCCCGCGCATTCCGACCCTGTGTGGCAGGCGAGTTACTGGAACAACACCGCGTTGAGCGGCCCGCCCGCGCTGGAACGGGTCGAGCAGGCCATTGACCACGACTGGGGCGATGGCTCACCCGCGCCCAACATCAACCGCGACGGCTTCTCGGCGCGTTGGACTCGTTATGTGGACATTCCCCCCGGCATCTATCGCCTCACCGCAGCCAGTGACGACGGTATCCGCGTCTATGTCGATGACCGCCTCGTCATCGACCGGTGGACCGTGCGCAGCATCACCGTCGATACAGCCGACGTCCATCTGGGCGGCGGGCATCACCTGATCCGCGTCGAGTACTTCGATCAGGCCGGCGTTGCGGCGGTGCGCTTCTCCATCTCGCCTGCGGCGGAAGGCGGCGGTCGCTGGCGCGGCGAATACTACAACAACCGCTCGCTCTCCGGTTCGCCGGCGTTTGTGCGCAACGACGAGCGCATCGACTTCGACTGGGGCGAGGACTCGCCCGCGCCGGGCCGGATCGGGCGCGACGACTTCTCGATTCGCTGGACCGGCGTCATCAATGAGACGGCGGGCCGCTACCGCTTCGAGGTCAAGGCCGACGACGGCGTGCGCCTGTGGGTGAACAACCACCTGCTGATCGACAGATGGCGCGACCAGCCCGAAACGACCTATCAGGGCGAGATCTACCTGCCCGCGGGCGACGTGCCGGTGACGCTCGAATACTACGAGCACGCCGGTCAGGCAGCCGTCCGCCTCAGTTGGACACGCATCGACGGGGCCGAGACCGGCGCCTGGCGCGGCGAATACTTCGACAATCGCCATCTCTCCGGCGGGCCGCGCCTGGTGCGCAACGACAGCGACATCGACTTCGACTGGGGCGGCGGTTCACCCGCGCCGGAGGCAATCGGCCGCGACGACTTCTCCATCCGCTGGACGCGCGCGCTGAACTTCCGCGAGGGGCGCTACCGCTTCACCATCACCGTCGACGACGGCGCGCGCCTCTACATCGACGACCGCCTCGTCATCGACGAATGGCGCGACGGCCCGCGACGCAGATTCACGCACACGCAGCGCCTAAGCAGAGGCGTCCATACCATCCGCCTAGAGTACTATGAGCACACGGCTGATGCCGTCGTTCGCCTGTCGTGGAAGCGAACCGGCGAGCAAGAGGAGGAGCGCGAAGAACGGCCTCGCGTCGGCAACATCATCACCTGCGCACCGGCGCAGCCCGGACACTGTGCCTGGGTCAAGATCTATCGCATGGAGCCGGACGGATCGTGGATCGACGTGGCGGAGCGCGGCTTTGCCACGTGCGACGCCGCCGGCTTTCTCAAGATCGACGGGCTGCCGGTCGACGAGAATCTCTACGGCGGCGCAGGCCACCCCTATCGCGTAGAGCTGTGGACGGACAGCGGCCTGCTGCATTCGACGGGCAACGTCGCGCGCGGCGAGCCGGAATTCCGCGTGCGCGCCTTTGCCGACAACCAAACGCCCTGGTCCTGCACGCCATAACCCCGCAGAGCAATAGAAAAGGGGCCGGCGGCAACACCGGCCCCTCGCATTCTCTAGCCTAACCCTAAACGTTCCTTGGTCGGTTTGTGCAACTCGAAAATGTCGTGGATAGCGCCGACCGCCACAGCCCGATCTCTCTCTTCCACCACCAGGCTGACATTGGCCTCGCTCGACCCCTGCGCGATAGCGATCACGTTGATGCGCTTCTCGCCCACGGCGCGGAAGATGCCCGCCGCCAGCCCCGGCGTCCCGCGCATCCCGCTGCCCACCACAGCCACGATCGCAATTTTCGCCAGGCCAGAAATATCGTCGATATACTTGCGCTCCAATTCGACCTTGAACTCGGTGCGCAAGGCCTCGATCACCGTTGGCGCTGAGTTGTCGGGCACCACAAAGCAGATGCTCTGCTCGCTGCTGCTCTGGCTGATCATCAGCACATTCGTCCCCACGCCGGCCACGCTGTGAAAGGTCCGCGCGGCGATGCCGGGGACGCCCATCATGCCGCGCCCCGCTACGGTGACCAGGTTCAGCCCCGATATGGCGGTGATCGCCTTTACTGACCCATGCAGATCGCCGTCGCCCTCATTGCGAATGGAGGTTCCCGGATGTTCGGGCTGGAAGGTGTTGAGCACGCGCAGCGGGATGTTCTTCTCGATGGCCGGCGTCACGGTCTTGGGGTGGATCACCTTGGCCCCGTAGTAGGCCAATTCGGCCACTTCCTCGTAGCTGAGTTGGTTCAGGCTGCGCGCGTTGGGTACGATGCGCGGGTCCGCCGTCATCACGCCGTTGACGTCGGTCCAGATCTGGATTTCGTGGACCCCTAAGGCCGCGCCGACGATGGCGCAGGAATAGTCGGAGCCGCCCCGGCCCAAGGTGGTGGGGACGCCGTTCACCGTCGCGCCGACAAAGCCGGTGACCACCGGCACAACACCGGCCTCGAGCATGGGCAGCAGCCGTTCGCGACAGCGCTGGTCGGTCAGCGCCTTGATCGGCGCGGCCGCGCCGAATTCGCTGTCGGTCACGATCAGGTCTGTCGCATCCACCGCCTCGGCGGGCACGCCCTGCGAGCGCAGCACCGCGGCCAGCACCGGTGCGGCAAGCCGTTCGCCCAGCCCGCTCACCAGGTCCATCCCGCGTTTGGTCACCTCGCCCAGCACAGCGATGCTGTTGCACAGGCGGCTGAAGGCCTGGAGTCGCTCGTCAGTCAGGCGAGCCAATTCGGCACGCTCTAAGCCGTCTTCGATGAACTGGCCCGCCACGAAATGGTGCTTAACCCGCAGGGTGTTCTCGGCTTCCAGATAGAATTCATCGCCGTCAGCCGCTCGTCGCGCCGCCTCGATCAGCAAATTCGTCACGCCCGCCATGGCGCTGGTCACAACCACTACGCCGGGCCGTTCCGTATTGGCCTCCCGCTCTACCGCGTCCGCCACAATCTTGGCGACCTGGGCAAACGCCTCGACATTGCCCACCGACGTGCCGCCGAACTTCATTGCGATCATTGTCTACGCCTCCACGTTATCCTTTGCACGATCTCCCGGGATCGGTGCAGTAAAAACCCTCTCATCTTAAAGAGTCAGATGAGAGGGCGAATGGGCGCAACGATGCCTTGTCTCTCATCTTCCAGATTACTCTGCCGGACTTGGCACCTTGATTGGGCGACGCCTTCGCCGCCGTCACCAGGTTGCCGAGGCTTCAAAGGGCCGGTCCCTCCGCCTCTCTGGATAAGAGCTCGAGCTATTCAATTGTTGCAGACTATATCAAGAGCCGGGCGCAATGTCAAGTGCGCATTTTCGCTGCTCGCGGTGCATTTTCGAGCGAAACATCTCTACCTCTGGACCAACGAGATTCTTCAGCTCGCTGACGCTCGCTTCAGAATGACAGACACTTGGCGAACGAACCGCTTAGTGCTCTGGCAACTATGTTTCTGTCATTCTGACGACCGGAGGGAGGAAGAATCTGCTCGTCTGTCACGCGGGGATTCTTCGCCTTCGGCTCAGAATGACAACTGCATAAAATACGTTAACAGAGCACTTAGCCGGCGATGGCGAGCAGCCTCTCCACCGCTTCACCCGCCGGAATATCCGTCTGCTCGCCGGTGGAGAGGTCCTTCACCGCCACAACGCCCGCCTCCACTTCTCTCGGCCCCAGCAGCAACGCATAGCGGATCTTGCGCTCATCTGCATATTGGAACTGCCGCCCGTAGCGATCGTCATCCGGGTAGAGGTCCACGCGCAACCCGCCGCGGCGCAGACGCTGCGCCAACTCCAGGCTAGCCCCGACCGTGCTCCTGTCGAAGATCGTCACCACCACCTGGGGCTGGCCCGCCAACTGCGCCGGGAACATCCCCTGTTCCTCCATGATCAGGATGATGCGCTCCAAGCCCAGGCTAAAGCCGCACGCCGGGATCGTCTGCCCGCTGAACATGCCGATCAGGTCGTCGTAGCGCCCGCCGCCGCCGCCTGAACTGCCGAAGCCCGGAAACTCGATCTCGAAGATCGGGCCGGTGTAGTAGCTTAACCCGCGCGCCAGGTACGGATCGACGCGCAGACGCCCGGCGGCGGGACCGTAACGGCAGTAGTCGATCACGCGACGCAGTTCGGCTACGCCGCGCGTGCCCAACTCGGAACCCTGCAGCAGTTCAGCCAGCCAGTCCAGGATGGCGCCGTTGGCCGCAGGTACGCCCGCCATCGTCTGCAGCAGGCTCTCCGCAGCGGCGCGACCGACGCCGCGCTCAGTCAGTTCCGCCGCCACGCCGTCCAGACCGATCTTGTCCAGCTTGTCGATGGCGACCAGCGCCGAGTCTTCCAAGTCGGGCTGCACGCCGGCCGTCTCCATCAGCCCGCGCAGGATGCCGCGGTGATTGAGGCGCAGCATAAAAGCCCCCTCGCCGCTAAAGCCCAATTCCTCCATCACCTGCGCGCCGGCGTTGAGCACCTCGGCTTCCACCGTCTGGCTGGCGGAGCCGATCACGTCCACGTCGCACTGGAAGAACTCGCGATACCGGCCCTTGGCCGGGCGGTCAGCGCGAAAGACCGGCTGGATCTGGTAGCGCTTGAAGACGCGCGGCAGTTCATTGCGATAATTGGCGACCACGCGCGCCAGCGGCACAGTCAGGTCATAGCGCAAGCCGGCATCGCCCACGCTGTCGACGGTCGGGTCGTTGCGCAGCGCGTCTTCGAGCTTGTCGCCGCGCTTCATGATGCGGAAAATGAGCTTGTCGCCCTCTTCGCCATACTTGCCCAACAGCGTCGAGAGCCGCTCCATCGCCGGCGTCTCCAGCGGCTCAAAGCCGTAGCTCTGATAGACGCGCTCAATCACGTCGATCACGTAGTTGCGACGCAAGACGTCGAGGGGCAGGAAGTCGCGCATCCCGCTCAGGGGCGCGGTATTCACTTTCGCCATCTTTGTCACTCCAGTGCTTTAAGCGGATCGGTATACGTCAGGTCGAAAACCTCGGCCACCAGGTCGTGCGTCAGCCAGCCCTTATGCGTATTCAAGCCATGCAGCAGATCGGGGTTGCGGCGCACCGCGTCCAACCCGTCGTTGGCGAGGCTCAGCGCATAGGTCATAGTCTGGTTGACCAGGGCGAAAGTGCTGGTGCGCGGCACGGCCCCCGGCATGTTCGCCACACAGTAATGCACGACATCATCCACCACGAACGTCGGATTGCTGTGCGTGGTGGGGCGACTCGTCTCGATGCAGCCGCCCTGGTCCACAGCCACGTCCACGATCACCGCGCCCTTGCGCATATGCGAGAGCATGGGCTTGGTCACCAGCCACGGCGCGCGCCCGCCGGGGATCAGCACCGCGCCGATCACCAGGTCGGCGTTGAAAACAGCCTGCTCGATGTTGTACTCATTGCTGGCGCGCGTCTGCAGGCGCCCCAGGAAAATATCGTCCAAGTATTGCAGCCGGTCATGGTGGATATCGAGCACGGTCACCTGTGCGCCCATGCCCAGTGCCACTTTGGCCGCGTTGCCGCCCACCGTGCCGCCGCCCAAAATGGTCACATCCGCCGGCGGCACGCCCGGCACGCCGCCCAGCAGCACGCCGCGTCCGCCGCGGTGCTTCTCCAAATACGCCGCGCCGATCTGCGTCGCCATGCGCCCTGCCACCTCGCTCATGGGCATGAGCAGCGGCAGTTTGCCCTCCGCGGTCTGTACCGTCTCATAGGCAATGGCCGTGGTGTGGCTTTCCAGCAGGACCTCGGTCAGTTGCCGGTCGGCGGCCAAGTGGAGATAGGTGAAGAGAATCTGGTCGGCGCGCAGGAAGTCATACTCCGGCCCGACCGGCTCCTTAACCTTCACAATCATTTCGGCGGCCCATGCTTCCGCCGCGGTGGGGACAATTGTTGCACCAGCCTCGGCATACTCCTCATCGCTAAGGAAACTGCCTTCGCCCGCGCCGGTCTCGACCAGTACCTCGTGGCCGCGGCGTACCAGCGCGGTCACTGCGCCGGGCGTCAACCCGACCCGATTTTCGCCATCCTTGATCTCTCTAGGCAATCCGATCCGCATCGTGGGGTCTCCCGAACCAATGTTAGCCGGTGCAATATGACGCCAACTCGCCGGCGCGTCCGCTCCAAGTCGGCGCATCTATTCTCATTGCGCCAGTGTATCAGCAGGCCGTGCATCAGGCAAGATGCCCGCGCCCCAACCTGAGCGAGTGCGTCAACCAGGAGACTCGCAATTGCCCAGTTAGCGTCGGGTGCGTCCGGAGTTTTGGCTGACTTGTCGCGCATGCTCGTTGATGCGCTATCCACCGGGAACGCCGCCATCCCTGGCGGCAAAGGAACAGCCGAGAATGCCGGCAAAGATGCCGGCGATCCCAGTAGCGCCGCCCCTACACATTGATCGCCCAAGTATCAGAATCTGGGACAGAACCTTGGCATGCTGACGCTTTCTGCCGCCGCGAATTGTACGAAGCGGTTCAGCCTAATTCGATCAATTCGTGTAATTCGTGGCAAATCTTTGCCCTTTCGCGTCGCGCGGACGATCCTCGCGGCGCGCTTTATCCCCACGCGCTTGCCAAAGTCGCCCTTTGTGGGCAGAATGAACCGGCATGGATCATGTAACAATCGCAGTAACAATCGCACCGGCGACAGGACGTTCGGAGTCACCTAGATGAAACAGGAATCGGCGCCGGCGCGCACCCTGCGCCGTATCGCCCACGCAGCCGGCACAGCCTGGCAATTCGTCTTCTGCGCGCTCGCCAACCTGCGCCGCCGCCTCTTGCGCCGCCGGCTGCCTGACTACGCCGTAATCACCCTCGACCACGCCGTCTCCGAGCGCGCGCCGGACATGCCCTGGTGGACCGCGTATATCCCCGGCTTGAGGCTGCCGCTCAGCCTCGAATACATCGGCGAGGCCCTGCGCCGCATCGCCAGAGACCCGGATGCGAAGGGTGTCGTCTTCCTCATGAAGGGGCCGGAGCTTAGCCTCGCCCAAGCCCAAAGCCTTGCCCGCCTCTTTGACCGCTTTCGCCAATGGGACAGCCAGTTTCGGCCCGTCGGACGCGCGCCCAAGCGTATCGTCGTCCACCTCGAACAAGCCGGCACGCCCGCCTACGTCGCCGCCTGCGCCGCCGACGCCGTCAGCCTCACGCCCCTTGCCTCGTGGGACATCCTGGGGCTGCGCGCCGCGCCGGTCTACCTGCGGGACACGCTGGCCCGCCTCGGCATCGAGATGGACGTCGTCAAGATTGCGCCGTGGAAGACCGCCGCCGACCGGTTCACCCGCGCCGAGATGAGCGAGGCCGAGCGCGAGCAGTATAACTGGCTGCTCGACAGCCTGTCCGAAGACATCGTCGGCGCCATCGCCTCGGGCCGCAACCTCTCGCCCGACACGGTCCAAAGTTTGATCGACCGCGCGCCGCTCACCGCGGACGAAACCCTCGCCGCCGGCCTGGTCGACGCAATCATCTACGAGGACCAATTGGCCGAACATCTTGGCGAGACGGGCAAACCCGCCCGCCTCCTGCCCTATGCCTCTGCACGCGGGCTGCTGCTGCATTGCCCGCAGCGCCGCCCCGCCCAAGCGGTAGGCGTCCTCAACCTGACGGGCGCGATCGTCGTGGGCGAAAGCCGCCGCCTGCCCATCCCTCTGCCGATCCTCGGCGGGCGCACCCTGGGCAGCGCCAGCGCAGTGCAGCAGATCCGCAACGCCCGCCGCGACCCCGGCCTCGCCGCAGTCGTGGCGTACGTCGATTCAGGCGGCGGTTCCGCCCTCGCCAGCGACCTCATCTGGCGCGAGTTGGAGTTGCTCAACCAGGAAAAGCCGGTCGTCGTCTACATGGGCGACGTCGCGGCCAGCGGCGGCTATTACATCGCCGCACCCGCCCGCCGGATCGTAGCCCAGCCCGCCACCCTAACCGGCAGCATCGGCGTGGTCGTCGCCAAAGCCGTGACCGCCGGCGCGCTCGACAAGTTGCAAGCCCGCCGCGAGGTCGTCCAGCGCGGCCAAAACGCCGGCCTCTACGGCGAAGACAGCCCCTGGAGCGAGACCCAGCGCGCCCAGATCGAAGGCAGCGTCCGGCATGTCTACCAGGAGTTCAAGCGCCGCGTCGCCGCCGGGCGCAACCTGGACTACGACGCGCTCGACCCGATCTGCAACGGCCGCGTCTGGACCGGCAAGCAAGCCCTCGCCCACGACCTGGTCGACGAACTGGGCGATTTTCACACGGCCCTAGCGCTTGCCTGCACCGAAGCCAACCTGCCGGTCGACGGCTCCGTGCGCACGCGCGCCATCTCAGCGCCGCATACGCGCCTGCTCGCCGAACCGGTCGACGCGGCCAGGGCGCTGCTGGGGCTGGATGTCGCCGGCGAGTTGCAAGCCGCGGCAGCCGCCCTTTTGCAAGGAGATACGCAGCAGCTTCTCGGCCGCGAGCGCCTCTGGCTGTTCGCCGACGGGCTGCCCAGGTTCGATTAGTAGGGCGATACGGCAGCCGTAAAGACGCAATACGTCACGAGTCATGCATCACGAATTACGAATGGCAGATGACGCATGACTATACCGCCCATAACCGGCATCTTGGAAGGAAACCCGCCATGCTTGACGTCGATTCAATCCGCGCCCAATTTCCCGCGCTGCACGAGTCCTTCAACGACAAACCAGCCGTCTTCTTCGACAACCCCGGCGGAACCCAGGTCCCCCGCCGCGTGCTGGAGGCCATGACCGACTACCTGACGCGGCGCAACGCCAATACCCACGGCGTCTTCGAGACCAGCCGCCGCACCGACGCCACGATCGACCATGCCCGCCAGGCCGCAGCCGACCTGCTCGGCGCCGACGCGGACGAGATCGTCTTCGGCAACAACATGACCAGCCTCACCTTCGCGCTCAGCCACGCCCTGAGTCGCGAGTTCAGCCCCGACGACGAGATCGTCGTCACCCGCCTCGACCACGACGCCAACGTCAGCCCCTGGGTGATGATGGCCGAAGACACCGGCGCAACCGTGCAATGGGCCGACGTGGACATCGAAACCTGCACGCTGGATATGGAGCACCTGCGCTCGCTCATCAACCCGCACACCAAGCTCGTCGCGGTCGGCTATGCCAGCAACGCCAGCGGCACGATCAACGACGTCCAGACTATCATCGGCTGGGCCAAGGAGAACAAGGCCTACACCTTCGTCGACGCGGTGCAGTACGCGCCCCACGGCCTGATCGACGTCAAGGCGCTGGATTGCGATTTCCTGGCGTGCAGCGCTTACAAGTTCTTCGGCCCACACGCCGGCATCCTCTACGGCAAGCGCGAACACCTTAACCGGCTGCGCGCCTACCATGTGCGGCCGACCGGCGACGAGTCGCCCGACAAGTGGGAGCAAGGCACCAAGAACCACGAGGGGTTGGCCGGCGTGGCCGCGGCCATCGACTACCTGGCCGACTTGGGCGTGCGCTATGGCGGAGCTTCAGCCGGCGCGACGCGCCGTGAGCAACTAGCCGCAGCCTGGGCCGAAATCAACAACTACGAGCTAATGCTCATGGACCGCCTGATCAGCGGGCTGCAATTCATCAACCGCGTGCGCATCTACGGCCTCACCAACCGCATGGATTGGCCGCACCGCGTGCCGACCGTCTCCATCCGCAAAGAGGGAACCACGCCGCAGCAGTTGGCCGAAGCCCTCGCCGCCGAGAACATCTTCGCCTGGGACGGCAATTTCTACGCCGTCAACCTGACGGAACGGTTGGGCGTCGAACCCAGCGGCGGTCTGCTGCGCCTCGGTTTGGCCCACTACAACACCCTGGACGAAATCGACCGCTGCCTGCGCGTGATCGACAGCGTATAAGCCGCTCAACTTGTAGCGGCGGCATCCTTGGCGCACACATGCGGCGGATCCCCTCGGCGGCAGGGATGCCGCCGGATGCTGCCGCCGGTCAAATCGGGGCGCTTCGTCAACCCAGAGAGGCGCCCCTACAGCAGCCCGCCATTTGATGCCGTCGCGGGCCTACGGTACAATACCCGCGCTTTTGCCAGATTGCCGTCCGTTAGCCGCCCTGGGGCCGCCGCCCCCCACCTAGCACGCGAGAATCGTCCATGAAAGCGCCAGCCGACTGCACCAGCATCGAAGACGTCCGTCACGCCATCGACGCCATCGACCAGGACATCGTCCGCGCGCTGGGTCTCCGTTATGAATACGTCAAGGCCATCACCCGTTTTAAGAAGACCGAAGAGGACGTGCGCGCGCCGGAGCGCTACCAGGCCGTTATGCAAGCCCGCCGCGCCTGGGCGCAGGAGGCCGGCCTCGACCCGGACGTCGTCGAGCGCCTGTACCGCCTGTTGATCGATCACTTCATCGCTGAAGAGATGAAGGACCTCGGGCTGGCTGACGCCGGCCGGCCATGAACCGCACCGCTTTGCCCAACGCCAAGATCGCCCTGGTGCACGACTGGCTCAACCAGGCGGGCGGCGCCGAAAACGTGCTGGAAGAACTGGCGGCGCTCTTCCCCGCCGCGCCCGTCTACACCAGCTTTTACGCGCCGGAGCGCATGCCCGCCGCCTACCGCCGGTGGGATATCCGCACCACCTTCATGCAGAAGCTGCCGGGCATCACCGACAACCACCAGCGCTACATGCCGCTCTACCCGCTGGCCTTCGGCGCAACCGACGTCAGCGGCTACGACCTGGTGTTGAGCAACAAGAGCGGCTTCTGCCACGGCGTGCGCACCCGCACGCGTCACGCCGCCGCACGCCACGTCTGCTACTGCCTGACGCCCACGCGCTTCATCTGGCTCTACGACCAATACCGCGCCCGCGAGCAACTCAACCGCGGCACGGACCTGCTCGTGCGGCCCGCGCTGGCCTGGCTACGCCGTTGGGATTTCGCCGCGGCCCAGCGCGTCGACCACTTCATCGCCATCAGCAGCGCCATCCAAGAACGCATCTGCCGCTTCTACCGCCGCGAGAGCGTCGTTATCCACCCGCCGGTCGACACGGATTACTTCACGCCCGGCCCGGCGACGCCCGTTGGCGACTATTATCTGATCGTCAGCCGCCTCATCCCCTACAAGCGCATCGACCTAGCCGTGGACGCCTTCCGCAGCCTGCCGCACCTCAAGCTCATCATCGCCGGCGACGGCCGCGACCGCCAGGCCCTCGAAGCCGAAGCCCCGCCCAACGTCACTTTCGTGGGCCGCCAAGACAGCATCCTGGAACTGCTGCGCGGCTGCCGGGCGTTTATCTTTCCGGGGCTGGAAGATTTCGGCATTGCGCCGGTCGAGGCGATGGCCGTAGGCCGCCCCGTGATCGCCTACGGAGACGGCGGCGCGCTGGACACCGTCGCCCCAGGCGTGACCGGCGAGTTGTTCAGCGAACAGACGCCCGAAGCGCTCGCCGCTGTATTGGCGCAGTTCGACCCGACGCGCTATGATGCGGCTGCGTGCCGCGCGCAGGCCGAGAAGTTCAGCGCCCACGCCTTCCGGCGCAAATTGGGCGATTACCTGGAACAAGTCTTGCAGGGCGAGAACCCAGCCCAAGACAGCGAGTAGCGCACATGGAGATTCGCCAAATCTGGCAGATCATCCGCCGCCGCTGGCGGCTGCCCGTGTTGTTGACCGTGCTGGTCGGTCTGTTCAGCCTGCTGCAGATGCGCCCCTGGCAGCCGGCGCCGCCCTCCTACTCCGCCTCGCTGCGCATGTTGGTGGGCGTGCTGCCCGCCGCCGAAGCGGACCGCACCGCCTATGACCCGCGCTACTACGCCTGGCTAACCAGCGAATACCTGGTCGACGACTTCACCGAAGTCGTACGCAGCGACCTGTTCGCCCGCAACGTCAGCGCCCGCCTTGCAGAGCAAGCGCTCCAGGTTCCGCCCGGCGTGATCCGGGGCAGCGCGGCCACCGGCAAACAGCACCGCATCATCACCCTAAGCTTCACGTGGGGAGACGCCGGTGAACTCGCCGCCATCGCCCAGGCCGCCGCTGACGAGCTGACCGAGAACGCGCCCTTCTACTTCAAGCAACTCGGCACGGACGGAGCCGGCATATCCCTGCTGGACGCGCCGTCCGTGGCGGCGGTCGGCCCCGGTCTGCGCGACCGGCTGGAGCTGGCGCTGCGCCTGCTGCTCGCCCTCTTCGCCGGCCTCGGCCTGGCTTTCCTGCTCGACTACCTCGACACGTCCATCCGCAGCCGCGCCGAATTGGAAGAGATGGGCTATCACATCCTTGGAGAAATCCCCAAACGCCGTTAGGATTGGGACACAGTTGGCCGGAGCCGCTTTGACGCATGTTGCATGGCGCTTGAGCCCGGCCCGGACGATTAGGAAAAGGCATTTGCCATGACCATCCAAGAATACGCACGCATCATTCGCCGCCGCGGCTGGATCATCCTCGTCTCGGTCATCTTAGCTGCGGCAGCCGCCTTCGGCGTGAGCTTTCTGCAGGAAGACATGTACCGCGCCACGGTCTATGTGAGCACCGTGCCGGCGCGACCCGACTGGGGTCTGGGCAACATGGCCAAAGACCTGATGCGCAACTTTGGCGCCAATATCCAGACGCCGGAGGTCGCTCAGCGCGTCATTGACCGCGCCCAGCTTGACCAAAACCCCTACGATTTTCTGGGCCACATCAACATAGCCGCCGATTCCAGCGACTTCACCATCAAGATCGAGGCGCGGGCGCGCGACGGCGAGGTCGCCAAGCTGATGGCGCTCACGTTGGCGGACGAATTCATCGACGAACGCACCGCCTACTACGCACAGCAGGACAAGGACAACCGCATCGAGGTCAAGATTCGCAGCCGCGCCATCAGCTACGAACAGTACCAGCCCAAGCCGATCATCAACGCCGTCGCCGGCGGCGTGCTGGGCATGCTCTTCGGCCTGGCGCTCGCCCTCGTCCTGACGTGGATGGAAGCGGACCTGCTGCGCACCTCCGCCGCGGTCGAACGCACCCTGGGCGTCCCCGTGCTGGGGGCCATCCCTGCCGTCTCCGGACAGAAGGAGTCGGTTCAACCCGCGCCCCAGCCCGGTCGGGTAGGAGCGCCCAAAACGGCCTAGCCGGTCAGCGCCTTGCACAGCCGCCGTCGCCTGCCACTCTCCCCCCCGGTCATTCTGCTGCTTCTGGCCGTCGCGGCCTATGCGGTCTATTTCTCCTGGCTGACGATCACGCGCTACGCCGCCTTTGAAGCGCGCGCCCTCGATATGGGCAACCTCGACCAGGCCATCTGGAACACGGCGCGCGGCAACTGGTTCCATCTCACCAACCAGCCCGGCACGGTCAACCGGCTGAGTCTGCACGTCGAGCCGATCCTCGTCCCCATCTCGTGGCTCTATTGGCTATACGACGGGCCGCCGGCGCTGCTCGTGTTGCAAGCCGTGGTCGTGGCGCTCGGCGCGCTCCCGCTCTATGCGCTAGCCCGGCGCAAGCAGTTGTCCCCGTGGGCGGCGCTCGCCCTGGCTGCGGCCTACCTGCTGCACCCGTCCATCCAGGCGGCCAACTGGCTCGAATTCCACCCCGTCACCCTCGTCCCGACCTTCTTGATGGCCGCCTTCTACTTCCTGGTGGCGGGCCGCACCGGCTGGTATGCGCTCTTCGCCGTGCTGGCCGCGAGTTGCAAGGAAGAGATCGCCCTGCTGGTCTTCATGCTCGGCCTTTACGCGGCGCTCGCCCTGCGACCGGGAACCCGCTGGGCGCGCCTGGGCGTGGTGACGATGGCCCTCTCTGTGCTCTGGGCGTTTACCGCCGTCTTCTTCATCCAGAACGCCTTCGCCGCGGGCAACATCCACTGGAATCGCTACGGCTATTTGGGCGACAGCCCCCTGGAGATGGTGCGCGCGCTGATCACCCGGCCCGACCTGGTGATAGCGCAATTGCGCGCCGCCGAAGCAGGGCGCTACCTGGCGCAGTTGCTCCTGCCGGTCGCCTTTGTCTCCCTGCTTGCGCCGGAAGTGCTGGCGCTGGCGCTGCCCTCGCTGGCGATCAACCTGCTGGCCGACTTCGCGCCTATGCACCAGGTCTACGAACTGATCTACGCCGCGCCGATCATCCCCTTTGTGATGATCGCGGCCGTCTACGGCGCGGCACGCATAGGCCGCCGGCTAGCCCGCTACCGCCCGTCCGCCCCCTTGCTGCGCGGCCTGGCGACGCATATAGCGCCGGTCGCGGTGCTCGTCGCGGCGCTGGCGTCGTCGTTTCTCTACGGCTACGTGCCGTGGGGCGGCAACTACCGCCACTTCACCATCTCGGACCATGACCGCCGCGCCGCAGCCGTCATCGCCCAGATCCCCGCAGACGCCAAAGTCTCGGCGCAGGACCGTCTGAACCCGCATGTCAGCGGGCGGGAGACGATCTACATCTTCCCGCGCATCGAGGACGCCGACACCGTCTTCATCGACGTCACCGGCCCGGCCTGGCCCCAGCACCCCAGCGACGTGCGCGCCACGGTCGATCAGCTCATGCAGGATGGCTTCGGCGTGGCCGCGGCCGGCGACGGCTACCTGCTCCTGCGCCGCGACGCGCCGCAACAGGAGTTGCCGCCTTCGTTCTACACCGCATGGCAGCGCCCCGACCACGCGCCGGCACAGCCGCGGCAGGTTGACTTCACCGGCAAGCTGCGCCTGATCGATTTCTCAGTGACCAACGACGAACACGGCGAGGTCGTCATCCGCCTCTACTGGCAGGCGCTCGCCCCCCTGGACGAAGACCTGCGCTTCTATGTCGCTCTCCAGGACCGGGACGGCGAAACGCTGTACGACACGCACTATTATCCGCCGCCCGCCGTCCTGTGGTATCCTACTTCGCGGTGGGAGCCGGGGCAGACCGTGTTGGTGCAAACGCTGCCCTGGACGCTCGACGCGGACCAGTTTGCGCTGCTGCTCGGCGTCTATGCAGGGGAGAACGGCTGGACGGAAGGCGGTCGCCTGCCGGTGAGCCGCATTGAACCATCGCTGCCGCTGCTCGAACACGGCTCCCTGGTGCGGCTGGGCGGGTTCAGCCGCTCGGGCAAGGCGAATTGGATACCGTTCCATCCGGCGGAGACTGCGCCGGCGCAGCGCATAGATGTTCGCTTTGGCAACGCCATCGTATTGGAAGGCGTGACCTTGCCGGAGACGACGGCCCAGCCGGGCGGCGAGTTGACGGCCACCTTCCACTGGTCCGCGCGCCAGCCGCCGGACGCGGACTACACCGCCTTCGCCCATCTGCTCGATGCCGTGGGCGTCAAGGCGGCGCAGTTAGATTGGCAGCCCAGAGACGCCATCGGCCCGCTGCCGACGTCCGCCTGGCAGGCCGGGCAAAGCGTGCTCGATACAGAAACGCTGACGCTGCCCGCGGACCTGGCGCCCGGCGATTATCGTTTGATCGCCGGCATGTACCACTGGCAGGACGGCATGCGACTTCCCGCCCAGGGAGAGGCGGTCGAGCCTGGCGACGTAGCCGTCGTCGCGACGATCCGGGTGGAATAGGATGCGCGCCGCGCGCCGCCTGTAAGGTGATAACGACTCGTACAGAGTGAACTGAGGCCTGATGCCATGCAGAACTTGATTACGCTCACCGACCCGCGCAGCTCGGCGGCGGAAGCCTACCAGAGCCTGCGCACCAACCTGGAATTCTCTAGCCTGGAGCAGCCGCTGCACTCCATCCTCATCACCAGCGCAGACGGCGTCACCGATAAGAGCGTCGCCCTGGCAAACCTGGCGGTGGTCATGACCCAGGCCGGCGACCGCGTCACGATCGTCGACGGCGACTTGCGGCGGCCCCAGCAACACGAGATTTTCGACCTGCCCAACCAAGCCGGCCTGTCGAACTGGCTGAGCGACGGCGGTCCCGCTCCCTTACAGCGCACCTCGCTCGAAGGGCTGCAAGTCATGACCAGCGGCCCGCTGCCCGCCAACCCGGTGGCGCTGCTGAGCAATCGCCGTCTGGCCGACGCCCTGACCGAACTGCAAGAGCAAGCCGACTACCTCCTGATCGACGCGCCGCCCATCCTCGCCGTGACCGACGCCGCGCTGTGGGCGAGTAAGGTCGACGGCGTCGTACTGCTCGTCAACGCCGGGCGCACCAAGCGCGACCACGCGCAGCGCGCCAAGACCGTGCTGGAGAAGGTCCGCGCCCGCATCGTCGGGGCCGTGCTGCTCGACGCCGAGCGCGACGCAGCCATGTCCGGCTATAATTGGTAGCGGAAAGCCGGCGAGACTGTCCGGAACTAGGTAGAGGAGAAGGCAGAGGAGAAGGCGAAGCATGAAAGGTCTGATTCTGAGCGGCGGCAAGGGAACCCGTCTCTACCCGATCACATTTACCCGCGCCAAGCAGTTGGTCCCCGTAGCCAACAAGCCCGTCCTTTTTCGGGTGATCGAAGCCATTCGCGACGCCGGCATCGACGAGATCGGCATCGTCATCGGCGACACCGGCGACGAGATCCGCCAGGCCGTCGGCAATGGCAGGCGCTGGGATGTAACGATCCGCTACATCGAGCAAGAGGCGCCCCTCGGCTTGGCGCACGCCGTCAAGATCAGCCAAGACTTCCTCGGCGACGACCGCTTTGTCATGTTCCTGGGCGACAACGTGATCGAAGGCGGCATTAGCCCGCTGATCCGGCAGTTCGCTGACTCGGGCTGGAACAGCCAGGTCGTACTCACCGAGGTCGATCATCCCCAGCAGTACGGCGTCGCCGAGCTAGACAACGAGCGGCGCATCGTGCGACTGGTCGAAAAGCCGCGCAACCCGCCCAGCAACCTAGCCCTCGTCGGCATCTACATGTTCGACGCCAACATCTTCCAGGCGGTCAACAGCATCAAGCCCAGTTGGCGCGGCGAGTTGGAGATCACCGACGCCATCCAATGGCTCGTCGACCAGGGCTGCCAGGTGCATCCCTACATCCACCGCGGCTGGTGGATCGACACCGGCAAGCACATCGACCTGTTGGAGGCCAACAACCGCGTGTTGGCCGAGTTGACCCACCGCACCGAGGGCTATGTCGACCGCGACAGCAAGCTGGACCATCTCGTCACAGTCGAGCGCGGCGCCGAGGTTATCAACAGCGTGGTGCGCGGGCCGGCCATTATCGGCGAAGACTGCCGCATCATCAACAGCTATGTCGGCCCCTTCACCAGCATCTACCACGACACCGTGGTCGAAGACAGCGAAATCGAACACAGCATCGTCCTAGATCACAGCCGCATCGTCGGCATTCCCAGCCGCATCGAAGACAGCATTATCGGCCGCGACGTAGAGATCACCTTCAGCCCGATCAAGCCCAAGGCCTATAAGATGACGTTGGGCGATCATTCGAAGGTGGGGCTCTTATAGCGCGCCTGGTTGCCGGCGACCATACGATGGAGGTTGCAGCCCCCTTCGCCATCACGTCCACGCCCGCTCTTGCCGCCGCTCTGCGCGTTGCCGCCTGTGATGCGCCGCATCAGCCGTCGGCCGCGCTCTTCCGGCGCGAGCGCCTAGTGCCCATGTACCGCATCAAGCGGCTTGCGCCCGCCGCCGAAGCCGCCGCCGCGGCCCATGTCCTGGCCGAAACCGCCGAGCGTCTACGCCGCCTAGGGCCGGCCTACGCCGAATGGCGCGAGTTCGACGCCTGCGCTTACTTTGACCTGCTGCCCGCCCAGGCGCACCGGCTGGTGCGCATCTCGGAACGCGTCTCCACCGTGCATGTCACTTTCTACGCCGACCTGCTGCTGCCGTCCTTTCGCAGCGCCGAACGCTATTGGGCCGAGACGTTTTGCCCGGCTTACCGGCGGATGACGCACAGCCTTGCCCAGTCCGCCGAACCGCTGCCCGCGGTGCTAAAATTCCAAGACGTCGTCCAGCCGCGCATGGTCAAACGCTGGCTGGCGCTGCAAGAGATACTGGAACAAACGCGCCGCCTCTTGGACGAGGACGCATCCTTCCTGGCGGCTAATGGCAGCGAAGATGAGCGGGCTAGATGGCGACAGATCTGGCGACAACGCCCCGCGGCCGGGTTGGACCCACGCCTGCAGCCGGCCCTGCCCTCGCTGCCCACGCTGACCCTGTCCGTCGACTTTCCCTTGCCGCCCTACCGCCAGCCGGGCAGGTTGCGCCGCCTGCGCACCAATCGCACCCGCCGCCAGCCCCCCTTGGCGCACATCGAAGCGGCTCAGTCCGGCGCACAACAGCTTTATCACCGCTCCTGAGCCGGGAACCGTTTGAGTATGCAGAACCGTTCGATCCTTGACCGCTACCTTGACCGCCGCGGCGGCGCTCTGCAACTTCGGCAACCCGAACCCATCGCCTCTCCCCGCCAGGGAGCAGGCATTCCGCTTGAGGGAGGAACCTAGCGTGCAACACCTATTTGTCACCGGCGGCGCCGGCTTTATCGGCTCGAACTTCGTGCGCATGATGCTGGATAAATACCCGGACCTCGCCATCACGGTCTATGACAAGCTGACCTACGCCGGCCGCGTGGAAAACCTGCAGGACGTAGCTGCCAATTACCAAGAGCGCTACCGCTTCGTGCAGGGCGACATCTGCGACGCCGCGGCCGTGGACAAGGTCATCGCCGAGCAGCAGATCGACGCCATCATCAACTTCGCCGCCGAAACGCACGTCGACCGCAGCATCCTCAACCCGGACGCCTTCATCCAGACCGACGTCTACGGGACCTACGTCCTGCTGGAAGCGGCGCGCAAAGCCGGTAACCTGCGCTATCACCAGATCAGCACCGACGAAGTCTACGGGCACGTCGAAGGCAGCCATCGCAGTCTGGAAACCGACTGCGTCGCCCCGCGCAGCCCCTACGCCGCCAGCAAGGCCAGCGCCGATCACCTCGTCAACGCTTACTTCATCACCTACGGCCTGCCCATCACCATCAGCCGCGGGGCCAACAACATCGGCCCGTACCAATACCCGGAAAAGGTCGTGCCCCTCTTCGTCACCAACGCCCTCAACGACATGCCCTTGCCCGTCTACGGCGACGGCAAACAGCGCCGCGACTACCAGTACGTGCTCGATCACTGTGAAGCCGTCGACCTGGTCTTGCAAAAAGGCGTGATCGGCGAAACCTACAACATCGGCACCGGCACGGAGATCACCAACCTGGAGATGGTCGAAATCCTGCTGGATGAACTGGGCAAGCCGCGCACCCTGATCCAGCATGTCGAGGATCGCCTCGGCCACGACCGCCGCTACTGCCTCGACGTGCACAAGATCATGGCGTTGGGCTGGGAGCCGGACTATTCGCACGAAGAGGCGCTGCGCATGACCGCCCGCTGGTATATGCACAACCAGTGGTGGTGGGAGCCCATCCGCTCCGGCGAGTTTCGCGACTATTACGCGCGGGTGTACGGCGACCGCAAACGCCTCGCCTAGATGCACGTGCCGGAGACTATGAACATCGTCCGCGCCGCCGAAACCGACCTGCCCGCCATACGCCGCCTCATTCAGACCGCGCGCTACCGCTACGCCGACTACGGCATCGAGGACCTGCCGTCTCTGGTCGGCAAGACGGAGTGCAGGCTAGGCCTGGACGCGGACGGCCCGTGGGGCTTCATCAGCGTACAGGTCGAAGCGCGACCGCCCACCCTGCCCGCCTTCGCCTCGCCGCGCGCCTACTTGCGGGCGCTGGCTCTGCGCACCGGCCATGCGCCCCGGCAATTCGTCGCGCCGCTGTTGGCGGCTGTCGAATACGAACTGCGCCGCCGTGCGGAACCGCCGCAGATCATCACCTATAGCGGCGACCCTTGGATGGAGGAGGCCTTGCTCGCCGCGGGCTATGCAACCGCGGACGAAGTGCAGTTCTTTGAGCTGGATCGCCTGCGCCAACGCAGCCGTTCCCTGCCCAAACCGGCAGGCCCCGCCCATTTGCAGCCCGCGCGCGCCCCCGACCTGGAGGCGCTGGCGCGCCTCGACGCCGCGGCCTTCCCGCCGCTCTGGCATTTCAGCCGCCAAGACCTGTTGGAACTGCTCATGCGCAGTCGTTTCCAGGTCGCCTGGCATGAGGACGAGGCTATCGGCTATGCAGCCCTAATTGCCAATTCGGGCAGCGAAGCCCAGCTTGCGCGCCTAGCCGTGCGCCCGGACGTACAAGGCCGCGGCGTCGGTCGCCAGCTTCTTGCCGACGCCATTCACTATGCCGCCCACGCCGGCTACCGGGCGATCGTGCTCAACACGCAGACGGATAACGCCCGCTCGCAGCGCCTCTACCGCGCCTTCGGCTTCCTGCCCATCGCCGACCCCATCGCCGTCCTGGCCCATACGCTCGGCTGACCTTGCCCCTCGCGTTCCCCTAGTCGAACCGGCATTTCTCGCCGCGAATCCGGCGCGACTCGCAAAACAGACGGATGGTCAACGATTCGTGCCATTCGTAATTTTCGTGGCTTTCTCGCGGTGATCCCCTGCCCTCGACGCAATTTGATGAGCAATCGGGCAGGCCGCCGCAACCACAATTCGTGATTTTGGGGCACATTTCCCCAACAAAAGCATTTATCCCCAGAGTTATCCCCAACGGAGGGGGAAAACTGGGAATAACTGCTCGCCGCGGAAATTTACATAACGGCATCTGTGTGCCCGCCTACTTGCCACGAACCCTGACTTCCTGTAAAATGACAGGCAAATATGGCAGATTAACAGAGGGAGCATACATCGCCTGGTACTGTGGGCGACGGGGCGTGCTACTCCTGCCGAGGAGCAAAGCGATCGGTGATTCGCCCGTTTCGATTCGGTGACATCTTTCTGGTTCAACGCCTTGGCCGGCAGGCTACGAAGCTGAATATTGTCCAAGCCCTGCTTCACCGCCAATCCGCTTTTTGGGCATCACTAACCACGATTAACCCCTGGAACGGCGCCAAGGTTACAACCTACATCTTGCGCCAACATGGGCACGGACTCGTCGGCGACGGCTTCCTTCAAGTGCAGAAGCGGCCCGGACGCCCCGAGACCGATATCGCGCGCCTGGCCCCAGGCCTCGACACCCCGACCGGACACCCAGCTATTTGGGAGAAGCTCCTCTCGCAATATGCCCAGGAAGCGGCGCGCCTGCACATCGAACGCATCTACGCCGACGTGCCCGATCAGCCCCTGCCCGTCAACACCTTGACCCATGTCGGGTACCGAACCTATCTGCGACAAACGATTTGGCGTCTCAGCGCACAGGGCGTCGAGGACTATACGCGCGGCAACAACGTCGAAATCCGCCCCCAGGTCAAGGCCGACGAGTGGGCGCTCAAACAGCTCTACCGGCGCATCGTGCCCGAAGCGATCCAATTAGCCGAGGGCATGGCGTCCGGCGACGCGCTGCGTCCGCCGATTCTGGATTGGTGGCATGGCGGCGCCTACAGCAACTACTTGTTGGTCGAACGCGGCGAGGTGCGCGGCTCGATTCAGGTCGCACAGGGCAGAAACAGCTATTGGCTTCAGCTCTGGGCTGACTATATCGATACCGACCCGTCCGTTATTCACCAACTGCTGCGCTTCGCGCTAGGCGCAATCAAACGTCGCTCCTTCCGCCAGCCGGTGTATACCACCGTGTGCGACTACCAAGGCGGACTGGGCGCGATCTTGATGGACTACGGCTTTGCGCCCGTCACCGACCGCGCTAAGATGGTCAAGCATGTGGCGCAATGGGTGCGCGTTCCGGTGTCCGCGGCCGTGCCTGCGCTTGAAAACGTACCCAACGTCGTTGCGGCCCCGTTCCGCTTGGCCGAAAGCCAAGCCGGAGATACGCCGTCCCTTCCGCCCAACTCGGCGGCTGCTGTTATTCAGCCTCTCCGCGCGCCGGAAACAGCCGTTCCCGGCCAAGCGTGCCTGCGGGCACAAGGAGGAAGCCTATCCATGCCGGAACACTTGCTCGTCTAGCGCCGTCTGCAGAGGAACAGGGTCTATTGCGCGCCCGCGGCATCTGTAACGCGTGCCACGACAGACCGCCAAACGCATAAGTTTGCATCTCTAGAACTATCAAGGACATCGAAGAGGTCGTGTCTAGAATCTCACACAATCTATACGGACAACCCGCACAGGCGTCTGATTTGAACATACGCCCCCCCCACTCGGCTACGCTCCAGATCACCGATGACCTGGACTTGCTGCTCGACATCTTGCCGGAGCGCATCCAACGCGCCCTGCAAGAAGCGGATCATGTGACCGATCTGATCGAGGTGGTGTTGGACTTGGGCCGGCTGCCCGAAGCGCGCTTCGCCGACCGCGAGGTCTATCTGAGTGATACGGAGACCACGGCGGAAGACCTGCAAATGGTCATCGGCCGCATCGGCGACTTCGGCGCCGACAACCGCGCCGGCATCGAACGCACGCTGCACCGCATCTCCGCCATTCGCAACCGCCGCGGCGACGTGATCGGGCTAACCTGCCGCGTCGGCCGCGCCGTCTACGGCACCATCGAGATCATCAAGGACATCGTCACGAGCGACAAGAGCATCCTGCTCCTGGGCCGGCCCGGTGTGGGCAAGACCACCTTGCTGCGCGAGGCGGCGCGCGTGCGCGGCGATCAAAAGCGCGTCGTCATCGTCGACACCAGCAACGAGATCGCCGGCGACGGCGACATTCCCCACCCTGCCATCGGCCGGGCGCGGCGCATGCAAGTGCCGGAGCCGTCCCTGCAGCACGAGGTGATGGTCGAAGCCGTCGAAAATCACATGCCCGAAGTCATCATCATCGACGAGATCGGGCGCGAGCAGGAAGCCGTCGCCGCCCGCACCATCGCCGAACGCGGCGTGCAGTTGATCGGCACGGCGCACGGCAACTCGCTCGACAACCTGCTCATGAACCCGACCCTGAGCGACCTGGTCGGCGGCATCGAATCGGTCACGCTCTCGGACGAAGAAGCGCGCCGTCGCGGCACCCAAAAAAGCGTGCTCGAACGCAAGGCGCCCCCCACCTTCAACGTGCTCATCGAGATCCAGGACCGCCAGCGCATGGCGATCCATCACGATGTGGCCGCCTCGGTGGACGCGCTTCTGCGCGGCCGCCCGCTCACGCCCGAAGTGCGCTATCTGGATGACAAGGGCGAAATCCATATCGAGAAGACCGTGGATAACGGCCATGCCAGCCAGTTCGCCGGTTATGACCGCTCGCGCCGCCCGCGTGAACGCGAATGGACGGAACCGAGGTCGCCCGCCGCGGCCAACGGCAAGAACAGCCTGCTGGAGCCGGAATTGCTCCGCGGTGAAACAGGAGCGAGCAGCCAGGAAAACGGCGCAACGCAAGAGCGCAAACCCGTGCGCATCTATCCCTATGGCGTAGGCCAAAACCGGCTGCGATCCGCGGTCAGCAGCCTCAACGTGCCGGTGCAGATCGTGGACACCCTGTCCAACGCCGACGTGATCATGACGCTCAAGAACTACTACCGCCAACAGCCGCAGCCGCTGGTCGACGCCGAGCGCCGCAACATCCCCATCTACATCCTGCGCAGCAACACCGTCACACAGATGGAGCAGTGTTTGGCCGACATCTTCCACATCCAAAGCGAGCCGATGGACGTCTTCACCGAAGCCATGCGCGAGACGCAGGAAGGCATCCAGCGCGTCCTCAACGGCGCCGCCGACGCCGAACTGCCGCCGCGCTCCGCCGCCATCCGCAGCCAACAGCACCAGTTGGTGCGCGCGGCCAACCTGATCAGCCACAGCTACGGACGCGAACCGTTCCGCCGCGTTCGCATCTTCAGCCGATAGTCGGCCCTGCCTCATGAGCCGGTTTATCACGTTCGAAGGACCCGAGGGCAGCGGCAAGAGCACGCAGATCCGCCTGCTCGCCGCTGCCCTAGAGGAACAGGGGCTGCGCGTCCTGACCACGCGCGAGCCGGGCGGAACCCAGATCGGCGACGCGGTGCGCGCCATCTTGCTCGACGCGAAAAACACGCAGATGAGCCCGCGCGCCGAAACGCTGCTCTTCAACGCGGCCCGCGCCCAACTGGTGGACGAGGTCATTCGCCCCGCCCTGGACGCGGGCATGTTGGTGCTGTGCGACCGCTACGCCGACAGCACGCTCGCCTATCAGGGCTACGGCCATAGCCAGCCGCTCGAACCGCTCCGCGTGTTGGGGCGCTACGCCACCGGCGATCTGACGCCCGACCTGACCTTCTATCTGGACATCGACCCGCTCGAAGGGCTGCGGCGTAAACAGACCGGCGCAGTCGAAGA
Source organism: Chloroflexota bacterium (assembly GCA_030058085.1). GTDB lineage: Bacteria > Chloroflexota > Anaerolineae > Caldilineales > Caldilineaceae > JASGTU01. The sequence continues at coordinate 32,849 of JASGTU010000055.1, forward strand.
ATGGAACCGCATGGAGCAGAAGAAGCTGGCCTATCACCAGGCTGTGCACCAAGGCTACCTGCAACTGGCGCGCGCCGACCAACGCCGCTGGCAGGTGATCGACGCCGGACAGGATGAAGCCGCCGTCCATCGCGCCATCCTCGCCCGCGTCGAGGCGCTCATCCCGATCCGCTAATCTACCCAGGGCAAGCGATCCCGCAGAAGCCTGTAAGGGAGATGACACCGTGAAACTGATCATCGCCATTGTCCATAGCGACGACACGCGTAACTTGCTCGACCGCCTGGCACGTCGCAACTTCTCCGCTACCGTGACCACCTCCTCCGGCGGCTTCTTGCGCATCAGCAACGCGACCGTCTTTTGCGGCGTCGAAGACGAACGCGTCGACGAAGCCCTGGAGATCATCCGCGCCAGTTGCCCGGACCGAGTGCAATACGTCACCCCCCTGCCGCCCGTCATGGAACCCGGCGAGGTGCACATCCCGACGCCGGTCGAAAAGCGCATGGGCGGGGCGACCATCTTCGTCGTCGACGTGGAGCGCTTCGAGCGCGCCTAAGGCGCGACCGCGCGCGTTCACGCCATCCGGCGGTAAACAAGGCGACAGAACAAGATGTTAACCATGCCGGCGTGGGACCTGCGCGCGCTGCTCACCACCCTCTTCGCTCTCTACGTAGCAGGCGTCGCCATCTTCATCATCCTCGACAACCGCAGCCCGCAATCCACCTTTGCGTGGCTGTTTCTGCTCGTCAGCCTGCCGGTCGTCGGGCTGCTCGTCTACATCTTCTTCGGGCGCAGTTGGCACGCCTTCTCCGGGCGCAGCCTGTCACAACAGATCGTCGGCTCCGAGCTCAACCAGGCGCTGATGCCCCTCATGGCGCGGCACGCAGCCATCATGCAACGCATCGCCAAAGAAAAGCCCGAATCCTACAATCGCAACCTGCTGAACCTGATCGCCAACAACTCCGGCTCCATCCTCACCGAGTTCAACCAAGTCGAGGTTCTTCAGGACGCGCACGCCATGTACCCGCGCCTGCTCGAAGACCTGCGCCGCGCCCAGTCATCGATCCACCTGGAATTCTACATCTGGACCAACGACGAGTTCACGCAGCAGGTGAAGGACGTGCTGATCGAGCGCGCCCAGGCCGGGGTGCGCGTGCACGCCCTCTACGACGCCTTCACCGGCAGGGCGATGGGCAAAGCCTACCGCAATGAGTTGCTAGCCGGCGGCGTCGACATCCGCCCCTACCTGGCGCATAAGCGGCTGCGCTCGCTGCACAATATCCAGTACCGCAACCACCGCAAGATCACCGTCATCGACGGCAAGATCGGCTACGTCGGCGGCATGAACCTGGACAAAGAGCAGTTGTCCGGGCCGAAGGGCTTTTCCGCCTGGCGCGACACCCACTTGCGCATCCACGGCGAAGCGGCGCTGGCACTGCAGGCCAGCTTCGTCGTCAGTTGGCACAACTCCACCCTAGAGAAGCTGACCGATTCCGTCTATTTTCCCATCGACGAGATCCGCCGCGAGGTCACCGAGTTCACGCCGGTGCAGATCGCGCAGTCCGGCCCGGACTCGCAATGGTCAGGGCTGCGCCAGCTCTATTTCTTCCTGATCATGGCGGCTAACCGCTCGATCCGTATCCAGTCGCCCTTCTTCATCCCCGACGAGTCCATCTCCGAGGCGCTGAAGTCGGCCGCGCTCGCCGGCGTGGACGTGCGCATGATCTTCCAACCGCGCGGCGGTTCGTACCAACTGCCCTATCGCGCCGCCTATACCTACTACGCGGCGATGGCGCGCGCCGGCGCCCGCATCTTCCTCTATCAGAACGACACCTATTTCCACCCCAAGACGATCAACATCGACGGGGCCATCTGCTCGGTCGGCTCGGCCAATATGGACATCCGCAGTTTCAGCATCAACTACGAGATCAACGCCGTCATCTACGACCAGGATATCGCGGGCGAATTGGCGCGCGACTTCGTTGCGGACCTGGAACACTGCACCGAGTTCAGCCTGCAGGAATACGAAAACGCCGGCATATGGCGGCGTTTCGCAGACTCGCTCTATCGTTTGGCCTCGCCCATCCTCTAGCGCGGACGCAGCCCCAACCATAAAGGCGCTATCCCTAGCGCCGGCGTCTACAGATCGTCGTCGTCCAGGCCCGGCCCCAGCGCATCACCCATGCCGCCCATGTCACCCATACTGTCATCCATGCCCGCCATCTCCGGCATGGACTTCTCGATCTCCTCCGGGCTTTCGCCGCGTTCCAGCCGGTCGATCATCTCGCCCATCTCAGCGTCCAGCGGCTCGCCGGTCTCGTCGCTCATGCGGCGCATGAAGCTCGCCAACGCCCGCGGGTCTTCGCTCTCCAGCCCCGACATCAGCGAAGAATCGTCAGCCAGTTCGTCCAGCCGGCTGTCTTCCGAGCGCTTAACCGCCACGCGACTCACCAGCCGGCGCAGATTCGCCCCCTGACAATTCGGGCAGCGCGCCTTGTCGTCGCCGGCCTCGCTGAACGTCCGGAAGAACACGCTCACCCGCTTGCGACAGTCATAACAAAAATACTCGTAGATGGGCATCCCGCTTCCCTCGACATTGTTCACGCCGGCTGATTTTCCTCGACAGCCGGACCTCACGTATACTTTGACAAGTACTAGGACGGGAACGCAGTTCCCGCGCGCAGGCATTATAATGAGTAGATAGGACAGGGGCAAGCCGATGAGCCATCAACCGACGACGGCAGAGCGGCATCTCGCCGATACGAGTACGGATTCCGACATAGAAACTTTCTACAAGACCCTGGCGGAACCGCGCCCCGTGCTGGTGGTGCTTTCCGGGCCGAGCGGCGTGGGCAAAGACGCCACGTTGCAACTGATGAAGGAACAGGACGCGTCGTTCTATTTCGTCGTCACGGCTACGACGCGCGCCCAGCGGCCCAACGAAGTCGACGGCGTCGACTATCACTTCATCTCCATGAGCGAGTTCGCCGAGATGATCGAAAACAAGGAACTGCTCGAACATGCGGTCGTCTACGGCGACTATAAGGGCATTCCCAAAAAGCATGTACGCCAGGCGCTCGCCAGCGGCAAGGACGTCATCATGCGCATCGACGTGCAGGGCGCAGCCACCATCCGCAAGCTGATCCCCAACGCCGTCACCATATTCCTCACCTCTGAAAGTGAGGAGGAGTTGGTGCGCCGCCTGCAAGAACGTAAGACCGAAGACCCCGGCAAGCTCAAGATGCGCATCGCCACCGCGCGCCAAGAGCTACGGCGCGTGGTCGAGTTCGACTACGTCGTAGTCAATCGCATGGACCAACTCCAGGAGACAGCCGAGCAAGTGCGCAGCATCATCAACGCCGAAAAGCGACGCGTCGACTGGAAGCCGGTGGAGATCTAGCGAGCGCCTTGTGAGCTACCTGCCGCCCGATCCATCCCGCCCCGCGCCGGCTGTCGAGCCGTTTGACCCCCGGCCCCAATTCTACATCCGCCTTAGCCCGCCGTGGGTGACGCGCACGCTGCTGGCGATCAACGTCGCGGTCTTCGTCGCCATGATCGCGGCCGGCTTTCTGCTCTACAACACCTTCAACGGTTCCGAAGACATGCGCATCTTGGTCCTCTTTGGGGCCAAGGTCAACGAATTGATCGCGCTGGGCCAGACGTGGCGGCTGTTCACAGCCATGTTCCTGCACATCGGCGTCTTCCACCTGCTCTTCAACCTCTACGCTCTGAACGCGCTGGGGCCGCTGGTGGAGGGCTACTTCGGCCATGTGCGCTTCCTGGCGATCTACCTGATCGCGGGGTTGTTCGGCAGTCTGGCGAGTTACGCTTTCTCGCCCGTGCCGTCGGCGGGCGCATCCGGGGCTATCTTCGGGCTAGCCGGCGCCACTACCGTCTACTTTCTGCGCTACCGCGAAAACTTCGGCGCGCGCGGCCGCGCCATCCTGCAGAACATGCTGCTCATCATCGGCATCAACCTGGTCTTTGGCCTCACCGCGCCGGGCATCGACAACTGGGGCCATGTTGGCGGGCTAGTCGGCGGCGCGCTCGTCGCCTTTGGCCTGCTGCCCCGCTACGCCGCCCCCGCCGTGATCCTGCCTGGGTCACAGCCCCTGCAGGAAGAGACGCGCACGTTTCACTACGCGCTGTGGGTCACAGTCTGTATCGTCGTGCTGGTCCTCGGCGTCGAATTCGCCACACGGGCCAGACACCTTGCGCCGTAAATCTGGAACCTGGGAGCGGACGGCGTTAGCCGTCGCCGCCACAAGTTTCGTTCAACTGGGGGCTGACTAATGGAATTACAACGCATGAGCGGCATCTTGCTGCATCCCACTTCGTTGCCTGGGCGGTATGGCATCGGTTCGATGAACCAGGCGGCCTACGAGTGGGTGGACTTTCTGCACCGGACGCGCCAGAGTATCTGGCAGGTGTTGCCCCTCGGCCCTACCGGCTACGGCGACAGCCCCTACCAGAGCTTTAGCTCCTTCGCCGGCAATCCCTACCTGATCAGCTTGGAAGACCTGGTGAGCGAAGGGCTGCTCGACCACTCCGTCCTAGACGAAGCGCCGGACTTCCCCGAAGATCGCGTCGACTTCGGCGCCATCTACCACTGGAAGCGGCCCGTCCTGCGCCAGGCTGCAGCCCGCTTTGTCGAACGAGCCGCCCCAGAGCAACAAGAGGAGTTCGACCGCTTCTGCCAGGAAAACGCCGAATGGCTGGACGACTTTGCGCTCTTCATGGCCCTCAAAGACGCGCACGACGGCGCGCCCTGGACCGAGTGGGAGATGCCGCTGCGCAGCCGCCGCCCCGCCGCGCTTGCCGAGGCGACCGCCGCCCATGCCGCCGCCATCCATGCCCACAAGTTTAACCAGTGGCTCTTCTATCGCCAGTGGACCCAGCTCAAAGCCTACGCCAACAAAAGCCAAATCCGCATCGTCGGCGACATCCCTATCTTCGTCGCGCTCGACAGCGCCGACACCTGGACCAACCCCGGTGAGTTCTTCCTGGACAATAAGTACCAGCCCACCGTCGTTGCAGGCGTGCCGCCGGACTACTTCTCCGCCACCGGACAGCTCTGGGGCAACCCGCTCTATCGCTGGAAAACCATGCGCAAGAACGGCTACGCCTGGTGGCTGCGCCGCATCCGCGCCGCCCTGCGCCTCTACGACATCGTGCGCGTCGACCACTTCCGCGGCTTTGCCGGCTATTGGGAAGTGCCCGCCGGCGAAGAGACCGCCGAAAACGGCCGGTGGGTCAAAGGCCCCGGCGCCGACTTCTTCGAGGTCGTGCAGAAGGAACTAGGCGAGCTGCCCATCATCGCCGAGGACCTAGGCGAGATCACGCCCGACGTGATCGAGCTGCGCAACCGCTTCAACCTGCCGGGCATGAAGGTGCTCCAGTTCGCCTTCAGCACTGAAGCCAGCGACAAATTCCTGCCCCACAACTTTACGTCGAACTTCGTGGTCTATTCCGGTACGCACGACAACGACACGAGCCGCGGCTGGTACGAAAAAAGCTCGACGCCCGAAGAGCGCGACTTCTTCCGCCGCTACTTGCGCACCGACGGCAGCGACCCGGCGTGGAGCTTGATCGACGCCGCCTTCCGCAGCGTCGCCGTGATGGCCGTCGTCCCGCTCCAGGATGTGCTCAACCTCGACACCCACTCACGCATGAACCTGCCCGGCACGTCCAGCGGCAACTGGACTTGGCGCTTCCGCCCCGTCCAGCTCACCGGGCACATCGAGTGGCGGCTGCTCGAAGCCGTCACCATCTACGGCCGCGACCCGGAGATCTACGCTGACAAAGACGCCGAAGCCGGCGGGCAATCCGGGCAGAAAGCGAAAGGGTTGGGCGGACAGGTCGCATCGGCATGACCGCCAAGAGCAGTCCCGTTGCGCCGGCATCCGCCCGCGGCGACCGCGCCTGGCGGGGCGGGGCCGTCCTGCTCCTGATCCTGCTCGGATCGCTGGCGGCCCGGCTCTGGTATTCCAGCGCCAACCCGTTCAGCTATGACGAGACGCACAACCTCATGATCGGCGCGCTGGCGAGCCAGGGCTACGCGCCGTATCGCGAGATCTACTCGGTCATCGCGCCCTTCGCCTTGCTCACGATGCGCGCCGCCGCCACGCTCTGGGACACGACGCACTGGGTGCGCATGCCCGTGATCGTCTACGGCCTAGCCGGCGTCGCCGCCCTCTACTACCTGACCTGGCGCCACACCCCGCGCAACGGCATCCTGGCGGCGGGGCTGGCAGCCGTCTTCTTCTCGTTCAACCCACACTTCTTCTTCGTCTCCACGTCCATCAACCTGGAGGCGGGCGCGCTGGGCCTGGGACTGATCGCCGTCGCCATCGTCGAGCATTACCGCACCCGGCCCGCGCACACACGCAGCACACTGTGGCTTCTCTTGGCGGGCGCCGTCTTCGGCCTCAGCACGACCTTCAAGGTGTTCGTGCCCTTCGTCCCCGCTGTGATCGCGCTGCAGCTGTTCCTGATCCTGACCGTCGACCGGGAACGCAGCCTGCGCAGCCCCGGCGTCTACGGCGAACTGCTCAAGCTGGGCCTAGTCTGCGCAGCGGGGGTACTGCTGGTCATCGCCCTCTTGCTGCTCACCTTCGACCGCGCGCCCATGCTCGAACAGGTCATCGGCTCGCGCTTCGTCCTGCGCGAGGCCATCGAGACCGACGAGGCCGGCGTCAACATTGCTGAGGCGCTGACCGGCGGCGACTTGCTGCAATACGTCCCCCTCACCCTCGGCGCGCTGATCGGTCTGGCGGCGGTCTGGCGACAGCGCCTAGCCCACGCCTGGATCTGGCCGCTCTGGTTTGTGCTGGCCGCGGCCTTCCTGCTCAGCCACGACCCGGTGCGCCCGCGCCACACCGTGATGATCCTGCCGCCCCTCGCCGCACTGAGCGGCATCGGCCTCGCCTGGCTCGCGACGTCCTTGGCGCAGCAGAAGCCCGCCCTGGCGCGCCGGCTGAATCCGCTCGCTGCGACGGGCGTTCTGGCCTGGGCCATTCTCGCCCCGCTCCCGCTGATCGAGATCGAGACGTTCACCGAGAAGCACCCGGTGCGCCAGGCCGCCATCGACTTCGTGCAGCAGACCACCGCGCCCGCCGACTGCATCATCTCGAAAGAAAACCGTCTCCACTTTCTGGCAGGGCGTCTCTCCACGCCCCATCTCTCGCTGATATCGACCGCGCGCCTTTTCAGCGGGCTGCTGCCGGCCGCGGCTATCGCCGCAGAGATCGAACAGCACGACTGCCCGGTCCTCGTCTACACCGACACCTTCGACCGGCTAATCCCTGATCTGCGCCAGGAGTTGGACCGGCTCTATGCCCTCAAGCTGACGCTGGTCGACCCGCGCGAGCCGGACTACCCGCTGGAAGTTTACGCAGTCAAGCAAAACACGCAGGCCCCGCCGCCCGTCGCGCAGGCATACCGGCTGGGCGACCGCATTGCGTTCCTCGGCTACGGGTTGAGCGCAGGGCCGTGGCAGCCGGGCCAGACGGTGCACCTCTCCGCCTACTGGCAGGCCGTTGAGCAGATGGACCACGAATATAAAATCTTCGTTCACCTGGTGGACAGCCAGGGCAATACAGCCGCCATCTTCGACCACTATCCTTTCACGCTGCGCGAAGAATACCTGGCTGCCGATGTCGAGTTGAACGCAATTTATCGCGGCAATCCCGCCGCGCTGCCCGCCTACTACCCCGCAACCGGCATGATCCCTACCAGCCTGTGGCAGCCCGGCGAGACGCTCGTCGAAACCGTCGCCCTGCCCCTGCCCGCGGACCTGCCGCCCGGCGCCTACACGCTGGCTCTGGGCCTTTACGACGAGAACAGCATGGAACGCCTGACCGTCACCGGCGCGCCGGACGGCCCGTACAACCAGATCACCCTCGGCCTCGTTCAGGTTATCGGAGACTGACATATGGAGATGGATGACTCTGCTGCTCACCCCTTGTACGATGGACTGAACTTCGCGCCGGCGTCGGGGGTCAGTATGATCCTGCCCGCCTATGACGAAGAGCAGGGCATTGGCCCCGTGCTGGACCAGCTTCACACCGTCATGGCGCATACCGGCCGGCCTTACGAAATTGTGGTAGTCGACGACGGCTCGCGTGACGGCACAGCCGAGGCGGTTCTGCACCACATCGCCGCCAACCCGACTCATCCGGTCATTGCGCTACGTCACCACGCCAACCGCGGCTACGGCGCCGCCATCAAGACAGGCATACGCCACGCCCGCTACGACATCCTCTGCATTACCGACGCCGACGGCACCTACCCGAACGAGCGCATCCCCGATCTGCTGGCGCGGCTGGAAGAAGGGCGCGCCGACATGGTGGTGGGCGCGCGCACCGGCGATCATGTGCGCATCCCGCCGCTGCGCCGCCCAGCCAAATGGGCTATCGGACAGCTTGCCAACCTCGTGGCGGGCGGGAAAATTCCCGATCTCAATTCCGGCCTGCGCATCTTCCGTCGCACCGCCGCAATGGAGTTCTTCGACATCCTGCCCGACGGCTTCTCCTTCACCACGACGATCACGCTGGGCATGCTCACCAACGGCTACCTGGTCGAGTACGCGCCCATCGACTATCACGCCCGCGTCGGCAAGTCCAAGATCCGCCCGATCCACGACACGCTCAACTTCGTCCAGTTGATCCTGCGCATCGCGCTCTATTTCGCGCCACTCAAGCTCTTTCTGCCGCTTAGCATGTTGTTGGTGGTGCTGGGGCTGGTCTGGGGCATATTCAGCATCACGATCCTCGACGAGCTGGCCGACGTCAGTACGCTAATCATCGAAATGGCCGCCGTTCAGATCGCGGTCATCGGCCTGCTGGCAGAGTTGATCAACCGGCGCTTTCCCAGCCAGGCGCGCTTGGCGCGCAGTCGCCTGGAGCGACCGGAACATGCGCCTGCGTTACAGTCGAACGATCACGATAAGGAGTTATAGGCGTGTCCCCCTCTGCATGCGTATGGCAGCGACTCCAGGCCGAAGTGATCCGCCCCGGGCTGTGCACCCACTGCGGCACATGCGCCGGCCTGTCGCAGGGCGCGCTCGTCATGCAGCCAACCGAGCGCGGCCCGCTGCCGCATTCCGTGGGGGATGGCCCCGTTCTCCTGCCGGAGTTGGCCTATGCCGCCTGCCCAGGCAAGGGGCTGGACTACCCCGCGCTCAACCGCAGCGTCTTCGGCAGCGAACCGGACAACTGGCTGATCGGGCACTGGCGTCGCATCGCCATCGGCTATGCGACGGATCCGGCCATTCGCCGGGCCGCGGCGTCGGGCGGGGTGATCACGCGCACGCTGCTCTATCTGCTGGAGAGCGGGCGCATCGACGGCGCGGTCGTGGTGCGCCAGGGCTATCCGCAGCCGTGGCTAGCCGAGCCGCTTATCGCCGCCACCGCCGATGAAATCCGCGCCGCCAGCCAAAGCGTCTACGCGCCCATCCCCGTCAACGCCCTACTGGATCGCATGGAGCGCTTCGACGGCGTACTGGCCTATGCCGGCCTGCCCGACCAGGTCGCCGCGCTGCGCACGCTCCAGGCTGCGCGCCATCCCGCCGCGCGCAAGGTGCGCTACGTGCTGGGCCCCTACACCGGCACGAACATGTACGCCGCCGCCATCGAGAGCTATCTGCGCGCCAACGGCGTGCACAGCGCGGAGGAGGTCGTCGAGCTGCGCTACCGTGCGGGCGAATGGCCGGGGCATCTGCTCATCCGCACGCGCGATGGCCGCGAGCTGCGCGCCGAAAAGTTCTACTACAACTACCTCATCCCCTTCTACATCACGCAGAGTACGCTCTACTCGGTCGATTTCACCAACGAACTGACCGACATATCAGTGGGCGACGCCTGGCATCCACGCTACGAGGCGCAAGGCGGCGGCTTTTCCGTCGTCGTCGCTCGTTCCGCCGCCGGGCAGGAGCTTCTCGACGAGATGCAGGAAGCCGGCGCGCTGCACTTGGAAGACGCAGACCTGCCCTCGGCGCTCGCCATGCACGGGCACATGCTCGACTTCAAGAAGCGCGGCTCCTTTATCCGCATAGCCTGGCGCGCGGCGCGCGGTCTGCCCGTGCCGGACTACGGCTATCGCCCCGCGACCATCCCCCTCTCGCGGCAATTGGTGGAGGTCGTGATCGCTTCGCTCTTTGCGCTCTGCGGCACGCGGGCGGCGCGACGGCTGGCGGAGTTGATCCCGATCCAGGTGCTCGGCCCGGCCTTCAACACGCTGCGCAAGGCGTGGAAGGCGCTCTCCAAGCCCGCCAAGCGCAAAGGACTGCTCAACGTGCAGTTCATCACCACCCCCAAAGGCGGCCAACCCATGCCCAACCATCCTAACAAGTCCGCACTCGACCAGGCGCTAGAACGCACCCGCGCCGAGCTGGCCCATTGGCGTCGCCGCGAGTGGAACTTCGCCGGCGTCGGCGCGCACTGGGACGCCACCGAGGACTACGACGACATCAACGCCGAGACCTACTCCTACTTCCGCCGCTTTGTGGACGGCCTGCGCCTCAGCAACCTGCCCGACGGCGCGCATGTGCTTGACATCTGCGCCCGCACCGGCAACGGCACGCTCTACTTCCACCAGCACGGCAAGGTCGGCTCTGCGGTCTGCGCCGACGTTTCCGCCAAGATGGGCGACATCTGCCGGCAGCGGCTGGAAGAAGGCGGCGTAGAGGATTTCGCCTGGCTCCAGGTCTTTGACTATGCCCTGCCGCTGCGCAGCTGCGAGTTCGACGCCGTGCTCTGCTTCGAGTCGGCGGAGCACTTCCCGCACCCGGAGCGGCTGGTCGCCGAGTTGGGCCGCGTGACCAAGCCGGGGGGCACGCTCATTCTCACCACGCCCAACGTGCTGTGGGAGCCCGTGCACGCACTGGCGGCCATCACCGGCCTGCACCACTCGGAAGGGCCGCACCGCTTCATCGGCTACCGCCGCCTGTTGCGCATGGTGAAAGACGCAGGCTTCGTGATCGAGCAGGCGGAAACGACGGTGCTCGTCCCCGGCGGGCCACAGGCCCTCGTCAAGGCAGGCGAATGGATGGAACAGCGCACGCGCTCCACCCTGATGCCGCTGCTGGGCTTGCGGCGGGTGCTGGTCTGCCGCAAACGCGGCTAGTAAATTCGACGGAAACAAACAACACGCGCCCAAATGGGTCACGGAGCGATGCAGTTGCAGAACCGACTGGCCGGCACAGATAGCGCAGTTCCCGTCCAACCCCGCTCGCAGGGCTGGACCTGGGCGATGCGCCTCTTTGGGCTGGCGCTGCTCGCCTTTCTGCTTCTGCGGCTGGACCTGCATCAGGTCGTCGCTTTGTTGCGCCAGGCCGACCCGCTGCCCGTCCTGCTGGCGCTCGCCCTGATCGTACCGCTCATCTGGCTCAAGACCGTACGCTGGCAAATCATCCTAGCGGCACAGGGCATTCGCTATGGCGGGCGGCCTGCGCTGCTCGCCTACTTCGGCAGCCTCTTCGTCGGCTTCCTCACACCGGGGCGGCTGGGCGAGTTCGTCAAAGCCTTTCACGTCCAGCGGGAATGCGGCGTCTCCGGCGCACTCGCCTTTGCCGGCGTCCTCGCCGACCGTCTGTTCGACCTACTTGCCCTGCTCGTGACGGGCGCGCTGGCGCTGTTAGCCCTGTCATCGCTGGCTGCGACCGACGCGCTCGGCCTGGCGGCAGCCCTTGTCCTGCTCGTCGTCCCCTTCCTGCTCTTCCTGAACCCCGCGGTCTATGGCTGGGTGCAACGCCGGGCGCAGCGCTGGAGGCGCTTCGGCGAGCGGCTTTTCGGCGCGCAAGGCTGGCTGACCGAGGTCCGCCACAGCCTGCGCCGCCTCTCGCCGCTTGCGCTGACGGCTTCGCTGCTGCTCACGGCGCTGGCCTACGGCGTCTATTACGGCCAGTGCTACCTGCTGGCGCTGGCCTTGGGCCTGCCGGCCAATTTCCTGACCGTCACCTATGCCGTCGCCCTGGGCAGCCTCATCACGCTGTTGCCCATCTCCATCTCCGGCCTGGGCACGCGTGAGGCCGTCATGATCGCCTATCTGGGCGCGGCCGGCGTCACCTCCGAAGCGGCGCTGGGCTTCTCGCTGCTGGTCTTCTTCACCTTCTACCTGGGCGGCGGTCTGATCGGCCTGGTCGCCTGGCTGCTTAAGCCCGCGCCTTGGTCGCAACTGCGCCGCACACAGGCAATGCGTGAACCATGAAACAAATCAACTCCGAACGGCTCGTGACCGCGCTCACCCTGCTGCTGGCTGCATTTCTCGGCCTCGGCCTCTTCTCGCAGGCGGTGCACAACAACAGCCACAACGAGCAGATGTACGTCACCGCCGGCTATCTGCTGGCGCAGGGAGAGCGTCTCTACACGGACTTCGCCTTCGTGCAGATGCCCTACTCGCCGCTGATCTACGCTGCGGTCTTCAAGCTCACCGGCGGTTACTATCTCTTCAGCGCCAAGCTCGTCAACTTCGCCTTCCTTGCCTTTGCCGCGGGGCTGCTCTGGCTTCTTGCCCGCCGCCGCACGCGCGACGACCTCTTCAGCGCCGCGCTGCTGTCCCTCTTCCTGGCGAACTACTACCTGCTGCGCGCCGCCATCGAGGCGTCCAACTACACCATACCCATCGCCTTCTCCCTGGCGGCCTATGCCCTGTTCCTGCGCTACATTGACCGGCCGCGTCGTCCGCTCGCCTTCTTCGCCGCCGGCGCGCTGCTGGCCGCGGCCGTCGGGGCCAAGCTCTACTACGCAACCCTGCTGGCGCCCTTCGCCCTGGCTGCGCTGCTCTATCCCGTCGCGGCAAGCCTGCGCAGCCGCATCATCGGCGGGCTGCTGCCGCTGGCAGGCGGAACCGTTGCCGGCGCGTTGCCCCTGCTCTACTACGCCGCGCGCGACTGGGAACGCTTCGCCTTCAACAATCTGGGCTACCACCTGCTCAACACGACCTGGCGCGAGCAGAGCGGTTTCGCCCCCATGACCTGGGGAACCCTGCTGGGTACAGCCCGCGACATCCTCGCCAACCCCAGCTACTTGCTGCCGGTCGTCTGTCTGGCGCTGGCAGCCGTCACCCTGTGCGCACAGAAAGGCTGCTCCCTGCGTCGCCTGCGCCTGCCCGCGGCGGACATCACCCTCTCGGCGCTGCTGGTTGCGGTCTCCATCGTGACGGCCTTCACGCCGCAGCCGCTCTTTCCGCAATACTTCGCCATGCCCGCACCTTTCCTGCTCACGCTGCTGCTCGCGCTTCATGCCCACATCGCCCAGCCGCAGCGGCGGATACTGCAACACTTGACGCTGATCGCTGCCGTACTGCTTACGCTCGTCGTGCTGCCGCGGCATACCGGCTCGCTGCGCGGCGCGCTCAGCCCGGATGACCGCTGGGCCGGCAGTGAGGCGCGCGACGCAAGCTTCCGTATCCGCGCCCGCATCGCCGAAGGTTCGCACGACCTGGCTACTGCCAAGCTCGCCACTGTCTCCCCAGTCTATGCCATCGAGTCCGGCCTGGGCATCTATCCCGAACTGTCGACCGGCTCCTTCGTGCTGCGCATCGGCGACCTGCTCAGCGAGGAGCAACGCGCCCGCTTCCGCGCCACATCGCCCTCCGCCATCGCCGCCCTCTTTGACGCGGACCCGCCCGCCGCCATCCTCATCACGGATGAAGGCGCTGTCGAACTGCCCTTGCTCGACTATGCCCAAAGTCGCGGCTATGTCGAGGTTGACGCGGAGGGCTTCGGCGGACGGCTCTACATCAAACCCAACCCCTAGCGCAGCCGCTTCATTTAGCCGCTCGTTAGGGCGGATATCGCCGCGCATGGTATACTCGCGCGTCAGCGCCGCCGCTGCACGGGCGGCCTAGAGCGGGCTAACTCGCACCCGTTCTCGACTGGATAAACGATGAAGCGTATACAGAACCTCACGATGCCGGCCCTCCCCGCCAAGTTCGCCAACCTATCGCAGCAAAGCGTCCTGGCGATCCTGGCAGGGCTGGCGCTCGTCGCCAATTTGCTCATCCTGATCGGCCTGCCGCTCATGTGGGAAGCAGCCGTGATCCTGCTGTTGACCGGCCTGCTGCCCGGCTGGCTCTTCGTCGACTGGCTGCTGGGCGGGCCAGGGCGCGCCTTGCCCGAACTCTGGGAGCGCACGCTCTACGCCGTCGCCGCCGGCTGCGCCATCATCGTGCTCACGCTGCTCCTTCTCAGCTACATACCCGGCCCCCTCGCCTGGCAGCACGCGCTGCTCGCCTTTGACCTGATCCTGCTGCTCCTCTTTGGCCTGCTCTGGCGCAGAGGTCGCGCGGCGCCGCCCGCCGAACAGTCTGACCAGACGCAGGCGGATGACGCTTGGCCGGACATTCTAGCCCCCAGCCGCCCCCAGGCGCGCGGCTGGCTGATCGCCGGCGTAGTTAGCCTAGCGCTGGTCGGCGGCGCGCTGCGCTTCACCGACCTGGCCTACACCGAGTTCCAGGGAGACGAGGCCCGCGCCGTGTTGCGCGCCGCCGAAACCATACAGGGCTATCACGACGCCCTGCTCAGCCACAAAAAAGGGCCGGTGGAAATCCTCCTGCCCACAGACATCTATCTCCTGGCAGGCCGGCTCAACGAGGCCGCGGCGCGCCTGCCTTTCGCGCTGATCAACCTGGCCGGCTTGTTTGCCATCTTCCTGCTCGGCTGGCGGCTCTATCACCCTGTCGCCGGCTGGGCCGCAGCCATGCTCCTGGCGTTGGACGGCTACTTCATCGGCTTTGCGCGCATCGTGCAATACCAGAGCGTCGTCTTCCTCATGGTCGCGCTGGTCGCGCTCATCCTCTACCGCCTGGTGCGCCGCCCTCAAGACCTCGCCCGCTACCTGACGCTGGCAGCCATCTTTCTGGCGACCGGCCTGCTGGCGCACTACGAGGCCGCGCTCGTCGCCCTGCCTGGGGCCTACCTGCTCTACGCGCTGTGGCGACGCCATCCGGCCATCAGCCTGGTCCGCCTCGGCCGCGCCCTGATCGCGCCCATACTGGCCGGCGGCGCGCTGCTGGCCGTTTTCTACGTGCCGTTCGTGCTCAACCCGAGCTTCCGCATCACCTACGCCTACATCACGGTCAACCGCATCGGCTCGACCTTCCCCTACAACAACCTGGACGACGTCTTCGAGCGCACCACGCTCTATAGCTCCGTCTATTACGTCGCCCTGCTGGTGATCTGCGCCGTGCTCTCACTCGCCGCCATCTACCGGCGCAACCTGCCGCGGATATGGGGCTGGGTCGCCGCCGCGCTGCTGATTGCAGGCGTCCTGATTACCCTGTGGCAGCCGGCCTGGATCGTGATCGGCGGCCACGACCACACCTGGGCCTTCTACGCCGCCGCGCTGGTCATCGCCTGGTTCCTGCCCGACTTCCCGCTGGAGCAGCGCCTGGCCTGGCTCTGGTTCGGCAGCGGCGCGGTCTTCATGCTCTTCTTCACGCTCACGCCCAACACCCACGTCTACGGCTTCTTCATCCCGTGGGCCCTCGTCGCCGGGGAGGCGCTCGGACGCGGCTGGCTGTGGCTGCGCCGGCGGCTAGGCGCTCGTCCCGCGGCCCGCATCGCCGCGGTCACGGCTGCGCTAGCCGTGCTCGTCTTCGGCAACTACGTCTACTGGTACTTCGCCGCCACGGACCTGGAGGTGCTGCGCACCTGGCGCGAAAACCGCCTGCGCGGCTACCCCGTCACCTATGACATGCCCACGCGCATGTCCATCTTCGGCTTCCCGCTCAAAAACGGCTGGAAGGCGGTCGGCGCGCTCTACGCCGACGGCGTGCTCGACGCGCCCTTCGAGGTACATGGCAAGGAACCGGTGGCGGACTGGTACACGCGCGGCGCGGGGTATTGCCCGCGCGACCACGTCTACTACATCTGGCACGAATCGGTCGAGCCCGCCGACCTCGGCTACAACACCGTGGTGCGTGAGCAAATCGAGGCGGACGGCTACCAGTTGTTCGGCACGGTCCTCGTCAACGAGCAGCCGCGCCTGCGCATCTACACCAGCGACAGCGCGCCGATCACGCCGCAGACCTACCGCGTCGAGGACTTCGAGCAGCGCTTCGACCGCGACCTGTCCGGCCCGATCTTCGAGCTGGACGGCCCGTCCGCCGCGATCCATATGCAGCACGAACTGGACCTGCGCCTGGGCGACGGCATCCGCCTGCGCGGCTATTCGCTCGACCGCACCGAGGCCAAGCCGGGCGAAGGCGTCCTGCTCACGCTCTACTGGCAGGCCGGCAAGCCGCTGCAGACCGCCTACAGCGTCTTCACGCAGATCATCGACATGACCGACTACCACAAGGCGGGCCAGCGCGACGGCGAGCCCGTCTGCAACCAACTGCCGAGCGACTTCTGGCTGCCGGGCGATACCATCGTCGACCGCTACTACATTCCCATCTTTGCCGACGCGCCGCCCGGCGTCTACCGGCTGCTGGTCGGCATGTATGACAGCGAAACCGGCGACCGCCTCGACATCTTCGCGCCGGACGGCGCGCACTTGGGCGACGCCTTCGGGCTAGCCGACATCACGGTCACGCCGCCATGATCGCCGCAGAGTCCGGGGAAAGCGCAGGGAAGAAGCAAGGGCCGCCGGCTGCGGGCGCACGGCGCACGCTTAGCCCAAAGCTGCGGGCGTTGCTCGCCGCCCTGCTCATGGCCGCGCTCATCTGGCTGCCGCGCGGCCTGGCCCTCGACCGCTTCGTCACTGCGGACGAACACGCCTGGCTTGCCCGCTCCGGCAACTTCTATCGCGCCCTCGCACAGGGCGATTTTGCCGCCGCCTTCCAGCGCCACCATCCCGGCGTCACCGTCACCTGGGCGGGGTTAGCCGGCTTCCTCACCGCCTACCCGTCCTATGCCCACGACGCGCCCGGCTATTTCGGCTGGCTCACGGAGGAGATAGAGCCGTTCTTGCGCAGCCAGGGCTATGATCCGGTCGAGTTGCTGGCGGCGGGCCGCGCCTTCGTCGTACTGTCGATTACCATAAGCCTGACGCTTGCGTTCGTGCTGGCTGTGCGCCTGTTCGGCCTCTGGCCCGCGGCCGCGGGCTTTGCCCTGATCGCGTTCTCCCCCTTCCACCTCGCCCACTCGCGGCTGCTGCACCTCGACGGCATGGTCAGCAGTTTCATGTTCCTGTCGCTAATCGCATTCCTAGCCTACCTCCAGGAGCGCCGGCTCTATGCACTTATCCTGTCGGCAGCGGCGGCGGGCCTGGCCTGGCTGACGCGCTCGCCGGCCCTCTTCCTGCTGCCCTTCATGGCCGCGCTGGCGCTGGGCGCGTGGGCCTTTCCTCTCGGGCACAGCACGGCTGCTTCTCGCAACCGAAGCCGCGGCAGCCTAGGCCGTCTAGCGGGCATGACGGCGCTGTGGGCGCTGCTCGCCGTCTTCACGTTCGTGCTGCTCTGGCCCGCCATGTGGGTGGATCCGCTCGGCAGCCTGCGCCAGGTGATCGACGCCGCAGGCGAATACGCGGTCGAAGGCCACCTCAAGCCCACCTTCTACGCAGGAGAGGTCTACGCTGGCGACCCCGGATTCAGCTTCTACCCCGTCACCTATCTGTGGCGCACGACGCCCGTCGTCCTGTTGGGGTTAGCCCTCGCCCTCGTCGCCTACGCCGCGCGCCGCCCCCCGTTCGACCGGCCCGGCCCTCGCTTCGCCGCCATCGCGCTGGCGCTCTATGCCGTGGGCTTCCTGCTCTTTATGAACCTGGGCGCCAAGAAGTTCGACCGCTATCTGCTGCCTTCCTACCTGCCCCTCGCCCTCATCGCCGGCGGCGGCATCGTCGCCCTGGGCGCTTGGCTATCCGAAAGGCGACGGGCGACGTTGTTGCGCTGGGCGCAACCCGCCCTATTGGCGCTGCTTCTCATAGTCCAGGCGGCGCTCGCCCTGACCGCCTTCCCCTACTACCTCGGCTATTACAACCCGCTGATGGGCGGCGCGGCGCGTGCGCCCGATACGATGATGATCGGCTGGGGCGAAGGCGCGGACGAGGCGGCGCGCTACCTCAACACGCTGCCGGATGCCGACCGGTTGACCGTCGCTTCCGGTTATACCAACGGCCCCTTCTCCTATTTCTTCCGCGGCAAGACCCTGCCCATCACCTTCTGGCACGAGGCGGACTACGCCATCGTCTACGCGCAGGACTGGCAGCGCCAACTCCCTTCGCGGCGCGCCGTCGCCCACTTCAGCCGCTACGAACCCGTCCACGTCGTGCAAATCGACGGCCTCGACTACGCGCACATTTACGACCTGCATCAGATGCCCCTGCCCGACTACGTGACCGACTGGGGCGCGGCCATTCGACTGGTCAGCTACCAACTGCCGGCGGCCTCTATTTCACCGGGCGAATCGTTCCGTGCTATATTCTACTTCGTGAACCTGGCGCCGATCGACAGCAACCTGAATGTCTTGGTGCGCATTGTCGGGCCGGACGGCCAGGAGTTGTCGCGCAGCGAGGGCTGGCCCTGGGGCGCAGCCACCAGTTCTTGGCAGCACGGCGTCGTGTGGCCCGACGGTCACGACCTGGCGATCCCGCCCGGCGCGGCCCCAGGCTATTATCGCGTCGAAGCGGGCTTTTATGACCCGGCTAGCGGCGAGCTTCTGGACGCGACCAACGCCCTCACGGGGGAACCCGCCGGCGACCTGGTCACGTTGGACTATATACGCGTGGGCGATCCGCCCACCCGCCCGGCCCATCCCTTGACGCCGGCCGCGGACCTCGGCGGCCTGGTGCGCTTGACCGGCGCGGATTGGCGCGCCGAAAGCGGCGCCGGCCTGCGGCCCGATCGCCTGGCGCTGCAAGCGGGAGAAGCGCTGACCGTCACGCTCTTCTGGCAAGCCGTGCAGCCCATTGACGTCGACTATACGGCCTTCGTCCATGTAGCCGGCCCGGATGGCGCAGTAGCCGCCCAGGACGACGGCCAACCGTTGGACGGCTTCATGCCTGCCAGCGCCTGGCTGCCCAAGCAAGTCGTGGCGGACGAGCGCAACTTGCGCCTTCCCGTAGACGCGGCGCCGGGCGACTATACGATCTACGCAGGGCTGTATGACCTCGCGACCATGCAGCGCCTGCCGGTTACGCGCGACGGCGAGCCGTCCGGCGACGCCATCCCCCTGGCGACAGTAACGGTGCGGCCCGCGCCGTAGATTGGAACATTGT